>JAFAZK010000192.1 GCA_019239825.1 Verrucomicrobiota bacterium | reverse complement strand
GTGATCAGTAATCAGTAATCAGTAATCAGTAATCGGTAATCGGTGATCGGTTCGGAAAGGGTGTTTCTGATTACTGACCCGCTGATTACTTTGGGGAAGGCCTAGAACCTTCGTGCAGAGGACGAGCACGAGCAGGAAGGGAGAGCGCGTAAGGGCGCCCTTGCATGGAAGGCTGCTCCAGCTGATGAGTGTACGCGTGCTGAGTCACATCTCCTTTGAACCGTAAAGTCTCTAACCGATCCCCCCTATGAGTAGCGCGAAGAATTATGTCGCTTGCGACCTCGGAGCCGAGAGCGGCCGAGTCGTACTGGGAAAAGTAGCGGATGGTAAAGTTCGATTGGAAGAATGCCATCGCTTCCCTACTGGACCAACTGTGGTGAATGGGTCCCTTCGCTGGAACCTGTTAAAGTTCTACGACGAAATCCAGAACGGTCTCAGCGCCGTCGGAAAAAAGACGAAGGAGATAGACGGGCTCAGTGTCGATGCCTGGGGCGTCGATTACGCTTATTTCTCGGAGAAAGAACCGCTTCTGGGTCTGCCATTTCATTATCGCGACGCGCGGACCGATACAACGTTCCCGAACTTCATGAAGCTGGCGGGCAAAGACCTGATCTTCAGCGAGACTGGTGTTCAGTTCATGCAGATCAATACGTTGTATCAACTTTATGATGATGCCCTGAATCGGCGCCCATTGGTTGAAATAGCTAAGCATTTCCTGGGCATTGCCGATTACGTCCACTTTTTGTTGTGCCAAGAAGCGAGCGTGGAAAGAAGCTACGTCAGTACGTCGCAGCTCTTTAGCCCGACCGAAAACCGCTGGTCCGGGCGTCTCATCGATTTGTTGGGGTTGCCTGAAAGAGTCTTTGCCCCAGTGGTTGATTCTGGAACTAGGATTGGAGCGTTGAGTGCAGAATTGGCAGGGCGGCTTAACCTCAAATCATTCCCAATTTTTGCGACTTGTTCGCATGACACCGGTGCGGCGGTGGCGGCCGTCCCCGCAAAAGGAGAGAACTGGGCGTACCTTAGCTCGGGTACTTGGTCATTGCTCGGCGTCGAGCTGATGAAGCCTTTTCTGGGGGAAGCATGTCTCTCGAATAATTACACCAATGAACTCGGTTTCGAGAGGACCGTCCGTTTTTTAAGGAATATTCTCGGCCTCTGGATCCTTCAGGAGACGCGCCGGGAAATGGTTCAAAACGGCGCTGATATCGATTATCCGGCTCTAGTTAAAGAAGCCGAGAATGCGCCCGCCTTGGTTTCGATAATTCATCCGAACGAACCGGAGTTCCTGAAACCCGGCAACATGATTGCAAAGGTGCAAAATTTTTGCCGGCGAACCGGCCAAGCGATTCCGGAGACGCCAGGAGCGTTAGCTCGTTGCATCCTGGAGAGCCTGGCGTTGAGCTATGCTTCTCAGCTTGCTCAGCTGGAGCAAATGTTGGGTATTGAGATTAAGGTGTTACACGTGGTGGGAGGAGGCAGTCAAAACCGTCTCCTGAACCGCTTAACTGCAAGCGCCGCGGGTATGCTGGTGACAGCGGGACCGGTGGAAGCAACGGCGTTGGGAAATATTTTGATCCAAGCTGTGGCTTCCGGTGAACTTGGGTCCTTGAAAGATTTACGAGAAGTGATTCGTAACTCTTACACGATCGAGGAGTTCGAGCCCGAGGACGCCGGGCCTTGGGCCGATGCGCTGCAAAGATACGAAAGTTTAACTAAATGAAGACACGTTTTGTTGATTACTTGTGGGATGACGCTAAGGCCACCGCTTTGGATCCGGTCGAACGCCTGATTTACAGGTCAAATCTTTTGGGTTCGGATCAGCGAATCACGAACACGGGCGGCGGCAATACTTCGTCCAAGTTGCAACAGACCGATCCGTTGACTGGCGAAAAGGTCGAGGTGCTCTGGGTCAAGGGTTCAGGGGGTGATTTGCGAACCTCGAAAAAGGAGAATTTCTCCAGTCTTTATATGCGAGGCCTGGAACGGTTACGGGCGGTTTATGAGGCTTCGCCAAACAGGGGGCTTAAGACGGAAGTGGAAGATTCGATGGTTGCCGCGTACCCGCACTGCACGTTCAACCTGAATCCGCGCGCCGCCTCGATTGATACGCCGTTGCATGGGTTTGTTCCATACCCGCATGTCGATCACACCCATCCTAATGCCGTGATCTCGGTCGCCGCGGCGAAGGACGGCGAAAAGCTGACCAAAGAGATTTACGGCGACGACGTATTTTGGTTGCCGTGGCAACGGCCTGGGTTCGATCTGGGGCTGAAACTGCACGCCATGTGTCAGCAGTATCCGAAAGCAAAAGGAGCGATTCTGGGGCAGCACGGTTTGATCAATTGGGCCGACGATGACAAAGAGTGCTACGAGCTTTCCTTGAGCTTGATCGAGCGGGCCGCGGAATACATCGCCTCCCGAGATAAAGGGGATAAGACTTTTGGAGGCCAGAAATATTCTGGGGTTTCCGACGCGGATCGAGAAGAGATCCTCTTCGCGCTGCTGCCATGGTTGCGTGGTCAAATCGGGCGAACAAAACGTTTGGTGGCAACGCTGCAATATGACGAGAACGTTCTGCGTTTCGTCAACAGTCAGGACGCTAGCCGGTTGGCTGCTTTGGGAACTTCTTGCCCCGACCATTTCCTCCGAACGAAGATCCAACCGCTTTATGTCGATTGGGATCCGTTCTCGAAGGATGTCGAACGCCTAAGATCGTTGCTGGAGTTGGGATTAGGAACCTACCGGGGACATTACGAACGATATTATCGGGAGTGCCGACACGACGATTCACCACCAATTCGCGATCCCAATCCGACTGTGGTTTTGATTCCCGGGCTTGGCCTGATCGCTTGGGGTAAGGATAAAAGTGAGTCCCGGGTCACGGCGGAATTTTATAATTGCGCCATCGAAGTTATGCGGGGATCGGAAGCGATCAGTTCGTATATCGCTTTACCGGTCCAGGAAGCTTTCGATATCGAATATTGGCAACTGGAGGAGGCCAAACTCCGCCGGATGCCTCCGGAGAAAGAGTTAGCGCGGCGGGTGATATTGGTGGTGGGAGCCGGCAGCGGTATCGGCAAGGAATTAGCGCATCGAGTTGCCGGAGAGGGCGCGCAGGTGGTTTCGGCAGACCTTTCCGCGGAAGCCGCCGCTGGGACCGCCGATGAAATCACGAAAAAACTAGGAGAGGGGATCGGCGTAGCCGGCTCGGGAATATCGCGGTGCGGTCCGGCCGTGGGCGTGTCGGCGGATATTACCAATCGGGAGAAGGCACGTAACCTTCTTAAACGATCGGTGCTAGCGTACGGCGGGGTTGACGATTTGGTGGTTACAGCCGGAGTTTTTGTGCCGCCAGACAGCGCCGGTCGTATTCCCGATGAAAAGTTCCGATTCACCCTCGATGTTAATGTGACCGGATCGTATGTGGTCGCGGATGAATTTGGCAAAATCTTGAGAGATCAAAAGCTACCCGGCTCAGTCGTATTAACTTCCAGCGCCAACGCGGTTGTCTCAAAGAAGGGCAGTTTTGCTTACGACGTTAGCAAGTCCGCGTTGAACCATTTGGTCAGAGAGCTGGCGATCGAACTAGCGCCGCTCGGTCGGGTAAATGCAGTGGCCCCGGCGACGGTGGTGCAGGGGAGCACGATGTTTCCGCGGGACCGGGTCGTCTCTTCCTTAAGCAAGTATCAGGTACCGTTCTCTGAAGATGAGTCGACCGATTCGTTGGTCAATAAGCTCTCTCGATTCTATGCCGAACGCAGTCTATTAAGGGAGCCGATCTTGCCGAAGGACCAAGCCGAAGCCTATTTTCTTTTGTTGTCCGGCCGGTTAGCGAAGACGACAGGACAGATCATCGCCGTGGATGGTGGCCTGCCGGAAGCGTTCCTGCGGTGAAAATCTCCCTATTCATACCTTGCTATATCGACCTGTTTTATCCTCAAGTCGGTCTCAGCGTTGTCCGGGTATTAGAGCATTTGGGACATGACGTCGACTTTGATGAGGCCGTGGTTTGTTGCGGACAACCCGCGTTTAACGCGGGTTACTGGCCGGAGGCAAAGCAGGTCGCCAGCAAGGTCGTGGAGCGTTTGTCCGAGAAGGAAGTGGTGGTAGTTCCATCGGGCTCATGTGCGACCATGATCAGAGTTTTTTATCGGGAATTGTTTGCCGGCAGCCAAGAGGCCGAGACCGTCAATCAACTCGCTCAACGAACTTACGAATTTTCCGAGTTTCTGGTTGATAAACTGGGAGTGACCAATTTGGGCAGTCAGTTCCAGGCATCGGCGACATTTCATGATGGCTGTCATGGAATGCGCGAACTGGGTGTGCGCACTCAGCCGCGGGCGTTATTGCAGCAGGTCAAAGACCTGACCTTGATTGAGATGGAAGATACGACAACCTGCTGTGGCTTCGGCGGCCTGTTCGCAGTTAAATTTCCGATGATCTCCACCGCGATGGGAGAAACCAAATGCGGCTTGGCGACGAAGACCGGAGTCGACTATCTGATTTCGAACGATTCCAGTTGTCTGATGCACCTGGAAGGTTTGCTGAAACGTTCCGGTTCAAAAATGAAGGCGCTGCATCTCGCCGAGGTGCTGGCTAATTTCAGCTAAATGACATTCGTCGAAAGAACGCCAGGCAAATCCTAGAAATGAAGACGATTGAAAGCCCTGCTACACTCCCTTACCCCCGTTTCGAGCACGAGGACGATGTTGGCCGTTTCTCACCTCTCACCTCTCACTAATCACTAGTCACCTCTCACTTCCCGCCGAATGGCATCTGCTGCTTCTCAGTTTAATAATGATGCG
>JAFAZK010000140.1 GCA_019239825.1 Verrucomicrobiota bacterium | reverse complement strand
CTAGGTTGCACGACTGCTCTGGATCTCCATCTGCGTCCATCCGCATCCGTCTGTCTTCGCGTCCATTCGTGGTCTTTTTTTTGTGCTTTTCTTGACCTACGAAGCGCCCTGGCGAAGCAGGTCGTGCCTTTTTGCGGCTAATCCATGGCCGGTTTAACCTTTGCGTCTTTGCGTGAGATTTTCCTTCGCCTTTATTCGCGTCCATTCGCGGTTATGAAGCAGAACAAATACGACGAACCCGAATTCTTTGCGGCATACGGCCGGTTGCCTCGCTCCATCTACGGCCTGGCGGCCGGTCTCGAATGGACCGCTTTCCGCGCTCTTCTACCTGATCTCCGGGATAAACGGGTACTCGACTTAGGCTGTGGGTTCGGCTGGCATTGCCATTACGCACAAGAACACGGCGCCCGCACGGTGATCGGGATCGATCTATCCGAGAAAATGCTAGAACGCGCTCGCAGAACCACTCACAGCCCCGGTATCGAGTATCACCGATGCGCAATCGAAGACATCGATTTCCCCGCCAACCAATTCGACGTCGTCATCAGCTCGCTCGCCCTTCATTACGTCGAACAATTCGAGCTTGTCTGCCGCAAAGTTCATCACTGCCTAGCCCCAAACGGCGTCTTCCTATTCTCAGTCGAACACCCCATCTTCACCACACTCCCAGCCCAATCCTGGTTCCACGGCGAAGCCGGTGAACGCTTACATTGGCCCATAGACAACTACCAGGCAGAAGGCCGCCGCCGAACCAACTGGTTAACAGAAAACGTCATCAAATATCATAGGACCATCGCGACCTATGTTAACACCCTGATCGACTCCCATTTCCTGATAAAAAGGCTAGAGGAACCCAAACCATCCCTCGACACAACCGACCCCGACGTCCAGGATCAATCCCGCCGTCCCCCCTTCCTCCTAATCGCCGCCGTCAAAGCGTAATCGAAATAAGCGCCGACTGACGCAGATGAAGCGTCCCCTCGACCGGTCCGTCCACTAAGTCCACCCTGTCCACTAGGTCCACTCCGTCCACTCTTCCCATCCTTCCGCGCGTCTGCTAACCTCCCGATTCCCCACCAATCACCTTCCACTTTTCACCTCTCACTTCTCACGCGCGAAGCGGCCCCCAAATGCGCCTAAATTCTTTCCAAGGAAAACGTCTCCTCGCCCTCGCCCGTGGCGGCGACTATGCCCATGCCGGCGAAACCGAATCAATCGACCTGGTCTGGAATCGGTTGCCTAAAAACCCGACCCAGCAAGTACTCGATGCCGGCTGCGGCCGCGGCGGCACTGCCGCTTATATTCAGCGGGCCGGTTGGGGTAAAGTCACCGGGATCGATATCGAAGGAGAATCGATTCACCGCGCTCGCGACGTCTATCCTGATGTCACCTTCGATGTGTGCCCGGTAGAACAAGCCGACCGCATCGGCACCGCCAAATTCGACATCATTTGTTGCTTCAACTCATTTTACGCCTTCGGCGACCAACCGGCTGCACTCCGCGCTTTTGCGCACAACGCTAAACCCGGTACAAAGCTCGCAATCTTCGAATATACCGATCCCGGCACCTTTAAAGAATCCGCACTAGGTCGACATGTAGAACTGCTAGATTGGCATCCACTAATCTTGTCTACCATTAGCGCCCTCCTCAATGAAACCAGCTGGGAGCTCGACACCGTCCAAGATATAACGGCCGATTACATCCGTTGGTACAAAACCTTCTCCGATCGCATCCGTGAACTGCGCACTAAACTGATCGAAGAATGCGGCATTGAGACCTGGGAATACGCCTCCAATTTCTACGACCTCATGCATGAGACCCTCAGAACTGGCCACATGGGCGGCGCCATCGTCTACGCCAAACGGACCGCGATTAAGAACCGCGATTAAACGCGAAGACGAATACCAACCGCAGATAGACCCGCCGTCGTCCCGCAGGCGCGGGACTATGTCGGGCAAGCTGCAGATTCACGCAGATAAAGAGCCACGTCACGACCCCGTCCACTAGGTTTCGTGCACTCGCAATCACTTTCATCTTTCACTTTTCACCTCCCCCTTTCGCGTCCATTCGTGGTTCTCATTTCGTGTCCATTCGCGGTTCTCCTTTCGTGTCCATTCGCGGTTGGTCTTTCACTTTTCACCTTCCGCCCTCGCCCCTTGCGTGACATTCTCTTCCCATGAAAAAGGCCCTGGTGGCCGGAGCGCTCGGCGTTACCGGTCGAACCCTTGTTAATCACTTGGTTTCATTGGGTGATTGGGAAGTAATCGGACTATCCCGGAGAAACCCGGAATTTCAGACTTCGGCAAAATACATCGCGGTCGACCTTACAGACCGTTCCGCGGTTGAAGCCAAGCTGAATGATATCAGCGATGTAACCCACATCTTTTACTCGGCGCTTTACTGGGGAACCAACGTTTTTGATGAGGTAGGACCTAATCTAGCCATGCTCACAAACTTGGTTGAAACCGTCGAACGCAAATCAAAACAGCTTCGAAAAGTCGTCCTGTTAGAAGGCGCCAAATGGTACGGAGCGCATCTCGGCCCCTACAAAACCCCGGCTAGAGAAGACGACTACCGACACATGCCGCCCAATTTTTATTATGATCAGGAAGATTATCTAAAAAGCCAATCGACCGGAAAATCCTGGTCTTGGTCAGCCCTTCGTCCTTCTTCCATCTGTGGATTCGCCGTGGGTAACCCCATGAACATGGCCACCGTTCTCGCGGTATACGCAGCACTTTGTAAAGAGATGGGATTACCTCTCCGGTTCCCTGGCACCACCAAAGCACATAACATCATCATGGAGATGACCGATGCCGAGTTGTTAGCCAAAGCCGTCGTCTGGGCCGGCGAAAACGATCAATGTAACGGCGAAGCCTTCAATATCACGAACGGCGATTTCAATCGTTGGACCAATCTGTGGCCGCGGCTGGCCGCCTATTTCAAGATGGATTACGCGCCGCCGCAACGTCTCCCATTAACCCTTTTCATGTCGGACAAAGCCACGCTTTGGCAAAGCCTCGTTAAGAAGCACGGGCTACTCGATTACACCTTCGAACAAGCCGTCTCCTGGCCCTTCGGCGAAGCCATCTTTAACATCGAATACGACATCATGTCCGACACCACCAAATCTCGCCGATACGGTTTCCTCGAATGGGTCGACACCGAAGAAATGCTGTTCCGCCTCTTCACCCAATTCCAAAAAATGCGTTTCATCCCAACCCTGTAAGAATAGCCGCGAAAAAGGGACCGCGAATGGACACGAATGAACGGGAATAGGGGTCGCCACGTGGAGCGCTGCCTTCCCGCGGCCGCGGGACGCGGCAGTCCGCGAACCGCGTAGCGGTGAAATATTTGTAGCCTAGGGCGAGCCTGCGAGCCCTAGGTTAGGCGTTTAAAAAGCGTTTAGCGCTGAATGCGCGACAGAAAAGATGTTCCCGCCTGAAGCCGCCTCTCCCGTGTGCCCGTTCCACATTCTCCCCATCCGCGTAATCCGCAGCTCGGCCGCCATAACCTTACGCGACGGCTGGTTCAGCCGCGGTTCGTCCGTCTTAACCTTTGCGCCTTTGCGTCTTTGCGTGAGATTTTCTCCGTTCGTGTTCATTCGCGGTTTGTTTTTACCTCACCATGACCCGAAAATCCTTCCTCAAACGCCTTTCTACGCTCCCGATTTTATCCGCTCTCTGGCCGCATTTAACGGGATCCGCTGGAGCCACTTCGCCATCTCCATCGCCTGGCACCCGTGTACTCCCTTCCGATCCAGCTTGGCCGAACCCAGCTGCTTGGGAAAAACTGAACAAGACCGTTGGCGGCCGGCTCATTAAAGTCGAATCACCACTTGCCAGCTACACCACCGCCACAGACGATGCCGCTCGCGCCAAGATACTGAAAGACCTGCGAAACCCATTCTACATCGGCGATCAACCGGGAGCCACCCAAAGCACTGGCTGGGTCGATGCCTGGATGTCCGCTCCCAGTGTTTACGCAGTCG
>JAFAZK010000131.1 GCA_019239825.1 Verrucomicrobiota bacterium | reverse complement strand
TTGTGATCACGATCGCTGGGTTGGCGGCGATTTGGGTGATGATCCCGTTCCTGTGGGCGGTCGATAACTCACTTAAAAGCGACGCGGATATATTCAGGCCAGGGGCGATTATCCCATTTCTGCAGTTCACGCCGAGGTTGGATATGTGGATCAAGGTCTTGTGTGATCCGCAGCTTCAGAAATGCCTGGGCAATAGCGCGCTGGTTGGGTTGACCTCTACGATTCTGGTGTTGTTGATCGGGACCCCGGCTGCGTACAGTCTCGCCCGGTTCGATTTCAGGCATGTGAGCAGCAAGGATATGGCCCTCTGGTTTTTGTCCCAACGGCTTTTGCCTCCGGTGGTGGTGCTTTCGCCGTTTTATATCCTATTAGCAACGACCGGGCTGATTGATACCCGGGCCGGGTTGATCCTGCTCTACATCACGTTCAACCTGAATTTCTGTATCATCATCATGCGGGACATTTTCCGTGACGTTAGCAAGGAAGTGGAGGAGGCGGCTCGAATTGAAGGAGCTACGCTGTGGCAGGTTTTTTGGATGATCGCGTTGCCGCTCTCTTTGGATGGATTGATTGTCACGGCTTTCATCGTGTTTGCGTTTTGTTGGAATGAAGCGTTGTTCGCTTCGGCGATTACCACCCAAAATGCGGTTACGATGCCGGCGTTCATTTTGGCTTCGCGGGATACGCAGGGGATCCGGTTCAATTTCGCGGCGGTGAATACGATCCTGGCGATTGCGCCTCCGGTGTTGTTGTCGCTGGTGGTGCAGCGGTATCTGGCGCGAGGGCTGTCGTTTGGGGCGGTGAAGGCGTAGGGGTTGCGAAACGAATAGCCGCAACCTACTTCGCCAAAGCACTTCGCGGGTCAAGAAAGGCGCGAATAAGACGAACCGCGAATGGACACGAACAAGGACCGCGAATGAACGCGAAAAAAACGAACCGAAGATGAACCGGCCGTCGCGCGAGGCTATGGCGGGCAAGCTGCAGATTTACGCAGATAGGGCGGGCGTGGGCTGCGAGTGGACTTTGTGGACGTAGTAGACTTAGTGGACGGGGTGGAGATGGGACGGGTAGCCGAAGCAGTAAAAAGGCCAGGTGGGTGGTGACCCCTTTGGCCTTGCAGCCTCCTTCGCCAAGGCTTCGTCGGACAAGTCGGAGGACGAGAGTGAGGGAGCGCTCCAACTAGTGTTTCGCGAACTCGATGCGGCGGCCGGCTAGGTGAAGGGGGGCGCCGGGGATGGACGCGTTACTGGTGTATTTGGGGGTGTAAGCATAGAGGAGCCAACCGGTTAGGCTGTCTGGGGTGTCGAGAACGAGGGTGGATTCAATGGCGATGGAAAGCCCTAGGACTCGTTGGGAGTAGGTGGTGATCAGTTTTACGGGAGTTGGCCAGTGGATACCGTCGTCGGAAAGGGCGATATAGATACCGCTTTTGCTTAGCGCTGCTTCTTGTCGTGCCTCGGCGATCCGACTGAAGTTAAAGGTCAGAATGTATTTGTTGAGCGCTTTGGAAAAGGTCGCGTGGGGATACATGGCTCCGGCTTTTATGGCTGAGCCGTCGATTATCGGTGTTTCTTTGCCGCCTAGTCCGGGTTCATTGAAAGCGTCCAGGTAAAATTTTTGCCAGTTGTCGGGTAAGGGCGCGCCTTTGTTTAATGGTGCACGAGCTAAACAGATCCCTTGGATGCCGTTTTTGAGGCCGGAAAATTCGACGTAGTAAAGATAGACGTAGGTGTTCGTGGCATCGATCAACGCGGAAGGTGTGCCGACGCCGCGTACACTTTGACCGGACCAATCACTCCAGTCTTTCGGTTTTGCGCTGCGAATTATTTCGCCTTTTTTCGTCCAGGTAGTTCCGTCGTTGATTGATTCGGCTAGGCCGATGCCGCAATACATCCCTCTAAAAGCGGCTTGCCCGTTTTCGGGTAGGTCTCCTTCGGTGTCGCGTCCCTCGTAAAAGGCGTACAAATTCTGGTCGAACCGGATGACGCTGGCCACTCCGGCGCCCGCGTTGTCGAATTCTCCGTGGTCGCCGGAGCCTAGGACTTTACTGGCCGAGGTTAGATGCTGGAAATCAGTGCCAGTCACCAGATAGGTTTCGTTCATGGCCTGAAACAAGACTCGAACCTTAGAGGGTTCGTTTTCGATCACGGCAACTCCTTTCCCGGCGATGTCACGAAGACCTAGGTCCTGGTCGTTCAGCAGAGTTTGTTGTCCTCCTAACTTCACCTGAATGCCGTCAGGAAATGTGACAAGTGACGGAACCGTGTTATTTGGCGAAGCGACTTGAGCCGGCGTGCCGGGCTTTTCGCTGCTCTTTGGTTGGAGCCAGAAAATAATGCTACCCGCTGCGATCACCAAGGCAAGTGCGCCGGCAACAGCCAACTTCAGAGGAGAGACGATCCGCGGTTTGGAGGGCGACGATGGCGCAACGCTTTTATCGAGCGGAGTCCGGACTTCGGCATTTTGTTCGCCATTGAGGATGTTCTTAACTCTGGTGGTGAGCGTTTCCAGATGGCTAGCCAACGGTGGCGTCAAGGCATCGAGCCAGTGGAGCTCATCGAGATAATATTTTAGACCTTGCTTTGGAATTACGTCCCGGATACGCAGCGGGATGACGGTAATTTCGTGGTCGCAGGCGTGAGCGACTTCCCTGCGGACGTGAGCTGAGGTGTTGGCGTTTTCGGAGAAGACCAACACCATGACCTTGGCTCCGTCGATCCCCCGCATAATGGCTTCAGACCAGCCTTCGCCTGGGATGATGTCTCGGGGAGCGACCCAGCATCGAATTCCGGCCGACTCCAGACGGTTGCAAACCGCATTAGCGGTTAGCCGGTCTTTGCTGGAGTGGCTGATGAAGACATCGTGAGGCATGTGGGCGCTGCGCGTGAAAAGGGAGAAGGGAGGAGTGAAAGGTGAAAGGGCTTGGGAGGGACGAAGCGGAGGAAGTGGACAGAGTGGGCCGCTGGTTTGGGAACGCGCTGTCGTCTTCGGTTCGGTGGTTGGTAAACCGCTCTTTTAATTCCGGTTTTGCAGGCCGTTGGCGGTCCTGGTTTTGCGGATGGAGTCACCTTGTTTAAGGACCTGGTCACGCATTTGGGTCAGGCCGGCTACGATTTGGTCGTATTGCGATTCATATTTGTCGCGGGGAGTCAGAGCATTCGTATGGGAATGATCCCAAGCAATCACTGCGTCGATGGTTTTGGCGAGCTGCGGAATATCGCCAAACGCGTATTCGTTAATTGGGCGACCTACGTCTTCTGATAACGAGGCGAAGAGCGCGGGATCACCGCTGGGGTCTAGCTTATCCTTGTTCACTAAGAGGTAGACGCGATAACGGAGCTGACCTGCGTAAAACCAAAAAACCGCGTCGTCTTTTTGGCCAGCGGTGAAAAGCTTCTGCGCCAGAATGTAAAAAGCGGCCGGATGTTGGTTTTCTATGCCGTTCCTGAGCTGGTCGATGGATAGGCTGGATAAGTCGGCACCGAAAGCTCGGAGAAACGACAGAGCCAGGAATGCTGAGAGGAGAGCAGAGCGCATGGGGCGGCTTTGCGCTTACAGCGCGAAGCCATAGCCGATAGCCAATAGCCGATAGCCGAGCGAAACGCACGACAAATGGTGAGGGCGATGGGCAGGGGGGGTAGGTGAAAAGTGAAAGGTGATTGGTGATTGGTGAAAAGGGCGAATGGGCGAGACGGCGACGGGGCGAAGGGGACTCGGCTGCTGAAATTTCGAGGACGAGGGCGACGACGAAGGGACGACGGCGGCGGCGCTCCTAGCTCTAGCTCCTAGCTCCTTAGGTTGCAGGGCCCACGGCTTCGGGTGAGCCTGCTTTATGAAGATCGTAAGGACAGCGGTGGCAGAGATTGGGTACCTGGAGAGCGGTCAAAGCGATGGGTTTCCGGTCTTGTTCTTGCATGGGTTTCCTGACGATGCGCATACGTGGGATCGAGTGGTCGGTGAGCTCGAAGGGGTGCCCTTACGATTGGTGCGGCCGTTTCAGCGCGGGTTTGGGCCGAGCCGGGTAACTGCTATCGCTGCGCATAGCGGCCAGGTGGCTGCGCTAGCGCAAGATGTGTTGGATTTGGCTGATGGGCTTGGGATCGAACGGTTTGCCTTAGTGGGTCAGGATTGGGGTAGCCGGGCGGCGCACGCGGTTGCCATTCTGGCGCCGGAACGCGTGGCCGGGCTACTCGTTTTGGCGACGGGTTATGGAAGTGCGGTGGACGATCCTGAGGTGCGGCTACGTCAAGCGCATGTGTTTTGGTATCAATGGTGGTTCCATACCGCGGCCGGCCGGCAGGCCCTGGAACAGGATCGGGCGAGCGTTTGTGAGTATCTGTGGCGAGTCTGGTCGCCAGATTGGCGGTTTAATGCGGACGAGTTTGCAGCGATTCTGCCGAGCTTCCAGAACGAGCAGTTCGTGGATACCGTGACTCATTATTATCGGCATCTTTGGGATGCAGCGCCGAGCAGCCCTTTGTACGAGTTGCAGGAGACGAAATTGCGGGATACGCCGCCGATTCCGGTGCCGGCCGTCTTTATATGCGGGACGAGTGACGCTTGTAATTTGCCGGAGAGTTCACGTGGCAGTTCGAAGGTCTATTCGGCCGGGCTAGAACGGGTCGAGTTAGCTGGAGTGGGGCATTTTGTGCAGCGGGAGCGGCCGGGGGAGGTGGCGAAGCGCTTACGGCGCTTCGCAGTGAAAGGTGAAAAGTGAAAAGTGAAAAGTGATTGGTGAAAGGTGGGGTTGTCGGTGGTTATCTGCGAATGGAGCTGATTGCGGCCACGAAATTGGCTAGAGCCATGCGGAGGGGGCCTGCGAAAGCGGGATCAGAAGCGATTTGATCGGGATCCAGGTTATTGCCGAGCAAGGGTAAAGTGATGGAAGCTTCATCGATCAAGCGAGCGGACATGGTCGTCAGGACCAGCCGTAGTTGGGCTTGGGCTTCGACAGAGCGCGGTGATGTGTGGATTACAGCGACCGGTTTTTCCGGGAACTCGGAGCTGCTGACGAGCCAATCCAGTGCATTTTTTAAAGAGCCGGGTAAACCGCGCGCGTATTCCGGCGTTGAGATTAGTAATCCATCGGCGACCCGGATTTCGTTTCGCAACGTTTTCACGGGCGGTGGGGGTTCGCCGGTGTCGAGGTCTGGGTTAAAAGCGGGGAGATCGGCGAGGCCGGTGTAAAAAACGATCTCGTTGCCCGGCGGCGCGACCATGGAGGCAGCGGTCAGCACTGCGGTGCTCAGCGATGCTGCTCTCAGGCTGCCTGAGATGGCTAGGATTCGGCACATGGTGCGTCGCCAGGTAAGGAGGTGCAGAAGTTCGAGGAGTTCAAGGCGGAGAATTCGGAATAGCCGCAAAAAGGCACAAAAAGCGCAAAAAAAGGGACCGCGAATGGATATGGGACAGAAGACAGACGAACCGGAGATGAAAGGAGATGTTGAGCTGCGGAGCGGTGGATAGTTTGGTCCGGAAGCGCTCCACGGCTACCCTGTGTGCGTAAATCTGCGTTGCGGTCTGTCTTTTGCGCTTTTTGTCCCTTTTTGCGGCTATTCTCATTTGTCATGCTTTTCGTGTGGTTTAACCTCTGCTCTTATGGGAACGCAGAAAACGCGGGGGGCAGAGATTCTGCTCGAGATTTTACGCTCGGAGGGGACCAGATACATTTTTGGGAACCCGGGTACAACTGAGCTTCCTCTGATCGATGCGCTAGTTGTTAATCCGGACTTTCGTTACGTCTGGGGGCTGCAAGAAGCGACGGTTGTTAGTATGGCCGACGGCTATTCGCAGGCGTCGGGTAAACCGGCTTTTGTGAATCTGCATACTTCCGGAGGCCTAGGGCACGGGATGGGCGCGATCATGAACGCGAAGATCGCCAGGGTGCCGATGGTGATCACGGCGGGTCAGCAAGATCTGCGGCATATTCTGGCGGATCCGTTGTTAGCAGCTGATCTCGTGCAGATCGCAGCTCCGGCGGCTAAGTGGTGTTTTGAGCCGAATTCGTTGGACGATTTACCCCTGATACTTCGCCGAGCTTTTCATAGTTCGGTGACTCCGCCGCGTGGGCCGGTGTTTTTGTCATTGCCCATGAATATTTTGGATGAGGTCGGTTCGCCGCGGGTGCTTCCGCCAAGCCGCATCGAACTTTCCAGTGTTGGTGTTGGGGTCAAAGAATTGGCGGCCGGGCTTTTGAAATTTGAGCGGTTTCGGACAGTTATTCTAGCCGGAAACGATATCGCTGAGCTCGGGTTAGGAAAAGCGGCGGCGCGGGTAGCACAACTGCTGGGGGCACCGGTGTACGGGGCTTCCTGGCCGTCAGTTAACAATTATCCTTCGACTGATCCGTTCTGGCGAGGATCATTGCCGACTACTGCTAAGGGCATTTCAGAAATTCTAGGGCGATACGATTGTTTGTTGGGGTTAGGTGGAAAGAGTTTGATCTCGATCGTTTATACGATGAGGGATCCAATTCCTGAATCGATCGAGTTTTATCATATCTCTGAGGATGCTAACGATCTGGGATATAACGATGCTCCTAAGCTTGGGGTTTTTGGGAATGTCAGGGCGACGTTAGAAGTGTTAGCCGATGAGTTAGAGCTCAAGGTGTCTTCGGCGGCAGTTAAACAAAACATCGAGATCGCCCAAAAAGAAAAGGATGCGCTTTGGCGCGGCCTGATGGATCAGGCAGACGCTGCGGCCGATGGTGGCGGTAGCATCGCGCCGATTGTTGCGGCCAGAGAGGTGTTACGTCCGTTATCGGATGGGTTCTTGTTGGTGGATGAAGCGCCTTGCGCGAACCCGTTTACTCAGCCGATGCATCGCTCAAACGGTGGGCGCCAATATTTTCATAATCGAGGAGGCGGGTTAGGTTGGGGGATGCCGGCCGCGGTCGGAGTATCATTGGCGCACGATCATGCGCCAGTGCTCTGTATGGTTGGGGATGGATCAGCGATGTATTCGCCGCAAGCGCTCTGGAGTGCAGTCCATGAGAATGCGCCGGTGATCTATGTGGTGTTGAACAATCTCGAGTACGGCATCCTGAAGAATTTTATGGTCAGCCAGACCCAGTACAATTCGAATCAACATGGCTTTCTGGCGATGGATCTTTGCCAGCCGAAAGTCGATTTTCCGTCCTTAGCGAAATCAATGGGGGTGGGGTCGACGGTGGTGAGTTCTCACCGAGAAATTAGTGGAGCGGTTGAGGCAGCGGTTAAGGCCGGGAAACCGCATTTGATCGAGATTCCGGTGAAAGGGATAGGGGGCGCTACGCGCCAGTGAGAGGTGATTGGTGGCGCGGGACTGGTGAGAAGCGCTTAGTGGACGGAGTGGACCTGGTGGACTGAGTGGACGCGGTGGAATGGGACTAGTTCCTCGTGTGAGGAGACGATTTTCTGCAACGGGGTTCGTGTGAGTGGGGTTTTGATTAGCGGAGTTGTTTTTGTTTCACATGAATTCTATCAAGCGTTTGTTTGTGCGGATGCCAACGGTTCGATTCGGCGTTGGGCGAGCATTTTTCGGTTTGGTTTTGGGACTGGGATTGGTTGTTGGGGCGGCCCGAGCGGAGGAGCCGGTTTCACCGGCGCCTAGTCCGGCTGCACCGGTGGCGAATCCCTCGCCGGAGGGTAAGATTAATCTGGAGGCGACGGCGCGGAAGCGGTTGCCGAATACGGCTGCGGATGTGGTCCTCGGTATTCAGGTGGACGGGCGTAATGGTGATGCGGTGTCTAGTTCGCTCGCGCAAAAATCACAGACGTTGGTCGAATATCTGCGCAAGCAAGGTGTAGAGCGGCTTCGGACCGAGAACGTAAATTTTCAACCGCAAGTCGAGTCTCCGCCTAACGGACCCGATAAGATTGTGGGTTATACCGGGACGGCCAATGTTTCTTTCCGGACGACGGCGGATAAGTTGGGGACGGTGTTAAGTGGGAGTTTGGAAAACGGCGCCAATACGGTCAGCCAAACGCAGTTCACTCCATCCGAGAGTGAGATCGATGCTGCGCGCCGCGACTTGGGAATTGAGGCGACTAAGACGGCGTTAGCTCGAGCCGATGCGATCGCGGAGGCCGCTGGGCTGCGCGTGGTAAAGGTGGAGACGATCAATGTAGCAGGCGAAGAAAACGTGGTACCGCTGCAGTTCGCGGCAAAGGTCGAAGGGGGATTGCGGGCAGCGGCTCGTCCCGTCCAGACAGTTTCAGGAGAACAGGAAGTGTCCGTGCGGGTTTCGGTGCAGGTGGGGGTGTCGAAGCGGTAGCGCTTCGCGCTTACAACGCTTCGCGGGGTGGTGGAAGAGTGGAGTGATCGAGTGGCGCCTGGCCGTCGTTTCTGATATCGAGAATGTCGATTTTTGAGATTCTTTTATCGATTATAAATATCTATGAAAGTGGGTGATCCTCGTCGGTATGAGAACAGAAACGATTGGGGTTGGTAAGGGAGGTCAGCCAGCGGTCACCGAGGGTGGAAGCCGACGGACGAGGAGGTTTTGGGTTCCTTTGGTCGGGGCTGCGGTTCCGACGTTGCTGGTGGCTTCCCTTACCTGCATTTTTTGGCGGTATTTTGAACCTCCGGAGTTTCTGGTAGGCATGTTATTCTTTGCAGTGGTGATACCGGCGGCGGTGATCTGTGAGAAGCTTGGCTTCGGGCAGTTCAGCATTTTGGGAGGTAGCACGGTGCCGGATTGGTTGTTTTTCAGTGTGATGATGGTGCTGGTGTATCTGTATTGCCTCGTGCTGGTGGGACTGGTGCGCCTCGCCTTAAAGGCTCGGCGCACTGTGAGAGGTGAGAAGTGATTGGTGAGAGGTGAGAGGTGGAAAGGCGCCGAGGGTGAAACGGGGGGTAAAGTGGACGGAGTGGTTCACGCGGTGGGACGCGGCCACAGCTAACAGCGGCCTGAGCAATGAGGGTGATTTTTGTCCCGGGGTGATGGGCCTGTTCGTCGAGTGAGTGAGCAGGCAAAGAATAGAAAGGTAAACAGATGATTACTTCGCCAAAGATCGTTGAGCGCGGTGAGCAACCGTATGTGGCTGTTAAATCGGTGGTTTCGATGAAGGAGATTGGGGAGGCGGCTGGGCAGTTCTTGGGAGAGATTTTTGGATGGGCTGCTGGGCACGGGTTAGCACCGGCAGGTGCTCCTTTTTTCAAGTATAACGTTATCGATATGGAACGCGGCCTTGAGATCGAGTTCGGGATTCCGATGGCGAGTCCGGTTAAAGGGGATGACCGGGTTTTAGCAGGTGTGCTTCCTGCGGGGAGGTATGCTTCGTTGGTGTGTCAGGGTCCTTACGAGCAGCTTAGGGAGGCTAATGGCGCCCTCTTGGATTGGATTAAAGAACAGGGACTTAAGCCCGATGTTACGGAGAGCTCGGAAGGAGACAGGTTTGGGTGTCGGTTGGAGATTTATTTAACCGATCCGGCGGTGGAGAAAGATCCGCAAAAGTGGGCGACGGAAGTAGCGATTCGCTTGATATAACGCTGCGCGAATAGGAGATTTCACCACAGAGGGCACAGAGTTTGGGAAACTGAAGCTACTGATGTGTCAGAGACTCACCCGCTCGAGGGCGGTTCGCACTCCTGAAAACCGGTCGCAGAGCTACCAATGCCGGATCTTTGTAGGGAGAGCCAAGAGATAGACCTAAGACTTCCTCTGTGCCCTCTGTGTCTCTGTGGTGAACTAAGTCTTCAATAGGCTTTGCCGAAGAGGACGCGGCGGGGGCTGGGGGCGCCGGTGAAGATGCATTTGCCAGGGGTCTCGTCTTTGAAGGCGGGATCGGTTGGGATGCAGCGGATCGTGACCTTCAGGTCTTCTTTGATCTGAGTTTCGACCGCGGGGTCACCGGACCAATGGGCAAAGGCGAAGCCGCCGTGGATCTCTGGGCGTTCAGCGTTCTTTGGGGTGAAGAAATCGTAGAAGTCGACTTTGGAGTCGATTTTGACCGTGTGTTGGTCACGGAGCTCTTTGGCGCGCTGATAGAGGCCGGCCTGGATCTCTGATAAAATGCCGGGGATTCCTTTAACCACTTCTTCAACCGGTTTAAAGGCTTTCTCTTTGATGGGTCGGTCGCGCCGGGCAATGGCGACCGTGCCTTTTTCCAGATCGCGAGGGCCGAGCTCGAGCCGGATAGGGACGCCGCGTTTAATCCAATCCCAATTTTTGACACCGCCGCCAACGTCACGTTTATCCACTTCGACTGTAACCGGTTCGCTGGCGTAAAGCTGGTTACGAATCTCGGCAGCCAGGTCGTCGGCGGCCTCCAGGACGACAGAGCGATGCTCGGTTTTTTGGATCACGGGTAAAATGACCACCTGACTGGGGGCGATCCGCGGAGGCAAGATAACACCGTCGTCGTCGCCATGAGTCATGATGACGGTTCCGACTAACCGGGTGCTGGCGCCCCAGCTGGTAGTCCAACCGTATTCCTGGGTACCCTCGCGCGACAGGTAACGGATATTCGAGGCCTTAGCGAAGTTTTGGCCAAGGAAATGGGAGGTACCGGCTTGAACGGCTTTGCGGTCTTGCATCATGGCTTCAACGGTTAGCGTGTTGACAGCACCGGGGAACCGTTCGCTCTCGCTCTTTTCACCGGCATAAACGGGAATGGCGAGGAATTCTTCGGAAAAAGTTTGGTAGACCCGGAGCATCTGATTCGCCTCAGCAACCGCTTCTTCCGCGGTTTCATGAACCGTGTGCCCTTCTTGCCAAAGAAATTCAGCGGTCCGAAGGAAGAGACGGGTGCGCATTTCCCAGCGCAGGACATTGCACCATTGATTGATCAGGACAGGTAGATCGCGATAGGACTGGACCCAGCGGGAGAAGCTAGCGCCGATGATGGTTTCTGAGGTTGGCCGGATGACCAGAGGTTCGGTGAGTTCGGCGGAAGGAGCTGGACGCATTTTCCCATCCGGACCGATCTCAAGGCGATGATGAGTGACTACGGCGCATTCTTTGGCGAACCCTTCGACGTGGGCGGCTTCCTTCTCGAAATAACCGAGCGGGATCAGTAGCGGGAAGTAGGCATTGCGATGGCCGGTGTCTTTGAACATCCGGTCGAGATGGCGCTGGATGTTTTCCCACATGCCGAAGCCCCACGGTTTGATCACCATGCAACCACGGACATCCGAGTTTTCCGCTAAATCGGCGGCGCGGACGACCTGCTGGTACCACTCGGGGAAATCTTCTGCGCGGGGGGGAGAGATGGCGGTCTTTTGGGCGGGAGCAGACATAGCTATTCTACGAGTGAGAGGTGAGAAGTGAAAAGTGAGTGGTGATTGGTGAGGGAACAGCGACGTCTAAGTGAACGAATTCAGGAAAGAGCGGAAGAAATCGGCGCCGCGTTCGAGGTCGCGGATCTCTATGAACTCGTCGCAGGTATGAGCATGTTTGATGGTGCCCGGTCCGATGGCAATGGCCGGGGTGTTTTGTTGAGCGAAAAACGCGGCGTCGCAAAACCAGGGGACTCCGATGCGTTGGGAACCGAGAGACACGAATTTATCGATGATGGGATGAGAAGGGTCAGTGTAAAGGGGATGGGATACTTTTAGTGGGGTAGCTTGGACGTCGGGAAAGTGTTGGCTAAGAAATGACTGAACCGCTGACACCATTTCTTCCTGACCGGGAACGGTGCGGATGTCGATCTCGGCTCGGCAATGGTCAGGGACGACATTGATTTTCACGCCACCGGTAATGATGCCTAGGCTGATGGTTGGTTTACCCAGGGTCTCATTGGCGGGAGCGGGGCAGAGGCTGGGGAATTCTTTTTTTAGGGCGGCGAATGCCTGGGTCAGAAGTTCGATCGCGTTGATTCCGGCGTCAGGATCGGCGGCGTGGACCGCCTTTCCTTTAGCATCCAGTTGCATCCAAGCGGTGCCTTTGTGGGTGTAGACAACGTTTAGATCCGTGGGTTCGGCGACCACAACGAAATCGGCTTGGCGTCGCTTGGCAGCGACCTTAGAACCGAGTTGATCGGCTTCTTCGTCTGCGAGGCCGACGAATCCGACCGCGACATTGAGTTTCGACAGATCGGTGGTTGTGAGTGCCCATAACATCGCGGCCATCGGGCCTTTGGTATCGGCGGCGCCGCGTCCAAGTAAACGGCCGTCGACAATATCGCCTTTAAATGGATCGATCGTCATTCCGCGCGCCGGCACCGTGTCCAAGTGCGGCGCAAAAAGGATAGTCGTCTTGGCCGCGGGTGGTCTAGGGAACCAGCCATACACATTTGGGCGGCCTTGGGCGACGTATTCGAATTCGACCGAAGCGCCGTGGGAGCTCAAAAATTCACCGACGAATCGGCCAATGGCTTCTTCGCCCGCGCTGTCGGGGGCGCCGGACGGATTCTCGCTAGGAATACGAACCAGAGCGCGACACAACTCGGTAACGGACTCGATCGGGCTCATAGCTTTGATAACGCCGGGAATGCCAGGAGCGCCCGACTTCGCCCTGTCGCGCAGGCTCCAGGAAGCTTCGTCGGGCAAGCCGGGAACGCCGGGAACGAATGGGACCGTCGGGAACTGTCTAATCGCTGGCGTTTGGTGCTCATGCCTTGGCAATCGATTGAAACCAATCAACGAAACGAGGGATTCCGTCTTCGATTAAGGTGGTGGGCCGATAATTGAGGAGGCGGATAGCCTTAGAAATATCGGCGTGGGTTTGCGGCATATCGCCTGGAGCAGGGGGCTGATAGTCGATCACGGCGGATTTACCGAGCGCTTTTTCGATCAAGCGTATAACGTCGTTTAGCTCGACCGTCTGATTTTCGCCAAGATTAAAGATCTCAAATGGAGCTCCTTCAAAATCGATTGCGTTAATGACTCCCTGGATTGTGTCGTCAATGAAGGTAAAATCCCGGCGGACGGTGCCGTCTCCATAAACCTTGATTGGTTTCCCGTTGGCGATAAGATGGGTGAATTTGTGGATGGAAAGATCGGGGCGCTGTCTTGGTCCGTAGACGGTAAAGAAACGGAGGCAAATCACTTTTAATCCATGCAGATGCGAATAATTCGAGCAGAGCTGTTCGCCGGCTAGTTTGCTGCTGGCGTATGGGCTGAGGGTTTGCACTAACACCTGGTCTTCGCGAAATGGGAGTTGGCGGGTAGCGCCGTAAACGGAGGAGCTGGAAGCAAAAACGAACTTGCTGATCCCGGCGGATTTAGCGGCTTCGAGCAGATTGAATGTCCCGAATATGTTGGTCTTAAGATAGAGTTCCGGGCACAAAACCGAGGGTCGCACACCGGCGCGAGCGGCGAGATGAACAATGACATCGGGGCGCTCTGATTGAACGATGGTTTTGATCTGGTCGGAGTTACAGACATCGGCAGTGAAGATCTTGGCCGATGTTTTCCGCAGATTAGAACGTTTGATCTCAGGGTCGTAAAAGTCGTTGAAATCGTCGATTACGACGACGGAATCGCCACGAGCGATTAGCTCATCGACCAGATGTGAACCGATGAAACCAGCACCGCCTGTGACCAAGATTTTCATTAGTGGTGGAAAGGGACCAAGCTGGGGTGGAACGCGGTGAGGTGCAAGGGGGAAGTGGGAGTGAGCAGTAATCAGTGAACAGTGAACAGTGCATGTGAAAGGTGGGTGGGTGTCTGGGTGTGGCAGTGTCTGTGGGCGGATCTCGCGATCTGGGTGAGGCTACGAATGGGACCTATAGGACTGATAGGACTTATAGGTGGGCGGAAAACGGACGTTGGCTTACTAGCTTTTACGTTTCACCTTTCACCGGGTCCCTACTTTTCACCTGACTTCAAGAAGTGGGTTGACAAGTGATCGGAACCGCGGGGATATACAAATTAGCCAATGCCCGACGAGAAAAGAGGTCCGGCCCGGATCACGCTTCCCCCACGCGCCAAAGCTCCGGAAGTGGTGGAGCCGGTCGTTGTTCCGGAGGGTGTTCCGGTGCACACTAGCGAGCGATTAATTGCTCGGATGCCCCCGGTGCGGCGGGATCCTTGGGTGGTTCCACTGGCGGGGTTGGTCCTCGCTTTTTGCGTGATTTCGCTTATCGTACAGTGTTTAGTTGCTTTCAGTTGAGAACAAAGGGGAACCAGGGGTTGTGCTAACGAAAGAAAGAAAAGGTTATGTCAACGGCTTCTGTATTACATTTGAATCAGTCGAACTTCGATCAAACCATTAGCGAGTCCGACGTACCAGTGCTGGTCGATTTCTGGGCAAGCTGGTGTGGTCCTTGTCGGATGATCGCCCCTGTGTTGGATGAGATCGCTAAGGAACAGGGTGACAACGTGCGGATCGTGAAGATCGATGTCGACGCTAATCCGGAAATCTCGAATCGATTCGGGATCCGCAACATCCCGACTTTGCTGTTTTTCAAGGGAGGCGAAGTTAAGGATCAAGTGGTCGGATTAACGAGCAAGGCGGACCTGTTGTCGCGCCTGGAGGCTTTAAGAAAGTAAAAAAGAAAGAAGTGGGGAATATCCGGCGCAAAAAAGGGTACCCTAAGGTAGAGGTAGTTGCTTAAACTTGAAGGCAATTGCCCTTAATGTGGCGCCAATCGAAAAGTTAAAGATATGAATATGCTAGCACTGGGCTTTGGGAACTTTGGTGGCCCTGATCTGTTTATCATCCTGCTCATTGTGCTCGTATTGTTCGGCGCCAAAAAGCTCCCTGAGCTGGCCCGCAGTCTGGGGCAAAGCATGAATGAATTTCGTAAGGCTCGAGAAGAATTCGATCGCGAGCTCCATACCGCGGCGAACGATGTAAAGAACCAACCTCAGTCGTATCAGCCGGCGCAGAACGTGCAGCCGGCTCAACCAGCGGGGCAAGCGAATCAGTCGCAACCGCAGGTTACGGCGGGCAATGAGCAGCGGCCTCAGGTTTAACTAACGCCGGGATCCCGGGAACGAAAAGGATTTACGCCGTCTGATCGTGAGGTCAGGCGGCGTCTTTTTGTGTTTTTTGGGGAGGCCAGGGGGAGCGTATGGGCGGGGCGGCGTATCGGGGTGTGGGCGTGCAAGTGGACTGAGTGGACCTAGTGGATGCCCGACTTCGCCGTGTCGCTTAGGCTCCAGGAGGCTATGTCGAGTCCTGCGGAGGTTCTGCGGAGAGTAGGGTCGAGAATCTGATTCGTTGTCTGTCTTTGTGTTCTCTGTGTCTTTGTGGTGAAATTTCTGCCTTTGTTTTCTCTTGCGGTCGGGCGCAAGGGACTTAGTGTCGCGAGGCGTCCCGCGTTGGCGTTTTTGAACGCGGGCCTTTTTCTGTCCCGAATTTATGGCCAATACAGTGTTGGTGGGTGCGCAGTGGGGTGATGAAGGTAAAGGCAAGGTAATCGACTATCTAACGGACCGGGTCGATGTGGTCGTTAGGAGTCAGGGCGGCAATAACGCCGGACATACCGTTGTAGTCGGGGATGTAAAATACATTCTTCGGTTGATTCCGTCGGGTATCCTACGTCCTGGGAAGCTTTGTGTGATCGGGAACGGTGTGGTGGTAGATCCGATCTCGCTTTGTGAAGAGATCGGGGAGCTGAAAAGCCAGGGGGTGGAAATTTCGAAGGAGAATTTGTTGATCAGCGAGGCTGCTCACCTGGTGTTTCCGTATCACAAACTCATTGACGAATACCGGGAGCTAGCCGTTGGGCCGAATAAGATCGGCACAACGAAACGCGGCATCGGTCCCGCATATGGCGACAAAATTGCGCGGGTGGGTATACGGCTAGGTGATCTTCTGGTCCCTGATCGTTTCAAGGACCGTTTGGACAGCCGGCGCCAAGAAGTCGACTGGCTGCTGCAACAGTACGGAGCGAAACCGATCGATTGGCGGGAGTTGACTCGGCAATATCTCGTGGCCGGGGAACAGCTTAAGGAGATGGTGACAAACACTGTGCTCGAGCTGCATGGTCTGATGCAGGAGGGCAAAGAGATTTTGTTTGAGGGCGCCCAAGGTACGTTCCTCGATATTGATCATGGGACTTATCCGTACGTAACCTCTTCGAACACCACGGCAGGTGGCGCGTGTACTGGCGCCGGGGTGCCCCCGACCCGAATCGATCGGGTCGTGGGAGCAATGAAGGCGTATACGACCCGGGTGGGCGAAGGTCCGTTCCCGACAGAGGATCAGGGGATCTCGGACATGCTGCATGCTATGGGCCGCGAGTTTGGAGTGAACACTGGGCGGGAACGGCGTTGTGGTTGGTTTGATGCGGTTGCGACGCGGTTTGCGGTGATCGTAAACGGCATCGATGAGATCGCGGTTACGAATCTGGATGGGTTGGATCAGCTGGAGACGATCAAGATCTGTGTCGAGTACAAGCGGGAAGGTAAAGGAGTGGTGTCACCGCCGACGTGCGTGCAGGAATTTGGGCGTTGTACGCCAGTCTATATTGAAGTGCCGGGATGGAAAGAGCCGACCACCGGGGCTAAGACCTACGAGGATCTGCCCAAAAATGCGCGGCTTTACCTGGAAAAGGTTTGTGAGTTAATCGGGGCGAAGCTGAGTCTGGTGGGTGTGGGACAGAAGAGGGAGCAGACTATTGTGGTAACGCCCGAGTTGGTCGCGGCGTCTTAGGGGTCTCACGCTTCCGCGAGGCTACGTCGGAGCGAGCGGGAACGGGTGTACGCTGGGGAGTGAAGTGGACGGGGGTGGACTTAGTGGACAGAGTAGACGGGGTGGACGGCTAGCGGCAGTCGCTGCTGACCGTTCCCGGCGATCACGGCGTTCACGCGCGATCGCGGCGTTTTTTTTAGACTCCGCCGTAGCGGCGTTGGCGGCGGTTGTATTCGTCGATGGCGTCGACCAGGTCTTGGCGGCTGAAATCGGGCCAGAGTTTGGGGATTACGTACATTTCGGTGTAGCTGACCTGCCAAAGTAGAAAGTTCGAGATCCGCATTTCGCCGGAAGTACGGATCAGGAGGTCGGGATCGGGGAGATCGCGGGTGTACAGGAAACTGCTGAAGAGCTCGGCGTCGATGGAGTCGGGTGGTAATTTGCCGGCGGCGACGTCTTTAGCCAAGCGTTGGACGGCGTCTATAATCTCGGTACGGCCACTGTAGTTAATCGCAAGGATGGCGGTCAGCTGCTTGTTGTTGGCGGTCGTAGTGATCGCGTGTTCGAGTTGGTCCTGGCATTCCGGCGGTAGCTCATTTAAGCGGCCGATGGCTTGGACACGGACGCCGCGTTTGGCCATATCTCTGGTGTAATCGCGGAGGAAGCGCTGCAATAGCCCCATCAACGTATCGACTTCTTCCTTCGGTCGTTGCCAGTTCTCGGTCGAGAACGCGTAGAGGGTGAGGTATTCGATACCGAGCTCGAGACAGGCTTCCACGCATTCGCGGACTGCTTTTGCGCCTTCGAGATGGCCCCGGGAGCGCGGCCATCCGCGTTGTCGTGCCCACCTCCCGTTGCCATCCATAATGACGGCAACATGCCTAGGTGTTTTACTGACCATGTTAAGCTGGTCAACAACCGGCATTGGGACGGAAAATGCAAATCAGGAGTTCAGGCTTGTCCGATGTAGCTTGGCATATGTCAGGTTACAGTTCTGTAGGTAGCGAAGTCGGAAATTCAGGAGTTCAGGGTGGAGCGGATCACCAAGTTGCAAGCCTAAAAGGCCTCCCCGAGCCTGTAGTCGCGGCGAGTGTCGCTAGCGCGATGACGGGTTCCTGAACTCCTGCAACTCCTCAAACTCCTGAACTCCTCCTTTTAAGTGCTTGCAGATTAGACAGGATGAGCAAAAGATAACACCCGGTTTTCGGCTCGTTGGCGATAAGGTTGACCATTAGGGGCTTCCATTACCCCCTGCGAGCGTCAGTTTGATGCAGACAATTTTGCTTGTTGATCCAGAGACAGACTTCCTTGAGTGGGCCCAAAACCAACTCGAAACCCCGACTACCCGGGTCTTGACGGCTACTACCGCGGACGAGGGGTATAAGACCTATATCTCGGAAAACCCAGATCTGATGGTTTCCGAGACCCATCTTTTGCCATTTAGCGGCTTGGAATTGCTGGCGCGGATTCGCCAGCGGGATACGAACGCGATGGTGATCTTAATGAGCGCGTTCGGGACGACTCAATCCGTCATCGAATCGATGAAACTGGGAGCGTTCGATTATCTGCGCAAGGAGTCGTTGCCATTCAATCTGAAGCCGGTGGTGGATGCGGCGTTAACGGCCCAGGCAGAGATGCGCTCGGCAACGGCTTTTAAGCCGCAACTGACAGTAGAGCAGTACCAGGACAGTCTGGTCGGGCAATCCCAGGCCATGCAGCAGGTTTTTAAGATGGTGGGTCGAGTCTCGCATAGTGACGCACCGGTGATGATCACGGGCGAGAGCGGGTCAGGTAAGGAATTGGTGGCGCGGGCAATCCATCATTATAGCAACCGGAGCTCACAAACGTTTATTGCGATCAACTGTGCGGCGATTCCGGAGAATCTCTTGGAAAGCGAATTGTTCGGTCACGAACGGGGCGCTTTTACCGGAGCGGCTTCGCAGCGAATTGGCCGATTCGAACAGAGTAATGGGGGTACGTTGTTCCTGGATGAGATTGGCGAAATGGCGTTGCCGGTCCAGAGCAAAATTCTTCGAGTGTTGCAGGAAGGCGAGTTTTCGCGAGTGGGCGGAAATGCGGTGATCAAAACCGATGTCCGGATTATTGCTGCGACGAATAAAACGCTGGAACAAGAGGTAGCGAAGAAACAGTTCCGAGAGGATCTGTTTTATCGGTTAAACGTGGTCCGGATTCATTTGCCACCGTTACGGCAGCGGAAAGAAGATATTCGTTTGTTAGCAGAATATTTCTTGAAGAAGATCGCTACGCTGAAACACCTGCCGCAGCTGACCTTATCGGCCGAATCGATCAAAGTTTTGGAGGACTATCCTTGGCCTGGGAACGTGCGAGAGCTCGAGAACACGATTCAACGAGCCTGTGTTTTGGCGACAAGCGATGTGCTTTTGCCGAAGGACATTCCGCTGGGCAATGCTGGGCAAACGGATCACTTGAACGGGGATCATATTCCAGCTTCCGGAGGAGGCGGCGTTAAACCGAGTTTGGATGTAGCGGTGGAAACATTGTTGGACGCTGCCGCCTCGGATCCGTCGATTCAGCTTTTGCCTTGGCTGGAGCGGGAATTCACGGTGTCGGCGATGAAGCGGACCAAAGGGAATCAGGTGAAAGCAGCGAAGCTGCTCGGGGTGACCCGCGCGACGTTGCGAAAGCGGATTGAGAGGTACGGGATTACGAAGGAGTTGAGTTTTCAATAGGAGTTCAAGGAGTTGCAAGAGTTCAAGGAGGAGGAGTCAGGAGGCGCGGGAGGGGCAAAGCGTCGAAAATGCACCGCGAATGGACACGAACAGACACGAAGGCGGTGCTACGATTGTTTCAGGTGATGCGACAACCCAGTAGAGGTGCGACTTGTCCGACGTAGCTAAAGGGGGAGATGGGCGAAGTCGGAAGCAGCCCAAATATTGTAGCCTGGGTTGGAGCGTAGCGGAGGCCTAGGTAGGGTGAGGAATATATCGAGTATCGAAGAGAAGCCACTAGGCGAGAGCATGCCTGCGTCGGCAGAACACAGAGACGGAGCTCCTACGACGGGACGCGAGAAATTTCCGGTGGCAAAGCGGAAGAACGGGAGCGGACGGTCAGGGGATGAGCAGAAGGAGGCGATCCGCCGCGAAGGGGCTCTTCAATCAGTGGTTGAGTTGGTTGCTGAGTCCAAGCAGTTCGCTCGAAAATTCAAGAAACAGGCCCGTTCGACAAGCTCGGGGCGGGCTTGGTTTGAGCAGGTTTGTGAACCAGCTCAGGCGTTTGTGGCGGCCTGCACCGTCCGACATTTTGCGTCGAGGAACTGCTGGTTGATCTGTCCGGATGCACGCCGGCAGGAAGAGATCTTTAACGGTCTATTAAACTGGGGGGTCACTGCTTGGTTCTTCCCAGAGCTGGAGGCGCCAGCGATTGAGGGAGCGGTTCCGGATCCGGAGGTGGTGGCGGAACGGCTCAATGTGCTTCAGCATTTAGCCGAGGGAAAACGAGCAGTTGTGGTGGTAACTGCAGCGACACTGGAAGACGCAGTTCCGAATCGAGAACGAGTCGGTAGCCAGACATTTATCGTCAAACGAGGACAGGGGCTGGATCGAACCACATTGATCGAGGGGTTACTGAAATGCGGATATCAACAGGTAGGACAGGTTAGTGGCCGGGGTGAATTTGCCGTGCGAGGGGGAATCATCGATGTGTTCTCGCTACAACACGCCTTACCGTTGCGCATCGAATTGTTCGGTAACGATGTTGATTCATTACGCGAGTTCGATCTCGATGATCAGACGTCAGTTCAGGTTGTTGACCGTGGCGAAATCTTTCTGGGGGAACCGGAATCCAATGGCACGCGGTTCGCTGATTATATTCAGCGTGGTGATTTGTTGATCGATATCGAGTCGGGGTATGAGGCGGCGCCGGTTCGGATCAGCGCCGGGACGCTCGAGACCGAGGGGGCCGAGGATTTCGAAACGGCGTTTTATCCATCCGGGTTTCACGACTTCGAAGCCGGAGATTTTCTGGTGGAAGAGACGAAGCGTGAACAAGCGCTGAACCAGCTCCGGCAATGGTTAAATGAGGGGTGGCGCGTTTTGGCGGTCTGCCACAATGAGGGTGAGCTGGAGAGGTTAAGAGACGTTTTTACGGATAACGAGCTGGATGTAGAACAGATCGTCTTTGCGGTTGGGGTTTTGAACCATGGTTTCACTTATGAGACCGGCAAGCTGGCGGTGCTCTCCGACGCTGAGATTTTCGGCCGGTACCAAAGTCCGAGCGCTCGGCGCCTGGCCATACGGCGTTCCCGGTTGCGCGGGGGGCGAGCGCCAGTCGATTTCAGCGAATTGGCCGAAGGCGATTACGTGGTTCATCTGGAGTACGGGATCGCGAAGTACAGGGGCATCCGGAAGCTGGAACAGGATGGCGCGGAATCGGAGTGTGTTGTCCTTGAGTTCGCCGATGACGCCAAGCTGTATGTTCCATTCGAACAGGCGTTCTTGATTTCACGATATGTCGGCCTGGGTAAGCGTTTTCCGCAATTAAGCAGTCTGGGCGATAGCAAATGGGCGAGAGCAAAGAAAGCGGCTGAGACCGCGGTTTTCGATTACGCAGCCCGGTTGTTGAAGCTGCAAGCCGAGCGCCAAACTTTGACCGGGTTCAAGTTTCTGCCGGACACGAAATGGCAGGCCGAATTTGAGGCTTCCTTTTTTTACAAGGAAACCGCGGACCAATTGCGAGCGATCGAGGATACCAAGAGAGATATGGAATCCGAGCAGCCGATGGATCGACTGATTTGCGGGGATGTCGGGTTCGGCAAGACCGAGGTGGCGATTCGGGCTGCATTTAAGGTGGTGATGGGTGGGAAACAAGTGGCGATGCTAGTGCCGACGACTGTCTTAGCGCAACAGCATTACCAAACGTTGCGAGAACGGACCTCGGACTATCCGGTGACGGTGGGGATGTTGAGCCGGTTCTTATCGGTGGGGGAACAGCGAAAAACGATTAAAGGAATTCGGGACGGATCGCTGGATATAGTAGTTGGGACTCACCGGTTGGTGTCGCCGGATATCGAGTTCAAAGATCTCGGCCTGGTGATTGTTGATGAGGAGCAACGGTTCGGGGTCCGGCACAAAGAACTTTTGAAAGAGCGATTCAAATTGGTGGATGTGCTTACGCTTTCCGCGACGCCGATTCCGCGCACGCTGTATCTCTCGTTGGTAGGAGCAAAAGATATGTCGGTGATCGAAACGCCGCCACCGAACCGGTTGCCGGTCGAAACGGTGGTCTGCGCCTACGACGAGCGCGTAATTCGAGACGCCATTCAGCGAGAACTGAAGCGCCGAGGTCAGGTCTATTTTTTGCATAATCGGATCCATTCGATTCACCGGGTGAAAGAGCGGGTGTTAGAGCTTTGTCCGGGGGCGCGGGTTGAGATCGGCCATGGGCAAATGGATGAAGACGAACTGGAAGACGTCATGCAGCGGTTTGTGCAGGGAGAGATTGATGTGCTGATCTCGACGACAATCATTGAGAGCGGGTTGGATATTCCGAACGCTAACACGATCATCATTGATCGGGCGGATCGCTTTGGGCTGGCTGATCTTTATCAGCTGCGCGGTCGGGTAGGACGGGCCCAACACAAAGCGTATGCCTATCTTATGTTGCCGCGGGAATTGATGGGGGTGGGAGCGGCTCGCCGGCGAATCAACGCGATTAAGCAATATTCCGGTTTGGGAGCTGGATTTAAGATTGCGATGCGTGATTTGGAGATTCGCGGGGCAGGGAACATCCTGGGAACGGCCCAGAGCGGGCACATCACGAACGTAGGCTTTGAGCTTTATTGCCAGCTATTGCACGACGCGGTTGAGAAGCTCAAAGGTAAGAAAGCCCGCGGACGGGCGGAGGCGGTTCTCCGGCTTGATTTTGTGGCGACGAACGAGTCGGAGTTTGTGAGTGCTGGAGAGGCTAAGGCGCCTGCCTTCATTTCGGCCGACTATATTTCTCAGCCACAGCTACGAATTCAGGCGTACAAGAAGCTGGCCGCAGCGATCAATGCCGAAGAATTGAGCAAGCTGCAGAAGGAGTGGAGAGACCGGTTCGGGCCGCTGCCGGAGGCGGTCAGCAATCTATTATTGATGACGGAAATCAAGTTGATCGCTGGCAAGGCCCGGGTGGCGCGAGTGGAGGTAAAAGAGAATAAAGTGATGCTGCTGCGGGGAGGAGATTATTTGCTGATTGGCGACCGGTTTCCGCGCTTGACTTCACCAGACCCCCAATCTAGGATCGGCGAGTTGTTGTCTCTCCTACGGAGACTTTCATAATCACAGGCATGCTACAGAAGATTGTTTGTCGCGTTTCGTTCGTCGCGTTGCTACTAGTGCCAGGGATTGCGTGGGCGGAGGCCGAGGTAATCGATGGAATTGCCGCAGTGGTAAACGGCGACGTTATCACATTTTCCCAAGTCCAAGAAGTCGCTGCTCCTGAGGAACAGTCTCTGAAGCAGCAGTACACCGGCCAAGAGCTGATTGATAAGATCAAGGAAACGCGGTTGGCGGTGTTGAACGACCTGATCAACCGGCAGCTGATTCTGCAGGAATTCAAAAAGAAGGAATATCAGCTTCCCGACTACGTCGTGGAAGAGCAGGTTCAAGAGATTATCAAGGATGAGTTTGGAGGCGATCGTCAGGCCTTTGTGAGAACCTTGCAGGCGCAGGGATATTCGCTGAACAAATTCCGGGATAAGGAGAAAGAGAAGATCACCGTGCAGGTGATGCGGCAAAACAAGCTGAAGGACGACAATTTTACGCCATCGCCGGAGGCAGTTACGGCCTATTACAATGCGAATAAGCAAGAGTTCGCGACGCCGGCACAAGTGAAGCTTCGGATGATCGTATTGAATTCCGATCCGTTGGTGACCGATTCCGCTAAGACCACGAAACAGATGGCCGATGATATCCGGGATAAGGCCATGCACGGAGGGGATTTCGCGACTCTGGCGAAGACTTATTCAATGGATGGAACCGCTGAGAACGGTGGGGACTGGGGTTGGGTCGATGAGAAGACTTTAAACCAGGACCTGACAAAGACAGCCTTTGCTCTGAAAAAGAGCGAGGTGAGCCCGGTAGTTCAGATCGGTGATTCTTTCTATCTGCTCTACTGTGAGGACAGGAAAGACCCGGCTATCACGGCACTGAACGACGTGCGGGATAACATCACGAAAAAGCTGTCGCAGGTGGAGAAACAAAAGGCAACGCAGCGATGGTTGGACGGGCTGCGGGAGAAAGCCTACATCAAAGTGTACTAGGAGTTCGGGAGTTTTTAGCAGTTGGTAGGGCGAGGCTCCCGATCTTCCTTAGGCCGCGCCAAGGCCACAAGGCTTTCGAGACGCTGTGGCGGCCAGCAGCAATAGGATTGCCGAGCCGTGCTGTACAGTGTCCAAGCATATCTCAAGGTAGGGTAAGGCTGCAGCGGAACTGAATCGAATGGTAGGTGGTAGATCGTAGCCATGCGGGAGACCCACGGCTCGGCGGGCATATCGGACCAATACCCGAAATCTTTGATCAACAGGGCAGTCCTTGTAGAGACGGTAATGTATTGCGGGAGCCTCGCCCTACCAAATTTGTCGAACTCCCTCTATGTGGAATCCTCGGGTTTATCTGAAAGCGTTCGATGTCGGGTTACAGGATACGTTTGTTTATCGCTGGAATTTCTTTCTCCGATCGCTCTTTGAACTGTTGCCCTTGATGGGGACGGTGCTGATCTGGGGGGTCGTTTTTGATCAACGAGAGAAGGGAGTCGGAGGGTTCGATTTTCAGACGATTATTGCCTATTTTTTGCTCGTCTTGTTCTTGGACGGGTTGGTTACGCCCAAAGATGATGAGTTTCGGATCGCGGCTGACATCCGGGAGGGACAGATCAGTGCGTTTCTGGTGAAACCGATCGATTATCTGCTCTATCGGTTTAGCCTGTTCGCCAGTAGCCGGTTGCTGTTCACGGCGATGACTTTGCCCGTGTTTCTCTGCCTCTTCGTTTTTACCTCCCGCTACTTCAGTTGGCCGTCCAACCCCGGTTTATGGCTGGTGGCGATATGGACAACGGCGATGGCTGCGCTGTTGCAGTTCTTTATTACTATCTCGATTGCGCTCCTGGCGTTCTGGATGTTGGAGATTTCGACCGTCGTTTTTATCGTCTATTCGTTCGAGTATATGTTGAGCGGCAGAATGTTTCCGCTCTCGTTTATGCCGGAGGCCGTCCAGAACGTATTGAACTGGCTGCCGTTTCCTTATGAACTTTATTTTCCAGTTTCAGTGCTGATGAACCGGATACACGGAACGCATCTTTGGTTTGGGCTCGGGGCGCAGGCGTTTTGGGTGACGGCGGCTGGGGCGGCCGCGCAGCTCATGTGGAAGCAGGGGCTACGGAAGTATCAAGCAGTTGGCGGCTAGACCGGCTCGCCGATGCGAACGGTCAGCCGCCAACTGCTTGATAATGACAGATCACAAATGACAGATGACAAATCGAGTCTGTCAGCGCCGAAACGCCATTGGTCATTTGTAATCTGTCATTTGTCATCGCGTATGTGAGCGCTGTTAGCGCACATACGCGGAAGCGTAGGTCATGGTGTTCGCGCTGCGGGTTTGGCGGACATGGCGATGGATCCAGATGCTCTCGAGTATACCGAGAGCGAAAAGGATCAGGACCAGGAACGAGCCGCCATAACTGATCAGCGGGAGAGGGACACCGGTGATCGGAGTGATCGAAATGTTCATGCCGACGTTCATGAACACGTGAGTGAAAATGAGCGCGACAATGGAGACGGCAGCTAGTCTGCCGAGTTCATCCGGGGCGATTGCGGCAATGAGCAGGCCGGTGAGCAACAAGGCCGCATAGGCAGCGATCAGAGTGACATCACCGACAAAGCCGAACTGCTCGGAGATACCGGCAAAAATGAAGTCGGTATGGACAATGGTCGAAGGAAGGAACCCAAGTTGGATCTGAGTATTGGGCGCGGCGAATCCTTTTCCGTTAAATCCGCCAGAGCCGATGGCGATCAGCGCCTGATTGATGGTCCAGCTAGCGCCCTGGGGGTCGTAATCTGGATCGATAAAGGTGGTCAGACGTTCGCGTTGATAGGTCTTCAGACCGAAGTTGGCTACCACCGGTACGATGGCGACCGCCATAATGATAATTACCAAAAGGTACCGTTTCGGGATACGGCCCACGAAGAAGAGAGCGAAGAGCGGCGGCAACATTACAAGACATTCGCCGAGGTCGGGTTGGATCAGGATTAGCAGCCAGGGGGGCGCGATGATCGCGGCGCAGCTCGCGATACGGCCCACGGTGGGCCAAAACCCTTGCCAGTTCCCGGTATTAGCAAGCAGCCAAGACAGTAAGAGCAAGGTGCCAACGATGGCGAGTTGAGCGGGCTGAAAACTAATCGGGCCGAGCTCTAACCAGCTCTTGGCGCCGTAGGTGGTACGGCCAAAGAAGTGGGTCAGTACCAGAAAACCGAGGCCGGCTAGGTACAAAAGGAGTGGAAAAACGACGTTCGAAAGCCAGATCCGGTAGTTGATAAAGGAAGTGACAAAGAAGCCGACGATGGCGATCACCAACCAGACGATCTGGCGTCTCCACATCTCTTGGAGATACTGCTCTTCCCGCATGAAGGTGACGCTATAGATGGCCACGACCCCGAAGATGGCAAGGGCCATTGCGATTATCGCCAGCAACCAATTCATGCCCAACAATTTCCGAAGAAACAAATTCATGAAACTGGTGAGATCCTACTCAAGAGAAGGAACGCTGGCGAGCAACTTTCGAGTGTAGTCGTGCTGTGGATGCGTATAAATCGAGACAGCATCGGCCTTTTCAACAATCTGACCGCGGAACATTACGACCACATCATGGCTGATATGTTCCACGACTGCAAGATCGTGAGAAATAAAGAGGTAAGAAAGTCCGAGTTCATCCTGCAGGTCTTGAAGCAGGTTGACGATCTGCGCTTGGACACTGACATCCAGGGCGCTAACCACTTCGTCGCAGACGATTAATTTCGGTTCGACGGCCAACGCCCGGGCTATGCCAACGCGCTGGCGTTGGCCACCGCTCAATTCGTGAGGAAAACGGCGGCGGTGTTCGGGTAAAAGACCGACCTTTTGCAGTAATTGAGCGACCCTCTCTTCGCGTTGCTGACGGCTCAGCTCCGGGAAATGAATTTTAAGGGGTTCGCTGATGATTTGCAGAATAGTCCACCGGGGGTTCAACGAACTGAATGGATCTTGAAAGATCATCTGGATTTGTCGCCGCCAGGACCGGAACTCTAAACCAGATAGGGGCGTAATATCCACGCCGGCGAATCGGACCGCGCCAGAAGTGATGGGAATCAATTTTAGGATGGCTTTGCCGACGGTGGTTTTGCCGCTGCCGCTCTCGCCGACTAGGCCGACGGTTTTTCCGGGGCCGATGGTAAAACTGACGCCAGTAACCGCTTTGATGAAATCGGTGGTCCGTTGGAGAATTCCTGTTCTGGTCGGGAACCAGACGTTCAGGGAGTCGACTTCGAGGAGGTTAGGGGCGGGAGGCATGGGGACGGTCTCGTTTCGTACTCGTCGTCGTCGTCCTCGAGTCCGGGTGAGCGCCGGGTTGGAGTGGACTTAGTGGACAGAAGTGGACGGAGTGGAACGGCAACGTCGCAAACGTGAGAGCTGGCCGCAGCTCTGGTATTCCCGTGACCCCGTTCGAGGACGACGACGAGTACGAGGTTGCTGGCACAATGTTTATCCTACGCATTCTGGCGCAGGATCGCCTCTAGGGGGCTGGTAGCGTCGGCGGTGTGGCGTTCGTGGCCAAGGCCGACCTCGTAGGCGATGCGGCCCGCTTCGACGGCCCTCTTGAAAGCGACAGCCATCCGGACAGGGTCGGAAGCAATGGCGATGGCGGTGTTCACCAGTACGGCATCAGCGCCGAGCTCCATGGCTTCGGCGGCGTGGCTGGGTGCGCCGATTCCGGCGTCGACGATCACCGGGACTAAAGCTTGATCGATGATGATGCGGATCTGGTCCCGGGTGCGCAGGCCTTGGTTGCTGCCGATGGGTGACCCAAGAGGCATCACGGTGGCGGTCCCGACTTCCTCCAGGCGTTTAGCCAGAACGGGATCGGCATTGATGTAGGGCAATACCACAAAGCCTTCTTTTACCAGCCGCTCAGCTGCGAGAAGGGTTTCAACCGGGTCTGGCAGCAGATAGTGAGGATCGGGATGAATCTCGAGCTTGACCCACTTGGGCAGGCCGGCAGATGCGGCTAATCGGGCGAGACGGACGGCTTCATCCGCGTTCATGGCTCCACTGGTGTTTGGCAGCAGGAGGTATCGAGTGGAGTCGATGAAATCCAAAATGTTCGCGAAAGGATCGTGCCGCCCCGACAGATCTGCCCGGCGCAAGGCGACCGTTACGATCTGAGTTCCGCTCGCTTCCAGAGCATCCCGCATCAGAAGGTTGCTAGGAAACTTTCCGGTCCCGACTAACAAGCGGGATTGGAACTCGCGGTCGGCGATACGAATTGGCACATTCTGCATGACTATAAAGATTTCGCTCCTCTGGAGCTTTTCTTGACTTGTCTCTTGAAGAGTAGCAGGTCGCCTTTAATCTG
>JAFAZK010000006.1 GCA_019239825.1 Verrucomicrobiota bacterium | reverse complement strand
CTCCCCTCTTTGACCGTACAAATGCGGTCGCAGAGGGAAAGCAATTCAGGGAGTTCCGAGGAAATCACCAAAACCGCAGTTCCAGTGCTGGCCAACCGTCGAAGCAACTCGTGGACTTCGCGCTTGGTCCGGACATCGATTCCTCGTGTGGGTTCATCCACGATGAGAACTTTCGGGGAAAGCGCTAAGCAGCGCGCCAGGATGATCTTTTGCTGGTTACCTCCTGAAAGCGTTCTTACGGGCGTTTCTGGACTTGGCATCCGAATCTGGAGTAAGTGCCGGAATCGATCGATCAGTCGTCTTTCTGCCTGTGGGTCCACAAAGTATTTCCAGCGAGAGAGTCTAGGCAGATTCGACAGGCTTAAATTATGTTGAATCGACTGATTGAGAAAGAGCCCCTGTTGCTTTCGGTCCTCTGGGACCATGGCGATCCCAAGCCGAATCGCGTCCTTCGGGGATGTAATCGACGCCTCTTTGCCGTTCAGATAGAGCTTACCTTTTTCTATCCGATCCGCTCCGAAGATTGCTCTAGCCAGCTCCGTTCTACCGGCGCCAACCAGACCGGCCAGTCCCAGGATTTCTCCTTTTCGTAGCTCCAGACTGATTCCGTGTAAGCCAATTGCGGAGGCGCGAGCGGATTTTTTTGTTCTGGTGAAATCAACGACTCGCAGCACGCTCTCTGAGCCAGCGTGCGAGGCGGACCTAGAAAGGGTATCGAGATTGCGACCGACCATCATGGAGATGATTTCGTTGATTGGGGTAGTCCGGGCGTCACCAGACCCGATCAATTTGCCGTCGCGCAAAACGGTAAAGCGGTCACAGATGGCGGCAATCTCATCCAGGCGATGGGTCACATAGATAAAGGCGATTCCTTCGCGTTTAAGATCGAGTACTAGTTTGTGTAAGCGTGCGACCTCCCGGTTGCTGAGGGCAGCGGTGGGTTCATCAAGAATGATCAGCTTTGCCCGCAAGTTTATCGCTTTGGCGATTTCTACCAATTGCTGTTCCGCCACACTCAGGGTTGCGACCGGTGTCCTTGGGTCGACGGTTAATTCCAGGCGCGCGGCGACGTCCTTGGCCTGGCGGTACATCGCAGCCCAGTTCACGAATCGGAACTTCGTGGGCTCTCGGCCAACTAAAATATTCTCTGCGACCGATAGATTCGGCATCAGATTGAACTCTTGGTACACGGTGACGATACCCAACTGCTGTCGCTGGAAGGGTGAATCTCGACCGAGCATGTGGCCGTCAAAGGAAATGATGCCGGAGTCCTGATATTGGGCGCCGGCCAAGATCTTTAGAAGGGTCGACTTCCCGGCACCGTTCTCTCCCAAGAGAGCAAGGACTTCACCGGGAAGAACCGATAAAGAGACCTCGGCCAACGCGGCGACACCGGGAAAAGATTTGGTTAATCGTTGAATCTCCAGGACGGGCCGGTTGGGGCTGGGGGAAACCGGGGGTACTGCCATTTGAGACGATTTTAGGATCTTCCTGACAACCGGTCAACTGGTTTACCAGAGCCGGGTCAAAAAAAACGGCGCCAGTTCTTGACTGGTCAACCAGTTGACCACATACTGGCCTGGTCATCTCCCCCAAACTCAAATGAAAACCTCTTTTATTCGTTCTTTCTCTGTGGCCTTGCTGCCGGCCCTTTGTTGGCTAACTCCCGTTTCGGCGCAAGCCAAAGATACGGAAGTAGCCGTGAGTCTACCCAACCTGGCCTGGGCGGCGACGGCATTTATGGGTCGTTGCGCTCAAGATGAAGGGAAAAAGTTGGGCGTCAACGTGGTTCTTGTCGATGCTCAAGGCGATACCAGTAAGGAAGCGAGTGACCTTCGCGGGGTTGTTACTCGAGGGGTGGATGGGATCGTCATCGAGCCTGTCGACGAGGAGGCCTCTGCTGCCGCCATTGATGATATCCTGGCTGACAAAATTCCTTTGGTGACGTTTTGTAGCGTGGTCAAAGGTACTTCGAAACCGACGGTTCATTTTGGTGCCAATCAGGAAGCGGTCGGTGCGGCTATGGCGGAGGCGTTGGAAAACAAGTTTCCCAATGGAGGAAAGTTTATCTTTCTGGATGGAGAACCGGGCTCCGGCTCTGCGGTTTTACGAGCAAAGGGCTTTTTTGACGCGATTGAGAAAGTGAAAGATAAATATCAGCTCGTCGCACGACAAACGGCGAAGTGGCAGCGACCGGAGGGCTTGCGTGTCACTCAAAACATATTCACGTCACTCGGCTATAAGCCGGACGCTATCGTCTCTGCCAATGACGATATGGCATTGGGAGCGATAGAAGCATTGCGCAGCGAAAACCTCTCTGCGGGGAAAGTCATCGTGATTGGTTGTGACGCCATGCCGGATGCGCTCAACGCGGTTAAAGATGGATGGATGTACGCGACGGTCGATCAGCGCCTGGGCGGTCAGGTGAGGACCGCGCTTGACGCCATGACTGGCTTTTTGCGGGACAAAAAACCGCTGACGGCGCAGACCCTGGCGCCGGTTATCGTCACCAGTGCCAATATATCCGATGCCGAGCAGGGCAGTGTCGTAAAATAAAACGATGGGCGGACGTGCCGTAGATAACCGCGTACTTTGTTGCGTAACCGTCAACCGAAGACAGTCGGCCTGGTTGAGCCTGATTATTAGATTCTATTATCTATGTCTATTCCCATTCTCGAACGCTTTAAACTAACCGACAGAACAGCGCTGGTAACCGGAGCTGGCCAAGGGATTGGTGAGGCATTGGCGCACGCCGTAGCCCAAGCCGGGGCAAGAGTCGCGGTAGTCGATGTTAACGGGGCGAACGCCGAAAAAGTCGCAGCCGCGATCCGTTCCTATAACAAGGAAGTTGTGGCCATTGCCTGCGACATCCGGTCAGAGGAAGAAGTAGCGAGGATGGTGCAGGAAGTTACCGGCCGTTTTGGTGGTTTGCACGTTGCCTTTAATAACGCCGGGATCAACCGAAACTCCGCCGCGGAAGAGACTCCGCTTTCTGAGTGGGACGAGACGTTCGCGGTCAATCTCCGTGGCGTCTTCATCTGCTGTCAAGAGGAAGGCAGAGTGATGCTCAAAGCCGGTTATGGCAAGATTATCAATACTGCCTCAATGTCGAGTATCATCGTACCGCACCCGCAGAAGCAAGCTGCGTATAACACTTCGAAAGCGGGCGTAGTCAACCTGACTCGCAGTCTGGCAGCTGAGTGGGCAGACCGCGGAGTTAGAGTGAACTGCATCTCGCCTGGCATCCTGAGAACCAAGCTGATAATGGAGTCGCCCGCGTTAGCGCCACTGGTCGAAGGCTGGATCCGCGATATTCCGATGGGCAGGTTATGTGAGTTGGACGATCTCACGGGTGCAGCGATTTACCTTGCCTCTGAGGTGTCTGACTATATGACGGGACACAATTTAGTAATCGAGGGTGGTACCACGCTATGGTGAGCCGGCCGGTTGGCTGTGCTTTCGGCTTGTTAGTGGGTCTTCGGTCTCCTAAGCAACCGGTAGTGGTAGCCAACCCAAGCCTGATCCAGCAGCGCTAGCCCTAAAAGGCGAGGGATTGTACGATTCTATCGATTATGACACCACCATTTGATACCTCTAAGTTAGACCAGCTACTAGAAGAGGCGGGCGCGGATCTTTTACTCACCGTCAGCAAACATAATATTCAATATTTGTTGGGTGGTTATCGCTACTTTTTCTTCGCGCACGGTGACGCCTTTGCGACTGATCGCTACCTGCCTATCCTGGGTTACGTTCCCAACAAGCTGGAGCAGGCTTTTTATGTTGGAGCCGGCAATGAGCCATGGGGCCTGGAGGTTCATCCGATATGGCCTCCGAACATCGTCACTCGTTCGTGGACTAGCATCGATGCCGCGGCGACCGCTGTCGAATTGATTCGCAAATTGGGTATCGGTCCCCGCCGGATTGCGGTCGAGTCTTCGTTTCTGCCGGCTGACGCTATGGAGGTGTTTCGGCGAGAACTGCCAGACGCACAATTTATTGCTGCCTTTCCAGTTCTGGAGGAACTGCGCGCCGTCAAAAACAAGGATGAATTGCAGCATATCAAGGACGGTGCGGCGGCAATCGTCGACTCAATGCTGGCAACCTTCCAGAGCGCATCACCGGGACTAACCGAAGCGGAACTCGTAGAAAGGCTCCGTATCGAGCAGTCACAGAGGGGGCTTATTTTCGACTATGCGTTAGTTACCAGCGGATTGAAGTTTGGCCGAGCACCTTCGAGCCGGCCTTGGGGCTCGGGTGAAGCGTTGTCTCTCGACACAGCCGGCTATTGTCATGGATATCTTGCGGATATGGCGCGAATGGCCGTGCTCGGTCGACCGACGCCGCTCATGCAGGACTTGCTAGACGAAATCCGCTTTGTTCAAGATCAAGCGCGGCTGGCGGTCGCTCCGGGACGTTTTGGTAAGGAGGTTTACCAGGCGGGCTATGCAGCTACTGAAAAATGTAAGTTCGGGAAGAGTTTTGGCTTTGTCGCGCATGGCATGGGCCTTATCAGCCATGAAGCGCCACGGCTACGGCACAATGACGAAATTGGATATGAGGGGGCGCATGCCGAACGCCCGCTTGAACCAGGAATGGTTCTATCCATTGAAACTGGAATCAAACATCCCGAAGCCGGCTTTGTGAAACTCGAAGACACGCTCGCGGTTACCGAGACTGGGTGGGAAGCTTACGGGGACTGGGGCCGGAATTGGAATCAAGTATGAGAAGAACTGATACACTACCCTCGTTACGCCGCCGGCTTCTTGGGGGCGAGACACTCTACGGCCTGGTCATCAAACCGCCGGCTCCAGCCTTAGTAGAAATGTGCGCTGCGGCCGGCTTTGATTTTGCTTTCATCGACGGAGAGCACGGTACAGGCGATGCTCTGGAATGGGAACATCATGTCCGGGCTGGCGAGAGTTTTGGCCTGCCTTCTATTGTGCGTGTGGGAAGTCATCATGCCAGTGAAGTACTTCGGGCGCTGGATGTCGGGGCCCAGGGGATCATTGTGCCGCACGTAAACACGCAGGCAGAGGCCGAAGCCATTGTGCGGGCTGCGCATTACCCTCCAATTGGTCGACGGGGGCTTGCTACTACTACGCGGGCAGGGCGTCATGCCTTTTCTAACCTTAAAGAACATCTATCTTCAGCCGAACAAGACACTCTAATTGCCGTACAGGTGGAAGACCCCGAGGGGATTGATCAGGTTGAAGCGATTGCGGCGGTTCCGTACGTCGACTGCGTGTTTATTGGTCCTACCGACTTATCACTCGGCCTTGGCTATCCGGGTGAAAATGATCACCCGGTAGTAATCGAAGCGTTTTGGCGGATCAATAAAGCCGTCAATTCGAAGCCTCATGTGAAACTCGGAACCTTTGCGAGAGACGCCAATGACGCGAAGCGCTGGACCGCCCAAGGAGCTTCGTTCGTAGCTTTAGCTTCTACAGTACTTATCGCGCAGAAATTTCGGGAGATAAATACGGCGTTGCGACTTGGCGAGCCGACATAGGTTCGGCCTTATCGTAGTGCGCGGTCAAATCGAAGCCCGGGCTGTTTCATAGATGGCCTTGAGCTTCACTAGCCCATTACTCCTTTCCTAAGTTGACATCGTTTTCCGCCGCCTTAGAGACCTCCAAACAGATCGAACCAAATTCTGGTACCAATGGATGCGAGGGCGCCCTCCTCGCACAAAAAAAACAGCCGATACTAGGTTGTGGTGCTCGTAACAGACGGAAAACGGTTCCTTCGAGGCAAAGATGTTTGCGCTGCTCCGTCATGGTGGTGATCCCTGCTCCACAAGCCACTAAAGCCACGGCCCGTTGGCGCGGCGAAACTTCGTCCACAATCTGCGGGCTGAATCCCGCCCGATGGCAGCAAGAGATAATTTCGTCGTACAAGACTGGATTCGCAGACCGCGGAAAAAGGATCCAGTTCTCGTCCTTCAACTGGGCAAAGGCCACGGTTTTATACTGGCTGAGCCGATGCTCAACCGGAAGTACAACTCCTATTCGATGAGTGAGGATCCGATGGCTAACCAGGTTAGGGTTATCGGAAGGTAACATCGGAAACGCACAATCGATTCGCCCTTCCAAAAGATCGTCGAAGAAGCCGCTGGAGTTGTTCTGATAGAACGTGGCTTTGATCTTTGGATAGCGTTTTCGCAGGACCTGAAGTGCTGGCGCCAGAATTTCTGCGGTTGCGCCACCGGCGTCGCCGATGCGCAGGACACAACCGCTGGGGTCCTCCGATACATTCTGCTTGATCGATTCGATTCGATCCAACCGGGTTAATATTACCCCCAGTTCTTCATTGAGCCATTCTCCCGCTTTGGTCAGGATCACCCGCCGATTATTCCGATCGAAAAAGGCGAGACCCAACGATTCTTCCAGAGCCTGGATCTGCCGGCTTATGGCAGGCTGGGCGATATTGAGCCGGGCCGCCGCCGCCCGATAGCTCCTTAAACGCGCAACTTCCGCAAATGAAATCAATTGACGCAGATCGAATTTATAATAACGGCCGAGCATCGCAAAGATGCTATGCCGATATTGGAACGGCATCAATCGATTAGTAATTTATCGCCTATGCTTTCCCAATCTGATCTGCGGCTCTACTTCTTCACCTGTGGCCATATTCGCTGCAAAACTGTGGGTTTGAAAATGAACGAACCTCTTGGTGCACCGTTGGAGATCCCGGTACCCTGGTTCGTTATTCAACATCCGAAAGGGAACGTAGTGATCGACGGTGGCATGGCAGTCGAATGCGCATCTGATCCTCGGAGCCGTCTTAGCCAG
>JAFAZK010000201.1 GCA_019239825.1 Verrucomicrobiota bacterium | reverse complement strand
TCGCCAGGTTGAAAGGCAAACGGGGTGTGGATCAAATAGAGATCGACGTAGTCAATTTGGAGCCGCCTTAGACTCGCCTCGAAAGCGCGTTTGACCCGTTCCGGACGGTGGTTGCAGTTCCAGAGTTTCGTGGTTACAAACACCTCTTCTCGTTTAATTTTCCCCTCCTTGAACACCTCCTGCATGGCTTCGCCTACCTCGGTTTCATTTCGGTATCGTTCGGCGGAATCGAGTTGACGGAAGCCTGCTTCCAGGGCGAGCCTGGTCGCCTTTTTCGTTTCGATGGGGTCGGGAATCAACGTGCCAAAACCGAGGGCGGGCATCGCACCCGATCCATGCGTGAAGGGAATCTTAGTATAACGAAGGTTGTCGGATCCTGTTGTCGTTTCCATAGTTATCGGTGTACTACCGAACTATGCTCGCATTTTTTGTCGGCGCGTCGTGCGAAATTGTCACCGAGGCGGTCTGCCCCATCCGCAGCTCGGCTCGCCCCGAATCGTCAACCTGAATACGAACGGGAAACCGCTGTGGCAGTCGAACCCAGTCGATTGTAGGGCTGACCTCGGGTAGCAAGGCTGTCCCTTCCGCTGAGGACCCGTCAGTTACAAAGATCCCCCAACCCACGCTGCGAACTGTGCCGGTAAATGGTACATCTTCATTCCCCATCAAGGAGATTATCGCGGTATCGCCCGCAGCAATATGGCGCAGTTGCGTCTCCTTGAAGTAGGCGGCGATCCAGTACGAGTCGCGGTCTACCAAGGCCATAACTTGCACTCCGGTCGACGCATAGGCGCCTTCGCTGATATTCATGTTCGTTACGTCGCCGTTAACCGTGGCATAGATCTTCGTGTAACTGAGTCTCAATTCGGCCGTAACTAGGCTTGCCTTGGCCGCGGCCAGATCTGCTTTGGCTGTTTCATAACTATCCTGTGCGTCCTGGAAATCCTTCAGGGCATTTACTTTCTTTTCAAACAACTCTGTCTGTCTGTCTAGCTCCTGCTTCCGCTGGGTTAAGGTTGCTGCTGCCGCCAGCACCTGCGCCTTCACCTGATCAACGGCAGCCTGGTAGTCGGCCGGATCGATTTCAAAAAGCAAGTCGCCCTTCTTCACATGCTGATTGTCAATCACTGCAACCCGGATGATCGGTCCCGGCACCCGAGGAGCAATGCCCACGACGTTAGCGCGCACTTGCCCATCACGTGTCCAGGGATACTCCGTATAACGCTGATATTCAGTCCAAATGATCCAACCGGCCACCGCGGCAATCACCAGCGTAAAGCCGTAACCTAACATCTTTTTACTCATAGATTCACCAACCAATCTGTTACGCCCGCTAACAGAACGCTCAATGCGATAAAGAAGAGCGAGATGTTTCCCAAAAAACGGGTTAGCCGGAAGCGCTCCAAAATAGCGACGATAAACCAAGCCATCACAAAGCCGACGACGCCGGCGACCAAGCTCAAAGGGACGAAAAAACCGAGAACGTTAAACTCGGGATGCGACACGTTCATAAGCAGTAAAACTTTCGACTCAAGTGTTTATTTTGTAGGATTAGGATCATAAAATCCGGTCGAAATTTTCCAGATAACTCCTAAAGAAAATAATCTCCTGAGTACTCAGCTAACCGGAGGCTTGAGGTGATATCACCGCACATCCGCATGAGCTCGGCCGCCACCAGATACTCGTGCACGTCGGTTAATATTTCCGGCGCCGAACCATTCAACGACTGATGCGACGGCGCACTTACCCGCAGGTCTTCTAGCCTCTGCTTCAGCTGGTCAATTGGGCCTTGAAGAGAAGGTAGAGACTGCCTGCTATCAGGTTGGCGAAAACGGCGGCCGAGGGCATCCAGCCAGGTTCTAAAGTCCTGGTGCAAGCTATCCAGATAGAGCGCCAGTTCTTGGGAATCAATTAACTTGCTCCGAATCGGTGTCAGACGCTGTAGTTGGGCCGATACACACATCAAAACGGGAATGAGTCGGGTCCATTTCACTTGTTCTTGTCGTAGAAAACCGTTGACTCCCAGTACTGCCGTTGATCTGGCGATGTCCAATGGCAGAGCCGACAAGGCGGAAGTAACCGTACTCATCGGTACGGCTGGGTTGTCGGCCAAGAGCAATTTGGCAGCGTCACAAAATCGGCCAGTAGCCACCTTTAACTCGTTCTGGGGTAACCTTGGCCATAACAAACGAGCTACGGTCACGCCCACGGCAAATCCGGTGATTACCCCTAAGCAGCTACCCACAAGATCAGCGAAGGGAACTGGTTTTTGCGTATCCAGACCGACTAAAATCGAAACCAGAAAAATCGTTCCTAACATCCAGAAGGCCAGCCCGGTGGTCTTCGAGGCGAAATAACCATGGGCAAATAGGACACAGAACAGGGTTAGATTCATAAACCAATAGTTCGACAGGAAAGGGGTAAGGACGAGTAAACCGGCTACCGCCACGATGCCGTACAAAGCCATCAGCAAGAGGTTGCGAAACGCTCGGATATGTCCCGGGCGGCCGGATGGAATTTGGTAGGAGGTAAAAATGACTGCCAGCCACGCGGCCACCGGCATAAAGGTTGCTCCCGGCGGGTGAAGCCATCTTACTAAAAATAGACTCACGACAGTAGCAAGCCCGCCTTTGATTCCAACCATGACCAGACGCCGATCGATTTTTTGTTTAGGCTTGGCCGGATGCGACGCAAGCGCTGTATTTTGCTCGGAGCATTGTAACTGCTTCGGCAAATCGTAAAGGCTCACCAGCTCATTCTGCATGCGACGAAAAGCCTTCCAACAACGCAGATAAGCCGCCAGTTGGTCGGCTGGTAACTCCTGGAGTTCACCAACCCGAACCCAGTGATTGATTTCGTCATCTAACCTTTGGAAGTCAGCGGCGAGGATAGATGGATCTTCTGCCGAAGCGCCCCCAACGTTGGCGAAGCCATGATTCAATAGATCTTGGCCCGCTTGCAATTGCTTCTGAACTGGTTCGTTTAGCACTCGCCAGTCCAGCGTCAATCGAGTCAGCTCAGAAACGTTTTGAAAAAGGTTGCGTAGTGAGTTTCGGACTTGCTGAAGATTCGCAATATCGGCGTTGAAGTATAAGCTTTCACGCCGTTCAGCGAGCAGAAGGCTGTCCAGCGTTAGGAGCTTCCTCAGCACCGCGGTTTGCCCTTCCAGCACTTGAGAACTAAAACCAGTTCCTTCCTTCAGGTTTTGCAGCTCGGCATTGGCTAGTTGCGCGAGTTGATCGACCGCTGCGAGGGCGAGTCGCTGAAATTCAAGTCGGGGTTGCCGCACCCCGAATAATGGGCTGATAATCAAAACAGCGCCGATCCCGACAAACGTTTCTTCGGCGCGGCTAAGTGCAACAAACCAAGCATTGTCCGGTTGGTCTATCGCGGTGCTTTCGACAATAATTAGGGTGACCCCAGTCAAGAAATAGGCATACGGAGCCATCGCGGAGCTGAGCTGTCCCACTTTGTAACTAGCCAACCACATGATCAGAAAGGTGACGCTCAAAAATAAAATGGGACTGGATAAGTAGTCGCTCACCAGCCAGACAGCCAAGCTTGCGCCGACCATCGTGCCGATGACTCGGAAGAGCGACTTAAGTGCGATCGACCCAGGATGAGGATGCACCATCATCAACACCATCACAGTGAACGGAGCCCACTCGGGGTATTGCAGACGAAGCGCTTGGGCCACAAAAAGCGAGAGAACACCGGCCAGCCCCGTTTTCAACGCGTGCAGGATGAAGAAGTGGTCCCATACAGGCTTTTGAGTGCTGTTCATACTATTTTCGTCCTAATAGCGGAGCTTTCGGCATGAGAAGGGGCTTTGGGAACAGTTGCTGAAGCAATGAAGGTTAGTTAGATGAGGGTCTTGGCGTTGCAGTTGCCGACCCATAGAACAGGTTGCGTGCCAACCTCGATTTTCGGCTGCCAATACCTGTCCATCAGGGGTATTGCCTGTGGGCGAAACGGATCTGCTCCTTTGCCTTGCCGGGCATGCGCCCTGCTGGTCCCGGACGATTTTTGAGACGGGCCGGTTTTCGTACCGTGATACTGTCTTTTTCGGTGCCCCGAAGGGGCAATAGGACTGAGCCAGGGGTTTTAACCCCTGGTTAATTGTGCGGTGGGACGCGCCCTGAAAGTGGCGCTAGAAGACTATCGCTAGCAGGTATCGTTTACTAGCTCGACCAAATCACGCCAGTCTGGTGCCACTTGTGAGGCGCTCGGGTTAGGGTCCAGGGGAGGGATTGCGTCCCCGCGATCCGTTGTTAACGAAGCCGAGCACGTTTGATAACCGCAGACGAGAATACACCACTGGGTTCTGGCACGTCCTTCCCGGCGCGCGGGGGACGCGCGCCCTCCCCGAACTGCACCCCGCGCCGGCGGGGTTGAAGATGCTTTCAGGGCACATCGTTTAAAAATACGTAACCCAGGGGTCAAAACCCCTGGCTCAGTCCTATCACCCCTTTGGGGTACTGACCTACCGATCTTAAGTTGACGCACATGGGCAGCTGCCAGGCGGTATGCCTCCTACTAATGACTCGATGCACTAGTCCTGTTCACCTAAGGTTTGGGCATACGTTTTGCCGTAGGGATAGAACAGTTCCTTTCGGCCTTGTTGCCAAGCCGTTTTAAGTTCGGGCGCTGTGATGTCCCAGTCCGGCCTGCATTTCTTGGTAACGGCTCTTAAATCCTGGCGGAGATCTTCCATCGTAGGCCTGCCGAAGAACCAGTAGCCGTTGTAGATCTTGAATACGACAAGGCCAGGTTCGAGGACAATAACATACGGGATCATCGGATTGTGGACAGGATCGGTGTACTCGGCGATATCGAGATCCTTTTGGACTTTACGCCCTGGGTCAGAAAGGAAAGGCCAGTGAGCGCCCACTCCGGTGCGATATTCATTCGTCTCCGAGATGTTGTCGGTGCCAACCGTAACCAGCCGGCAATAGCCAACCTCTAACTCACGATGGAGTTGAAGAAGCCCTTCAGCGTACCGGCGGTCCTTGGGGCAGAACCCTCCGCGGCTGAGGACGAGAACCATTGGATGCTGTCCTTGCAGTTCGGAGAGCTTCCGATGTTTCGCGGCGTGATCAGCAAGTTCATAGTCGGGGAAGATTGCCCCGGGAATAATGTCAGATCGCATATACAGGTGCTGGTGCGCAATTCGGTGAATTGCGCAACGTCAAGTGCTTTTCGTTTTTGTTAACTTAGTTTGTGCTCTATTCCTCCCTTCGATCCAGGAGCTATAGAGTGGTTGCTCGTATCTAATTGGACCGGAGCAAGCGGTACGGCGGTTTCTGCCGAGGGCTCGTTCTTCGGGCGAAAGCTTCCATAGATAAGCCGCACGCCGCGGCTAAACGTGAAATAGGAGAAGGCCCACTGGAATAAGACTAACAGCTGGTTGCGCAACCCAATGAGAAAGATCAAATGGACAAACAACCAGGTTAGCCAAGCTAAGAATCCGCCAAAACGGGCAAACTTGAGATCAGCGATAGCCTTGTTGCGGCCGATCGTCGCCATCGAACCCTTATCAAAATAGTGGAATTCCTTGGTGGCCTCGCCCCTCATTAATAAGAGGATGTTCTTGCTGGCGTGCCGACCCATTTGCATCGCTACCGGACTTACGCCGGGCAAGTCTTTACCGGCTTCATCCTTAAAACAAACCATGTCACCAATGGCAAAGATCTCGGGATAACCGGGCACGGATAAGTCGTTGTTCACCCGTACGCGCCCGGCACTATCAGTTGGTGCGCCCAGGCTTTTACCGATCGGAGCAGCGTGATTGCCAGCCGCCCAAATCACCGTTCGGCTAGCGATGAATTCTCCGTCGACACTAACTCCCCGATCGTTAACCGTTCTAACAATTGTTCCGGTGCGAATCTCGACACCCAATTTTTCCAGCTGATTCGCCGCCGATTTCGATAGGTTCTCTGCGAAACTGGGCAAAATCCGGGGCGCACCGTCCAGGAGCAGGATGCGAGCGGTGCGCGAATCAATGTGCCGGAAATCGTCGGATAAAGTTCGGCAGGCGAGTTCAGCAATTGCTCCCGCCATTTCGACTCCGGTAGGTCCAGCTCCCACCACGGTAAAAGTCAATGCCGCCTGGCGCTCCTCTTCCGAATTCGCTATTTCCGCAAACTCGAACGCGCTCAAAATGCGGCGCCGAAGTTCAACCACATCCTCCAGACTTTTTAATCCCGGCGCGAATCTTTCCCAGTCGTCGTGAC
>JAFAZK010000026.1 GCA_019239825.1 Verrucomicrobiota bacterium | reverse complement strand
CAATCCTAACGTTCGGCAGCTGTTGCATATCGCTTTCAAAGTAGCCGCAGAGATGGGCGAAAGATTTCTCCAAGCCCTGGATGAACACGAGCAGGTTATCGCCCGCAACGTGACGGAAAACCTGCTCGAACGGCATATTAAGCCAATCTTCGGCTAGGGCATTCAAGCCGGATCCCGACGATGGAGAAATCCACAGATTACATAGCGCGCCGCAGCCGCAACCCTATAAAAGACAAAGGCCTCGCGCAGAGGACGCAGAGGTCAAAAATGAGAGAATTTGTTTTCAGCAAAGATTCTCTACCGCTGCGTCCGTTGCGACCTCTGCGCGAGGCTTTTGTCTTCGTGTGGTCTCGCATATGCCGCTCTGTGAAATCCACGATCTAAAATTCGGCTTCTGAGGTTAATTCATGGAATACCGCAAACTCGGGAATACTGGACTCAAGGTATCTGTTCTCGGTTTTGGCGCCTCTTCTCTTGGCGGCGTTTTTCACCAGGTGGATCCCGAAGCCTGTGTCAAGACTGTGTGGGCTGCTCTTGATGGAGGCATTAATTTCTTCGATGTCTCGCCTGCCTATGGTGAGACACTGGCAGAGACGAATCTGGGGATAGCGCTCAAGGGAATTGCCCGTGATCGTTACTATCTCGCAACGAAGGTGGGTTCTTACAGTGAAGCGAAAGGAGACTACGACTATTCCGCCGCACGCACCGAACACAGCCTGCATGACAGTTTGGCCAGACTCGGTGTCGACTACGTGGATTTAATTCAATGTCATGACATTGAATTTGCTGATCACGACCAAATCGTGAACGAAACCCTTCCAACCCTGCATCGCCTGAAACAGAAAGGATTAGCTCGCTTTGTAGGGATCACCGGGCTGCCGCTCCGGGTATTTCCAAGTATCCTCGATAAGGTTGGACCAAACATCGTCGATACCATCCTTTCCTTTTGTCATTACGAGTTAAATGATGACTCTCTGGCCGGGTTGATACCTTACCTAAGCGAAAAAGGGGTAGGAATCATTAATGCCTCTCCGACCGGGATGGGGCTGCTTACACCCCAAGGCGCGCCACCCTGGCATCCGGCCAGTAAGGTGATCATCGACGGATGCCGGAATGCCGTCGAATATTGCCGGAAGCGCGGGATCGATATTGTGAAACTGGCAATCCAGTTTTCCTGTTCGCAGCCCAATATCGCGACTACCCTCGTCAGCACAGCGCGCCCGAGCAATATCCAGGACAACATTGCTTACGCCGAACAACCGGCGGATGAAAGTCTGCTTGCCGAGCTGCTCGAAATTCTTAAGCCTATACACAATTTCAACTTTACGCGCGGCCGATTAGAACATCGTGACGTGTTGGTGGGTCCGGTTGATGAATCGAATGGTTCCGCTAACTCATGAAAGCAATTCGTCTGGAAGAGCCTGGCCGTTTTGCCCAAGTGAACCTTGAGCCGGCATCTGCCGCTCTTCAGCCCGATGAGGCCTTGGTTCGGGTGCACCGCATCGGCGTTTGTGGCACCGATCTCCATGCTTTCAGGGGCAATCAGCCGTTTTTTACTTATCCGCGAATTCTTGGCCATGAGCTGGGAGTCGAGGTATTGGATTTGGGCGGACAAATTGAAGGGATTCGGGCCGGCCAGTATTGCGCGGTCGAGCCCTACCTCAATTGTGGAACCTGTGTCGCCTGCCGGCGAGGTAAGCCGAACTGCTGTGTTAAATTGGCGGTGCTTGGGGTCCACATCGATGGCGGCATGCGCGAAACTCTGGTCGTTCCGATCCGAAAGCTTCATCCGTCAAAGAACCTAACCTTGGATCAGCTGGCGTTGGTGGAAACACTGGCGATCGGGTGCCACGCGGTCGACCGGGCCGGCGTGGAAAAGGGAGAATTTGTGTTGGTGATCGGGGCTGGTCCAATTGGGCTTGGGGTAATGCAATTCGCGATCGAGGCCGGAGCCCAGGTCATTGTTTTGGATATTAACGCTCAGCGTCTGGAGTTTTGCCGCAGCCGGCTTAGTGTTCCCTACACCATCGACGCTTCCCGCGAGAATGTGGTGGAGGCGTTAGCTGAGATAACCAGGGGCGATTTGCCGACCGCCATTTTCGATGCCACCGGCAATGGACGGTCGATGGCGAGCGCTTTTGAATACCCAGGCAACGGCGGTCGCTTGATTTTCGTGGGCCTTTTCCAGGGTGAAGTCACTTTTAATGACCCTAATTTTCATCGCCGTGAGCTCACGATCTTGGCCAGCAGGAACGCCCGCCCCGCCGACTTTAGCCGTATCATCTCCCTGATCGAAGCAGGGCGAATCGACACGTCGCCCTGGATTACGCACCGAGCCCCCCTGAGCGATGTGGTCACCGAATTCCCACTCTGGACCAAGCCTGAGACCGAGGTGATCAAGGCGATGATTGAGGTGTAGTGGGCCCTTCGTTCAAACAACTGACGTGCACGTCTATGGGTAGTGCCTGGAAGCCATCGCCCCGAAGGGGCGAAAGGGCTGAGCCAGGGGTTTCAACCCCTGGTTAGGTATTACAAATGACGTGCCCTGAAAGTGGCACTAGTCCGGGCGCGTTTTCGTCGAACTCATATGGCAACACCCGTGAAGATCGTTTTCTGACGCCGCTTTCAGGGCGCATCTGGTGGGAACACCTAACCAGGGTTAAACCCCTGGCTCACTCCCTTTGCCCCTTTGGGGCAACGACGACGAGAACCAAGCGATTGGCGAGCGATGAAGTGCGATTCCAACTTGACGGGTTAGAAACGTGGGTTATAGGCAAAGAAATTTGGTCTTACCAGTTGATTGGTCAGACCAGTTTAGGACAATTTAATGACCAGGACGGTTGCCCGAAATCCGGATGTTACGTTGGTAAACGTTCGCTTTTCGTTTTGTTTAGATGAGCCCGTTTGGATCTCCCCCTTCAGGTTTGAGGCGTTGCCCGGACCAAGAATCCACTTGGTACGAACTGGGGAAATCTTTACGGACTTAGTCTACAGGCTTGTTTGTAGCAACGTTATCGCGTATTTAACAAATGGTCCGGTATGGCAGGCGCTGGCTTTGCCGGATTAGAATCCATAGTTGCGGCGTCTTAATTAGCAAGCTCACCCCCAAATGAAACTCTTCAGCTCGTTTCTGAGCTCCCGAACCCTTATTGGGCTAGCAGGAGCGATTTCTGTGGTCGGTCTGGTGCCTTCAATGCCAGCCGCGGATAAACCGACTATTCCAATTATTGTTAAGGATACAACATCGTTCTATTGGCAGATCGTGTTGGCCGGTGCTCGTAAAGCCGGGCAAGATCTCAACGTCAATGTACCGGAGCTGGGAGCGCAGTCGGAATCCGATATTAACGGCCAGATCTCGATCCTGGAGAATGCCGTTTCCGGAAATCCGGCTGCCATCGTGATCTCACCGACTCAGTTTGCCGCCCTTGGCAAACCCATTGATGAAGCCGCCAAGAAAGTAAAAATTATCGGGATCGATTCGGCCGCTGATTCCAAAGCGTTCACCTCTTTCTTGACCACCGACAACGTCCAGGGAGGCCGGGTTGCAGCGGATGGTTTGGCGGCGGCGATTGCCGCGAAATATGGGAAAGCGGAAGGTCAGGTGGCGTTGATCACGTCGATTCCCGGCGTTGGTTCCCTGGAACAGCGGAAGCAGGGCTTTAAAGAGCAGCTCGCTGCCAAGTACCCGGGCCTGAAGCTGGTCGACGAAAAATATGGGGATGGGCAAGCCACCAGCGGTTTGAATATTATGACCGACCTTATCACCGCCAATCCTGACTTACGCGGTGTATTTGCTTCTAACCTGATTATGGCGCAAGGGGCTGGTCAGGCGATTGCTGAAAATAAAGCCGCGGATAAAATCAAACTCGTGGGTTTCGACAATGACGATAAGCTGGTTGGTTTCTTAAAGGATGGCACCATTGTCGCACTGGTAGTGCAGGATCCTTACCGCATGGGTTACGACGGCGTTAAGACCGCCTTAGCTGCATCCAAAGGAGAGAAAGTGCCGGCCAACGTCGATACGGGCGCAAACCTGATTACCAAGGAGAATATGGACACTCCGCGGTCTCAGGAGCTCCTGAATCCGAAAGTGAAATAGCGGAGCCATTCCCGTACTCGGGAAACACTAGCTGAGTTGCCGATGAACCCGGCAGACAATGGCAAAGACAACGCAACCGGCGCGGGGGCGACCGCCGCGCCTTTGCTTGTCCTGAAAAAGCTTGATAAACGATTCGGCGGGACGCACGCGCTGAAGGCGGTCGATCTCGCTTTTGAGCCGGGTGAGATCCATGCCATTGTCGGCGAGAACGGAGCCGGCAAATCGACCCTGATTAAGCTGCTAACCGGGGTGTATCCACGGTCGAGCGGGGAAGTTTTCTGGGAAGGGAAACCAGTCGCACTGGCGACTCCGCATGAGGCCATCGCCCTGGGTATCAATGCGGTCCATCAAGAAGTTGTTCTCTGCCCGCATCTGTCGGTGGCTGCTAACCTATTTCTGGGTGATGAGAAGGTGCGGTACGGTCTCCTGGAACACGGCGCCATGGTACGAGCCGGCCAGAAAATTCTTGATGATATCGGGTTCCACCTTCCGGCGGCCGCACTTCTATCCACGCTAACGATCGGTCAACAGCAATTGGTTGCAACCGCTCGCGCAGCGACCCGTGGTACCCGGTTTCTTATTTTTGATGAACCAACCGGCTATCTTACCCGAAGCGAAGCCACGCAGTTGTTCGCCTTGATCCAACGTCTCAAGGCTAGTGGCGTCACCATCGTTTATATTTCTCACCGGATGGAAGAAGTCTTCCAGCTGGCTGATCGGGTTTCGGTTCTGCGTGACGGCCAGCTGGTAGGAACCCAAAAGGTATCTGAGACCAACGAGAAAGCGCTGATTACCTTGATGATCAATCGGGCGATCGAGCAAGTGCACTACAAAGAGTCGATTCCTTTCGGGAACGAGATCTTGCGCACTGAGAAGCTGTCCGGAAAAGGATTTCAAGACATCTCTATCCGGGTGCGGGAAGGAGAAGTGGTTGGGCTATATGGGCTTATCGGCGCCGGCCGCAGCGAGTTTGTGCAAAGTTTGTTCGGGCGCTTCCCAAAAACCGGAGGCCAGATTTTTTGGAATGGGAAACCGGTAGAGATTCGAAAGGAAAAAGATGCCATCTCGCTGGGTATTGCCCTGGTTCCCGAGAGCCGCCGCGATCAGGGGCTCTGCTTAAATCTCGGCGTCGGTCTCAACCTAAATCTGCCGATCTATCACCGCCTAACCAAAGTCACCGTAATAAACCCCTTTAAGGAGACCGCCGCCGCGGACAGGCAGATTCGCGACGTACAGATCAAGACGGCATCCCGGGATACTCTGGCCTCGAGTCTGTCCGGAGGTAACCAGCAGAAGATCGTCCTGGGCAAATGGCTGAACCACGGAGCTAAGCTCTTTATTTTTGATGAGCCAACTACCGGCGTTGACGTGGGAACTAAGGCTGAAATTTATAAGCTGTTGGCCAAACTATTGAAAGCAGGGGCCGGCGTTATCCTGATTTCTTCTTACCTTCCGGAAGTGTACGACCTTTCGGATAGTCTGCATGTGTTCCGTCGGGGCCGATTGGTGGCGACCCATGACAGCGCGCACCAGAGTGAGGAAGCTTTACACGAAACCATTCTAACCCAGGCTCTCGGGGTGTAGCCAAAGCCAACCTGAATCCCCCCTAACAGCCCAATGAGATCGACCTGAAAATGAGTGTTCAAACCTCAGATGAAGCCCGGCAGATGGCCGCGACCAAAAGAAGGGCCCAATTTTCTGCCCTCCTTGGATTGACCTTGGTAGCGCTCCTGGCGCTGATGTGGGTCTATTTGGCGTTTAGTACCAGGGCTTTCTGGACTTACGGTAACATAAGCAACCTGTTGCGACAGGGCACCGTGGTGGCGATTCTCGCAATTGGCGAGACCTTTGTCATCATCACCGCGGGAATCGATCTCTCAGTCGGTGCGGTCGTCGGGTTCAGTACCGTGATTATCGCTTTGTTGCTAAAAGCGGGTGTTCCGGTCCCGCTGTCCATCCTCATCACCCTGGTAGGCGGGTTGGTTATCGGTGCTTTCCATGGCTTCGGCATCACGAAGCTCGGTCTGCCCCCATTTATTATGACGTTGGCGACGCTCACCGCCATCCCTAACATCGGCTTCCTTATTACCAATGGAGCGACCATCCAGATCCAGAACGAGGCTTTCTCAAGGTTCTCGACGGGCGATTTTCTCGGTGTCCCGAATCTTTTCTGGATGGTGGTCGTTGTAGCCATTCCGGCTTACATTCTCCTTCATCATAGCCGCTACGGGCGCTACTTGTTTGCCGTCGGTTCGAATCGGGAAGCGGCTCGGCTATCGGGCGTGAATACCGTGGGCATCGTTTATATGGCCTACATGGTGTCTGGCCTATGCGCGGCTTTTGCCGGAGTCTTAACTTCCATACGTCTTACCTCCGGAAGCGCGATCCACGGTCAGGGCTTGGAATTGGAAGCGATCGCTTCCTCAGTAATTGGCGGCGCAAGTTTGTTCGGTGCCATCGGATCGGTGCATGGACCACTGCTTGGTTCTTTCATTCTGACCACCATCGCTAATGGGGCGAACCTGATGCACGTCAATTCCTTCTGGCAAAAGATCATCACCGGCGGTCTGATTATCGTGATCGTCTATTTCGACGGCATCCGCCGTAAGAAGCGCTAGGCAACGTTCCCGCTCGAGGGCTCCGGCCGCCTCGGAATGCGGCCGGCGGCTTTTTCTTGCTCAAGAAAAACGCGCATCTCTGACGGATTAATACCGGCGTCCCGCAGGTACTGAATTGCTTGGACTAAGCCCTTCTGTTGGTGAATCTGGCGAAACCGTTCTCGCCAGTCTTCGGCCGATTCAGGTGCCATGCTCCACTAATCTCACCACTTCTCCAGGGAGATTGCAACCGTTAAGGTTTCCCTCCAGGCGGGGGCCATACAGCCGCAAAAAAGGCGAAGAAAATCTCACGCAAAGGCGCAAAGGCGCAAAGGTAAGACAAAATTTGAAATAGCCGCGAAATAACGCAGGGAACGCAAAGCAAAGATGGCTCGCGTTGATGCAACCTTTGACGAATAGGCGAAGCGCTAGCCGGTTTTTAAATCCACGTAAATCCCACTGAATTACTTTTAAATGGGTCTTACCTTTGCGCCTTTGCGCCTTTGCGTGAGATTTTCTTCGCCTTTTGGCTTGCTTGTTCGCGCCGGGACGTCGGTTACAGCCACCGCCGTACGCGTTGTCGATAAGCCTCATATTCCGCACCCAAATGCTCCTTCATGAGCTCTTCTTCGAACGGGATCAGGCGGAAATTAATGAGCCAGAAAAAGATAACCGGCGGAACAACGAACCAGAGGCATTCCAGGGCGAAAAAGCATCCAATGGAGATGAGAAGAAGTCCGAGATACATGGGATTCCGGGTAATTCGATAGGGTCCGGATAAAACCAGTTTGGTCGGTTCCGCTCCCGGTCGAACAGGCGTCCCTCGAGATTTAAAGCTGAAAAACCCTGCAGCCGAGAACCCAAGGCCAACCAAAATGAAAAGCGCCGCGACTGGCCCGTGAAATGGGACCGGTATGAAGGCGATCGGTGCTACGGCGGTCAGCAAAACGCCGAGCAGTAGCAGAACGAGCATTAAAATCGGTGGCGGCATTATGATCGGGGGCGACTTCATTCGCATGAATCATAGTCGCTTCGGGAATAGGCGCTAGATGCTGCCTGTTGCCATACGTTGGTGGGGCGAGGCTCCCGAATGGCCCATGGGTAATAGCGAAGCGCTGTGGCGGGAACGTGAATTGGTCTTGTTAGGCCGATGCGGGTGCCGAGCCGCGTGTCTGTGAATTGCGATTACTGTTATTGATGCCTCTCACATTGCATCCGGGGCCTATTGCTCGCTAACCGGATTAGGCGCGCTGCCAAGATCGATTGCTGTGACGGTATCGAAAAAGAGTAGGCGCTGGCGCGAGCCTTTCCCAAACACGATGAAGCACTGTGCTTTTTCTTCTTCAGCCTGCAGGAGACCGTCCTCGTCAGTATCGGGGAAAAAAGAAATGTGATCCGGCGTGGGCACCTTGTATCGCTCACCGCTGGAGGTGACGACGGTAAATGGAATAAACGGCGCTCTGGTGGCGACCTCGCGGATTTCCATCTCTTTCGGATGCATGTCGATAGGGAGTGTAGAATCGGTTTTTGTGCAATTCAAGAAGTAACACACGTATTTATTTAGTGTTGTGAGTGCTGAAGGTTTCCGAAAAAGCGATTCCGCTGATGCTGCGGTGGTTCCGTCGGGCCCAGTGTTTAGAGCGTTGATTTGCGTGTCTTTTCTGTACGCGTGAATGTGTCCCATGTCCGCTGACAGTCCCTTATTAGAAGAGCTGCGAAAGATAGTATCGAGCGCCACGCCTCGAGTCCAAAAGCTGCAAGTGATCGCAGCGCTAATCCGAAACAGCGGCAACTATCGTTGGGTCGGTCTCTACGAGATCGACGAACGAGTAGGTGAAGTGATTAACCTCGTCTGGGACGGACCAGATGCGCCGGCCTATCCGCGGTTTCCCATTGGGAAAGGTCTGACCGGCACCGCGATTGAAGAGCGAAAAGTCATCAACGTTGGCGACGTGATTTCCGACCCCCGTTATTTGACTGCATTTGGTTCGAC
>JAFAZK010000146.1 GCA_019239825.1 Verrucomicrobiota bacterium | reverse complement strand
CGGCCAAGACCATGGCGAGGCTGTGGATATTGTCAGCGGAGCGGGTTTCGGGAGATGGACCACCATTGAAAGCGGCCAGGAACTGATTCATGACACTAAAGTGGCCACGGGTTTGCACCGGGTCCGGTTCGGCAGCCGGCAGGACGGTCTCCATCTCTTTCAGGAATGCGTTCGGTTGAGCTGAGAGATGGTCTGCTGGTAATTTTTCCGCCTTTAGATCTTCATTCCCGTCCCAAATTAAAGTTCCTTCGGTACCGATAACCCGCCAAGCGGCGTCCCACGGGGTCCGAAACCCGTCGGCACACCAACTACCGCGATAGGAAAAGCGGACCCCGGAGCTCATCCGAAAAATCGCTACCACCGAAGGCCCACTCGCATACCAGGAATTCTTCGGAATCCATTCTTCGCAGAAAACAGCTTCGGCGTTCAGCCCTGACACAAAACGAGCGGCATCAAACGCATGAATCGCCATGTCCGCCAAAAGGACGTGGGGCATGACCTCGCGAAAACCGCCGAAATGCGGAGCAACAAAAAAATCAACGTGGAGGGTCGTCAATTCTCCTATCACGCCATCAGACAGCATCTGACGGAGCTGTCTTATCCGGCGGTTAAACCGGCGATTCTGGAGGACGACATGCAGTTTTCCGGCAGTCTTAGCTAGCGCGACCAAATCGGCTGCATCCTGAAAGTTTAAGGCCAAAGGCTTTTCCTCTAGCACGTGTAGTCCGGCTGCGAGCGCAGTTGAGGAGACTTCTTTGTGCGCGGCAGGGATCGTGCAATCAAATAAGGCATCAGCCGGTACTTCGCGAATGGCGGTCTTAAGGTCGGTATAGACCGGCACGTCTAAGTTGAATTCTTCAGCTCGCAACCGAGCATTTTTTTCATCGATATCGACCAAGGCTCCGATTTGGACGCCCAGTTCATTAGCAGGGCGAAGCCAATTTGGGCTCATCGCCCCGCAACCGACGTGGATAACACGCATTAATCAGTTCTAAGTTATAGGTTTTAAGGTTTAGGTTTTAGGGTTGGGTTGTGGGTTCCGAATTGAGACGGTAAGTCGCCCGTGACTTAAAACCTGGAACTTACAACTTAGAACCTAAAACCCGGGACTCATCAGTGGGAACCGGCGATGAGCAGACTCCCCCAAAAACAGCATCACCACCGGTTCCCAAGGACTACGATGACAGCAATTACTTCTTGGCCGCAAGTGGCTTAATCTTAGCAGCTGCTTCAGCTAGAGCAGCATCCACGGTTGCTTGGCCGGTAATCGCTTGTTGGATAGCAGTGCGCGCCGCGAGAGAAACTTTAGTATAGTTCGCTCCCCCCTCTTCGGGTCGAGCTCGGGCGGTATCCATCTGCTGAACGAAAGGCAGGAGTTCGGGGTTCGCCTCACCCTGCTTCTTAGCCACACTTCGCACTGAAGAAATGTAATTGAAGGTATCACACAATTTCTCCAGTCGATCGGCATCTTGAACAAACTCGATAAACTTCATGGCCGCGGCTTCCACCTTCGGATCGCCTTTCATAACGCACCAGACTTCGCCGCCCAGCGGAACCACAGGTTTCTCGCCCTCCTTGGGGACCGGGATCGGAGTTACTTCAAAATCTAGACCGCTCTTGTGTACTTGCCCGAGCATCCACGGCCCCATGACCATCATCGCAGCCTGTCCGCTGATGAACTGGTTCGCCACATCTCCTTGGTTCCAATTGACACAGTCTTTCGACACCGATCCTTTTTGAATGAGATCGACCCAAAGCTGTAACGCCTGTTTGGCCGGGGTCGCGCTCAAGTCGAGAAGACTACCGCCATTGCTCCACAGAAACGGTTCCCATTGCCAGGTCGATTCTTCTGTGTTCGTGGCCGAAAATACCAGCCCATAGACTGGGCTTTTGGTCAGCTTGGCCGCGTCCGCAGTCAACTCGTCCCAGGTTTTGGGCGGGTCGGTAACTCCCGCATCACTCAGCATCTTCTTATTTGAAAAGATGGCCAAGCTATTGCTGCCGATTGGTACTCCGTAAACCTTGGTACCCTCAGTGACAGAATGCTTCGGCCCGGGATAGGTGTCACTCCACGTCGGCAACTTCGCCACATCTGCACTGATATCTTTCAGTACGCCTGCTTTGGCAATGAACCTCACGTCCGGGTTATCAATACAAGAAATCCCCGGCGGCTTATGCACCTGGGCCATCTGGAGCGTGGTTTTCACCAGATCCGCAAAGGGGATGAAAGTCAGCTTGATTTTGATGTCGGGGTTGGCGGCCTCGAAATCTTTTTGAATATTGGCTAAACCTTCGATCTGACCCGGGACGTTGAAGTAATGAACAATTTCAACCGTGGTTTCCGCGCGAGCGGCAGCAAGGCAGACGATAATGGAGCTGCAAATAAGAATTCTCCGCCAAAGCGGAATCGTTCTAGAGGGTGGTTTTAGGTGCATTTTGTCGGGGTTGTTTTTGGTGTTTTGGGGGAAAGGTGGAGAAGGCCGTTACCTTCGTTTTAAGAAGAGCTGGAACAGGTTCAAAGTAAGGATCAGAGCAATAATTACGATAGCGATGGCAGCGGCCTCTCCATAATTATAGATCGAGAAACCAATCTGATAGGCGTAGGTAGAAAGCAGATGACTGGTGTTGGCTGGACCGCCGCCGGTCATAATAAAGACCAAATCAAACACCTTGACGGTGTAAATGGTTCCAAGCATTAGCACCGCCACCGTCACTGGTTTTAAGATGGGTAAGGTGATGTGACTGACCCGCCGCCAGTAACCGGCACCATCAATGCGAGCTGCTTCGTAAACTTCCGGGGGGATATTGCAGACCCCTGAGTACAGCAAGATGAAGTTGAACGGAAATCCGATCCAAATATTTGCCACAATCGTAGCCACTAATGCAAACCCGGGTGACGCCAGCCAGGGGACAGTCGGGAGTCCCAGCAAGTGCGCGATTTGGTTGATCGGGCCAACCTCATTGAACAGGCCCTTGAACGTATTGGCGGCTGTCAGAACGGGGATGATCCAAGGAATTAGGAGCAAGGCAATCAATACGTTCTTTAGCGGGAAGCGATTTTGAAAAAAAATGGCAAGCAGGAACCCAATGGTGAATTGAAATAGAATGCTGCAAAACGTGAAAACGACGGTGTTCTGAAGCGCCTGCCAAAAGGTTGGGTCTGCCAGGCTTTGCTCATAATTGCTGAAGCCGATAAACGGCATGTCACCGCCAACGATAGTTTCCACGGTGGCATCGCGAAAACTTAGCGCCAGGCTGTAAAGGACCGGGTAGACCAGAAGAAAGACACCAAATACGGCAATCGGCAGAATAAACGAATACGAGGTCAAGGCGGTACGCCACGCCGCTCTACGCCGTGGAGCTTCTCGATTTTGAGCCCCGGGGGGAGTGGCGGACCGCTCTGGAATTGCCTCCAATTGTTTCATCGGCTCCCTCCGCTTAATGCAATGCGCCCCGCGTGAATCCTGCCACGATAAATCGACTCGCAGCTACCACAAAGACAACCCCGGGGAGAGCGGTCAATAAACTTCCTGGTAACAGGAAACTCCAGTCGATGCCATATACCCCAACTGCCTTATACAGCTCCAGCGTGAGCGGTTGCAATCCCGATTCCGTAATGAAAGTCAAAGCGAAAATCAGATCCCCCCAAGGCATTAGGAAGCTAAAGATGGCCACCGTGATCATGCCTGTCTTGGTGACCGGCAGAACAATCGAAAAAAATGCTCGCCATTGATTAGCTCCATCCACCAGGGCGGCTTCAACCAACTGATAAGGAAACTCACGGATATAGGCGCTAAGCATGATCAGCGCAAAAGGAACGGTAAAAGTCATGTCTCCCAGAATCAGGCCCGGTAAGCTGTTGACCAAGCTCACCTGTGAAAAAAGAATGAATAACGGGATAACGAAAACGATCGCCGGGAGCATCTGACTCGTCAGCATAAACGAGAGGATGGCTCCGCGGCCGCGAACCCTTAGCCAGATCATCGCGTAGGCAGCGGGAGCGGTGACAAGCAGCGTTAAAGCAGAAGTGCAAACGCTGACAATCACGCTCGTAGCAAAGTGCGGCCAAAGCCTAACCAGGGCATTCGACCAATTCTGAAAAACGAACTGATGTGGCCAAATCGAGAAATGGGGGCTGAACAACTCGCGCTGCGTCATTAGGCTCCCGGCTAGCACCCAGTAAAGCGGTGAAAGCAAAACCACCGTCAGAATGACTCCCACGACGGTATACAACCAGGGGGAACGAAATGTCGGGGGGCGCATTACAGCAATCTACGCCAGCGAAAAGTGGAGTCACAACCTTATTGTAGCGTAGAAAAACCGGACAATTCCGACAGAGGTCGCGCAGAATGCAGAGGAAAGAAAGAGATAGAGCCTCGCGCGGAGGACGCGGAGGACGCAAAGAGAAGAGTAAGGACGTTTTTACGGCAGAGTTACATCAACTTCGCTCCGGGCTTCAAGCGGTCGCCCGGCGAAAGCGCTATTAAAGGGTTCAGATTCTCTTCCCCTTTGCGTCCTCCGCGCGAGGCCTTGTCTTTCTCCGCGAATGCCATTGACCGCGCCGGTGATAATCCCTAGAACGTGGTCACCCCTATGAACTTCTCTAAAGGTGCGCCCTGGCTGGCCATCGGGACGGTGCTCTTCATCGGTTGCAACGAGAACAAAGATGCTACGGCGACACTGCCACCGCCACCCGTAATCGTTGCCGCGGTCGAACCACGAAATGTTCCGATTATCGATGAATGGATTGGCAGGCTCGATGGCTCAGACAACGTCGATGTTCGCGCGAAGGTACAAGGTTACGTACAAGAGATCGCCTATAACGAAGGAACCGTCGTAAACGAAGGAGACGTGCTCCTGCGTCTGGATGCACGGCCGTACGAAGCTGAACTCGCGCAAGCCCAAGCTAAACTTGCTGAGGCCCAAGCAAACCAGGAAAAAACCGATCAGGAAGAGCAACGACAGACCGACCTTTTCAACAAAAAGGTTACCAGCGATCGCGACTATCGCAACGCTGTCCAAGCAAATTCGGCAGCGAAAGCCACCGTGGATGCAAGCCACGCAGCTGTGGATCAGGCCCAGCTGAATCTGGAGTATGCTACCATCAAGTCGCCGATTAAAGGAATCGTCGGCCGTAGGGTTTTCACAGTTGGTAATTTTGTACCCGCAGGGAGTGGGGGAACCGAGATCACCAAGATATCGACGGTAGACCCGATCGAGCTTCGGTTCGGTTTTAGCGAGCGTCAGTATCTCGAGTGGGCAGAAGACATTTCCGTTCTGTTAGCTAAACCGCTTGAGCAGCGCGACGAGGATTTCGAGCTGATCCGCGCCGACGGCAAGGTGCATCCGCACAAAGGACGTCTTTTCGCCGCCGATCGAGCGGTGGACCCGAACACTGGAACCATCTGGATCACGGCCATCTTTCCGAATCCGGGCAACATCTTGCGACCCGGCCAATTTGCGCGAGTACGCCTGAAAGTGGACGAGCGAATAGGCGCACTGGCAGTGGCCCAGCGCGCAGTCGTAGAAATGCAGGGAAAGAACTTTGTCTGGATCGTCGATGATGCCAACAAGGCTGCAATGCGCAGCGTGAGCGTCGGGCCGAGGATAGGAAGTGATTGGATCATTGATAGCGGCCTTAAACAGGGGGACCGAGTTGTCGTGGAAGGCCTGCAAATGTTGACTGAGGGCGGATCGGTACAACCGACGACCACACTGGCAAACGCGAATCCCGCACCTGGTAACGAGTAAGTTTATGCGTTCACCGTTTGGCGTTTGGCGTTTGGCGTTTGGCGAGATCAGCATTGCGCCTGGACAAAACCCATTGCCTCTGAGAACCAACCACTGCGTAGCCTGACCAACATTATGAGCCCCGAAACAGCGCGGACCTTCGCAAGCGCCAACTTGTCCGACGAAGCCTCCACTCCTATTTGGCTTCGCAACTACATCTTCTGGCCGGCCGGAACCCTGGCGAAGTCGGAACGCCAAACGCCAAACCAGCAACGCTAAACGGATAAGATGGCCCAATTCTTCATTCGCCGCCCGATCGTCGCCATGGTGATCTCGATCGTTATCACCATTGTTGGCGTGTTCACGCTAACCCGATTGCCGGTCGCAGAATATCCCTCCATCAGTCCGACTCTCATCCAAGTCAGCTCGAGCTATCGGGGCGCCGCTGCCGAAGCGGTAATGGATTCAGTCGCCATACCAATCGAGTCACAGGTCAACGGTGTGGACAAGATGCTCTACATGCAGTCGCTCAGCGGCAACGACGGCAAGATGAACCTGAGTGTGACGTTCGACGTCGGCACCGACGTCGACATCATGCAGGTCAACACCCAAAACCGGGTATCGCAGGCTCAGGCGCAGCTTCCGGACGAGGTTAAACGGGAAGGAGTGATCGTTAACCGGTCAAACCCGGACCTATTGTTAGTGATTGGCCTCTACTCTCCCAAGGGCACCTATGACGCCATCTTTCTGGGCAACTATGCAAATATCAATCTGGTCGACGCCATCAAACGGGTTCCCGGTGTAGGCGACGTCATCAATTATACGGCCCAGGATTACGCCATGCGTATCTGGGTCAAGCCCGATAGAATGGCCGCGCTCGGGATTACGCCGGAAGAAATTGCCGCTGCCGTGCGCGAACAAAATGCTCAGGCGCCGGCCGGCAGTGTCGGTTCAGAACCTGCCCCACCGGGACAGGAGACCCAATATAATGTCCGGACCGTCGGATTGTTGAGAGAGGCGGATGAGTTTGGCAATATTGTAGTGCGATCTGGCTCGGATGGTTCTCAGGTAAAGATCAAAGACGTGGCCCGAGTTGAGCTCGGAGCGCAGACCTACGATTTGCGCGCCCGGCTTAATCAATCACCGGCTGCGGCGCTAGGAATCTCCCTAGCTCCTGGAGCTAACGCGCTGAAGACCGCAGAGCAAGTAGTCCGGATCCTGAACGAGAGCGAAAAGCGGTTCCCGCCTGACATGAAGTACGAGATCACGCTGGATTCGACAGCGCCTATTGTGGCTTCAATGCACAAAATTCAGCTCACCTTAATCGAGGCGATCTTGCTGGTTCTGGTGGTGGTCTTTATTTTTCTGCAGAGCTTGCGCGCAACCATCATCCCGATGCTTGCTGTTCCGGTATCGCTGCTGGGTACCTTCATCGCTTTTCCGATGTTGGGTTTCAGTGTCAATACCCTGACTCTATTCGGCATGGTGTTGGCGATCGGTATCGTCGTAGACGACGCCATTGTGGTGGTGGAAGCGGTGCAACATCATATCGAGCATGGACTCAGCCCGCGCGATGCAACGGTGCAAGCAATGAAGGAGGTATCCGGTCCGGTCATTGCCATTGCGTTGATCCTCTGCGCCGTCTTCGTGCCGGTAGCGTTTATGAGCGGAGTAACCGGGCGCCTCTATCAGCAGTTTGCGATTACCATCGCGGTCTCTGTCATTTTTTCGGCGATAAACGCGTTAACCCTAAGCCCGGCGCTCAGCGCGATGCTATTGCGAAAACCGCAACCAGGCCGGGGACCGCTCGGTTGGTTTTTCGGCTGGTTCAATCGCTCGTTTGATCGGGTTACCACCGGTTACGGCAAGATCGTTGACTTTTTTGTGCGCAAGGCAGCGCGCTCGATGCTGTTGCTCGTGGTGATCATCGGCGGAATCTGGCTATTATCGAAACAGTTACCAGGAGGCTTTATCCCAGACGAGGACAAAGGCTATATCTTTGTCGCGATGCAGCTTCCTGAAGGCGCCTCGTTGCAGCGTTCCGATGCGGTATTGAAAAAAATCGAGCAGATGGTTTCTGCTACTAAGGGCGTACGATCGAGCTTGGCCATCTCCGGCTTCAATATCCTGAACGCACAGACCGCGCCAAACGCGGGTCTAATCTTCATCGGACTCGACGATTGGAAAAAAAGGGAAGCACCCGAACTTAAGGCCGAAGCCTTGGCGCGGAAACTCAATGCCCAGTTTTTCAAGATTCCTGAGGCCCGCATCTTCGCGTTTGGACCGCCGCCATTGCCCGGCTACGGAAACTCCTCCGGGTTCACTCTTCAACTGCAGGATCGCTCAGGTGGTTCGGTCGACCAACTCGGCGCCCAGGTAAAAGCATTTATGGCCGAAGCATCGAAACGCCCGGAAATCGGCCGGCTAACGACAACGCTGGATGCGGTGACCCCGCAGATTAAGGTGGAGCTGGACCGAGAAAAAGCGCGAGCGACTGGGGTCAAGGTAGACAGCGTATACCAGACGATGCAGGCCTATCTCAGTGGAATGTATGTAAACGATTTTGTACGCTTCGGTCGGGTGTTCAAAGTCCTGCTTCAAGCGGAACCGGAATACACCAATATACCAAGCAAGATAGGAGAATTCTATGTGCGCAACACAGACGGGAAAATGGTCCCCCTCAGCACCTTGGTGAACGTCCAGCAAATGTCGGGGCCGAATTTTGTCTCTCGTTACAATCTTTATCAGGCCGCAGAAATCACTGGAGTGCCGGCACCCGGATATAGTTCGGCGCAAGCCCTCAACGCGCTTGAGGAAGTGGCCAAACGGCTGCCGCTCAACTACAGCTATGAATGGTCGGGGTTAACTTACCAGGAAAAGAAATCAGAAGGTGAAGCCGGTATCATTTTTGGCATGGCTGTCATCTTCGTCTTTCTGTTACTGGCGGCGCAGTACGAAAGTTGGACGTTACCATTCGCGGTTCTGCTTTGTACACCGTTAGTCGTACTCGGAACTTTCCTTGGAGTACTGGTCCGCGGCTATGACAATAACGTTTACGTCCAGATCGGCTTAGTCATGTTAATCGGCCTGGCAGCAAAGAACGCGATTCTGATTGTCGAGTTCGCTAAACTACAGCGAGAACAAGGGAAACCGACCATCCAAGCGGCTCTGGAAGCATCTAAGCTCCGTCTGCGTCCGATCCTGATGACGTCGCTGGCCTTCATTGTTGGTTGTGTTCCTTTGATGCTATCGAGCGGCTCAGGCGCGGCTGCCCGAGGCGTTATGGGAACCGCGGTGGTCTTCGGTATGACTTGCGCAACCGTGATCGGGATTTTTCTGGTCCCGGTTTGTTACGTATTCATAGAGCAAATTACTGGCCGCAAAGGGAGCAGGGCAGAGAAAGTCTCACCCGAAGCCACAAGGACCCGAGAAGAGGACATCGCCAAAAGCGAAGCCTAGCACTGTAAACCCCGGCTCGGCGAGTCTTCCGGCCTAGAAACTTCTTAAAAATAAGCGCATCAGCGGCTTCGTTAACATCGCGGGCCAGAAGCGAGCCTCGCCCCACCAAAAATCGCCCACGTCGCCCTTTCGCAGCTATGTTTCCCAGATCCCTCGCAACGGCCCCTCTGCCCCAAACATGGGGTCGTTATCTGGGATCGGCAGAGATGCTATATTCTTATCCGCTTGCGGGCGTTCTCCCGGTTTGCCCGTCAATAAATCCCAGTCCCTCCCTTCTGGGTAGGCGCCAACCACACCGAAATCTTCGCTAGCGCCAAGATTCTTATGCCCAACGCCGGCGGGAATGACGATCACGTCGCCCGCGCCTACGTTAAAGTCTCTTCCCTGTTCTCCGCCCAGCCGCACCGTCACGGAACCACGGTACACACCCAATACTTCGTGGCTGGTGCTGTGATAATGATGAAACGGGTAGATACCGTTGCGCCATGAGTTGGTCCAATTGTTGGCCGCGAATAACCGCACGACTCGCGTCGCCGGGTCTGCCCCGCCGACCGGGAGAACTCCGCGGTACAAAAGCAAGTGAAGCCGATTGTTCGGCATTACGCCGTCGTCTTTGAAGAGGGCGGTCTCAGGTTGTTTCATATTTCTTGCCTGCGCCAAAACTCGCCGAATCGCCGAGATGGATCCAAGAGCAAGCAGAGCCGTCATCTTGAATGACCTGGCTAAGAATTGGCGACGATAAGTTCCATTTTGCTCTTCCATGCCACAGCTAACATAACGCGATCGCAGTTCACGGCTAGCCTGTGCGCATCCTGCGAATAGATAACACGCAGGTACTCGAAAGGGCGATTGCGGAGACCGGGCGACACGCGCGGAAATAGGGGACTTAAGTGGACGGAGTAGACGCCGTACGGTACGGCGCCCAACGCGTTAAGAAGAGTCGACTACGTCTACTTAGTCCACTCCGTCCACTATCTCGGCACGCGTATCGCCGTATTGCCTACTTTGGCGTCTCCGATCCCGCTTTCGCTTTCTCAACTGCGGAAGAGTGAGTAAGATAAAGCGCCAGCCCGATCAGGGCGATACTGGCAGCCACGCAGAGGACATCCAAGGGACTCTGTGTTCTGATCTGGAACCCGTCTTTGAAGGTTTCCACAATCAAAATGATCAGAATCACTTTACCAAGCCGTGATTTCAAATCCTCGAGCGATTCGATCCGAAGAATACGCGCCGACATCATGGATGCCTTCGCTTCCTGAATCTGAGCAACGAACAGCTCATACAATCCGAAACCAAAGATCAGCATGAACGCGCCCAGCAAGTAGCCATCGATCATCGTGATCAATTTAATTATGCTCTCGCTCATAATCGTTTCCCTTTGTTCAACCGCCATGGTTGGATCGATACAGTGAAACATATTGGCAAGAACCCCGAAGGTCTGGAGACCGATCACTAGGAATAATGCGACCCCGGCCAGCACCGCTGTGATCACCGCTAATAAAACGACTAAACGACTACTCCACAGAGCACTTTCGAACCATCTTCTCATGAATTGATTTCTGGACTTTTCTTTGATCAGTATTGCCGGTCTGTGGCTCCAAACTGCCGGTTTTTATTTTGGAAGCAATCGGTTTCGGCAACATTCGGTCAAAACCCGGGACACCGGTGGAAAAATAGCAGGGAGCGAGTTTTCCAGCTCCTAAATTCTAGCTCCTCTAGACGAGAAGACGCTGGTTGATTACACTCCGCCACCCGCAATGAGCTCAATCGATTCGTTGATAGAAAACAATCGCGCTTGGTCGCAGAGCATGACTTCAGGCAGGCCCGATTATTTTCGCCAACTGGCGAAGCAGCAATCCCCAAAATTTCTTTGGATCGGATGCGCTGACAGCAGAGTACCAGCGAACGAGGTCGTTGGTTTGATGCCCGGAGAACTATTCGTCCATCGAAACGTCGCTAATTTGGTCTATCCATCGGACCTGAACTGTATCTCCGTCGTTCAATTCGCGGTGGAGGTTCTCAAGGTGGAACATATTATCGTCTGCGGGCACTACGGTTGCGGCGGCGTGAAAGCCGCGATGTCTGGCGCCCACCATGGCCTGATCGATAACTGGCTCGCGAAAATTAAGGAGCTTTACCTCCGAAACCATGAACGACTCGACGCAATCGCCGACTCGGAAGTGAAAGCGGACGCGCTCTGCGAATTGAATGTCGCGGACCAGGTAGAGGCACTAAGCCGCACCGCCACTGTCCAAGATGCGTGGTATCGCGGTCAGAGCCTCGAGATCCACGGATGGATCTACGGCCTCAAAGATGGCTTAGTCAACGACCTCGGGGTCCGGGTGAATCGGATCGATCAGGTCCCGCCACAGTTGCGCTTCGAGCGAAAGGGTTAGCGGCTTACCCCCACCCGCCTCACCAGCACACAAAACCACCATCGACCACTAAATCCACGCCAGTACAAAACGAAGCAGCGGCGCTCAGAAGAAAAACGGCGGGCCCAACCAATTCATCAACGGTTGCCATGCGCCCCAGCGGCGTATCTGCTTCGAATTGTTTGCGCTGTTCCGCGACCTCGGGGCGGGTGTTCATGGGAGTTAGTGTGTAGCCCGGGCTAATCGAATTAACTCGGACGCCGCGATCGCACCATTCCATGGCCAGGCTCTTGGTAAGATGGATTACTCCGGCCTTTGAGGTGTTGTAGTGAATCTGCTGGATTCCCCGGTTGACGATGATTCCGGACATCGACGCGATATTGACGATCGACCCTTGCCGGCGCGGCAACATGGCGTTGGCTTCGGCCTGGCAAGACAAGAAAATGCCGGTGAGATTGATATCCAACATCTTTTGCCATTGCGAGAGGGGCATCTCTTCGGCGGGAGCGGCATTCGCGATACCGGCACAATTCACCGCTAAAGAAAGAGCGCCCAGATTTTTCTCAGCAGATTCGATGGCCTCGGTTAGATCCTCTCGTCGGGTGACGTCTCCCCGAAGCGCTATCGCGTTTCTGCCAGTTGCCTCAATGCGTTCAACTGTGCTAGCCAAGCCGCCACTGGTTTCCAAATCAAAACAGGCGACCGTGGCTCCCGCCTCAGCCAAACCGACTGCGATGCGTTGGCCGATCCCGCTTCCCGCCCCCGTAACGATCGCCACTTTATCTTCTAAACTGAATAAGTTCATTTTTAACCGCGAATAAAAGACTAAATGCTCAACCGCGAATGGACACGAATGGACACGAATGGACACGAAATTAAAGCGCGCCGAAACTGTTCAAAGACTCAAATAGCAACATACATTTTCATCTGCGTTTAACTGCAGTCTCTATAGCCCCAATTTTCGCGTCCATTCGTGTCCATTCGCGGTTAAGAAGTCGCGAGGTCCATGATGGCGACCTGGTTTGTATCCGCGGCATTTAAGATGCCTTTTTGGCGGCCGCGACTGAGCACCAGAATTCGGTGGGAGAGCCCCAGGACTTCTTCTAAGTCCGAGCTGACTACAATCACTCCCATTCCACCGCGGGCCAGACCAGCAATGGTTTCATAGATAGCTGACCTGGCTCCCATATCGATACCGCGAGTTGGCTCGTCCAAAATGAAGATCTTGGGTACCCGCGAAATCCAGCGAGCAATAATCACCTTTTGCTGGTTACCTCCCGACAAGTGCCGCGCCAGCTGTTGAGGTGTCCCCTTAACCCCTAGCCGTTTAATAGCTTCCTTAGCAAAAGCGCCGATTCCTTGAGGAGATAGCCACCCCTTACTCCCAATCCGATCGTAATTACCTAACGACAGATTGCTGGCCACGCTGTGATCCAATACCAAACCCTGCGCCTTCCGATCCTCGGGAACGAGAACCATTCCCGCTCGGATCGCATCGCCGGGCTGGCGAATCTGGATTCGCTCGCCCTCGATCCAAATTTCGCCCGCCGCTAAAGGGTCAACGCCGACAATGGCTCGAACCAATTCGCTTCGGCCGGCCCCAACAATCCCGGCGATCCCAACGATTTCACCGCTATGGACCGTGAAGCTAACTTCGCGAAACCGGCTATTAGGAGCAGTCAGCTTTTCACATCGGAACACTTCCTTGGTACCCGGAGCTAACTTGGCAGGAAAAATCCGGTCAACGCTCCGGCCGACCATATTTTCAAGCACGATATTCACCGGGATATCGGCGGAGGCATGTCGGGCTACTAGCTTACCATCGCGTAACACAACAATTCGCTCCGCGATTCGAGCAATCTCATCCAAGCGGTGGCTGATATAAATGAAGGACACGCCCTGTTTCTTAAGACGATCGATCTGTGAAAAAAGCCGGTCCGTCTCTGGACCTCCTAACGCCGCGGTCGGTTCATCCAAGATCAAAAGCTTGGCATCGAGTGTCAGTGCTTTGGCAATTTCGACCTGTTGTTGAGCCGCAACGGACAATCGATGAACCGGTGTGGCCGGCGAAATATCCAACCCAAGGCGGTGAAGCTGTTCCGCCGCCCTTTTGCGCATGTTCTCTCGGTCAACAAATCCATTGCGTTTCGGTAACCGCCCTACAAACACGTTTTCTGCGACCGAAAGCGCCGGCAGTAATCGCATCTCTTGATGGATCAAGCCAATCCCCGTCGCCATCGCATCCCGAGGCGAAGCCGGCGCGTAAGGTGAACCTTCCCACGACATCGAGCCGGTATCGGGTAAAAGTAGCCCCGCAATAATCGAAGAAAGAGTCGATTTTCCGGCACCGTTCTCACCCACGACCGCCAGCACCTCGCCTTCATAAACATCCAGATCGATCCCGGACAGGACTTGGATGCCAGCGAAGCTTTTGCCAAGTCCACGTACCGAGAGCCGGGCCCCTTTGTGGGGTGATGCTACCGGGTTATCGATCGGTTTCGCTGGGTGCTCGTTCATTTCTACTTCGCGAACAAAGCCGGGCGGCCTTGGTGAGCCGCGCCGGCCGAAGACTGGAACAAGTTATGGATGCTTGGCAATGAACGGTTCGACATTCTCCTTTGTCGTCAGAACCGCGTCCTGCAGCTGATCTGCGGGTAGTTTCTTTCCGGCAATAAGATCAAGGGCGGACTGCAACGCCAGGCGGCCCATACCTTGGGTCTGCTGCGTCATGGTGGCAGTTAAGGTCCCGTCGCGCACGGCCTTGAGACCGGCGACATCGCCATCGAACCCAACCACAATCACCTTGTGATCCAGGTTACCGACTTTGACTGCTTGAGCAGCCCCCAGCGCCAATGCGTCCGCACGACCGAAGAACACGGTGATATCAGGATGCCGCTGCAACATATCCTGGGCGATAGCAAACCCTTCGTCCTGCATCCATGCCTTGCTCGGCTGTTTAGCGACTACCTGGAGCCCTGGGAATTTCGCGAGCGCCTCGCTGAAACCTTTATCCCGGTCCATTTCCGGAGTTGTGCCGAGCTGACCTTGCAAGATTCCTACCTTGCCTTTTCCGTCGGTGATTTTACCGACGTACTCACCCAAGGTGCGTGCCGCCGAAACGCTATCGGTAGCAATAAAAGTGTCCCCGGGATTATCGGGCGGAGTTCGATCCACACATACCACCGGGATCCCTGCCGCTTTCGCAGTTTTGACCGGGACACCAGCGGCAGTCGCTCCGGCTGGAATATAGATCAACGCTTTAATCCCGCGGGTAATCAGATCCTGGATCTGGCTAACCTGGGTCGCGGAATCTCCTTTGGCGTCAACGGTGATCACCGTGACACCTTTAGCCTTGGCTTCGGCTTCGACCGATTGCTTGATCTGATTAAAGAAGTCTGCTTGCAGGTTGGCGACCGCTAAGCCGATGGTCACATCCTTCTGCTGGGCAACAACCGGGGATGTACTACTAAATGCGAAGGCAGCAGCGGCTATAACCGCGATCACTGAGGTGCTGCGGAGGAACATGGATCTTATCATTCTATTGTGGGGATAGGTTGGGTGTGGTTGGGTTTTGAGTTCGCCTGACCCTTGCGGCAACACCGCAGGAAGTCGGGCAGTGGGGAGTATGGAGAGATGGAGTGGTGGCGAAATGGAGAGATGGAGTGGTGAGGCCTGGCAAGTACGCTGGACGGCGTTTTGCGGGATTCCCATTCTGAACTCCTCTTCTCACGCCTCCTTTCTCCGTAAGGTGTCCGCCATTACCGCAACAGCGATAACCGCTCCAATAATGATCTGTTGAATAAAGGGAGATACCCCGATCAAATTAAGACCGTTGTGAAGTACGCCGATGATCAATACGCCAACGATAGTGCCGCCGATCCCCCCGATTCCCCCGCTTAGGCTCGCTCCGCCTATAACGACGGCCGCAATCGTATCGAGCTCGTAACCGAGACCCGCGCTTGGTTCCGAAGAATCCAGGCGGCTGGCTTGAGCGATGCCGGCGACCCCGGCCAACGTCCCCGCCGCTATATAGACCCAGATCGTCAGCGTCTGGACTTTGATTCCAGCGAGTCGGGCGACTTCGGCGCTCCCCCCAATTGCGTAGAGACTGCGCCCTGCGCTGCGGTAGCGCAAAAAGATCCAGGTAATCGCCACCAGGATCAGGAAGAGAGCTACGGTGATCGATAGAAATCCAAAGTGCCGGACCGTGGACAGGCTGGTGAACCAGTCAGGAAACCCGACGACTTGGCGGCCGTCGGTCACGATATTCGCCAGTCCTCGGCCGATCGACATCATCGCCAGCGTAGCAATGAACGCGGGCAGTCTTGCCTTGGTAACGAGTAAGCCGTTAATCAGGCCGCAAACCGCGCCACAAAGAAGGGCGATCAGGATCGCTAACGGCAAAGGAACATTGAAGCTATCCTTCAGCCAACCCATCACCATCATTCCAAAGGCGAGGATCGATCCAACGGAGAGGTCGATACCGCCAATCACAATGACCAGGGTCATGCCAACAGCCAGGATCCCAAGAACAGTGACCTGGTCGAGGACGTTCAACGCGTTGCGTACCGAGAAAAAGACGTTGGTGGTAAAGGCGAAGATAACGCACAGCAGGATTAGACCGAGGAGCGGCCCTTGGACTCCAATGACCCAGTTGGCCCAGGACGCGCCTTTAGAGGTGGCGACGGATGCAGATGGATCAACGGTGGCGTTCTTCGTGTCGCTCATTGCTTGGGATCAAGTCTGGGGGGAAAGAAAAAGAGTTAAGGAAAGCTTTAGAGGAAAACCGTAAAATAGGGGAAATCAGAATTTTTACGCAGTAATGAATTTTTATTCATCGACAACAAAATATTCTTATCTACCTTCTCTCGTGTCAACCCCTATCTGATTTTCTCTATATGATTCCTTTTCAGCGTTTTGTTCAGAAAACCGTCCTCATCACTGGCGCCAGTCGCGGTATCGGCGCAGGCCTCGCTCGCCGCTTCGCTGACGAAGGCGCCAACCTCGTGCTTTCCGCTAATGAAGCAAAGGTTCAGGCAGTGGCGGCCGAACTTGAAAAATCCGGCGCCAATGCCATCGCCGTGATCTGCGATGTCACTTCTAAAAGCGAAGTCGAGAAGCTTTTCGCGACCGCGGTCAAACGCTTCGGCGCCGTTGATGTCTCGATTCAAAACGCCGGAGTCATTACCATCGCCAAAGTCGAGGACCTCACCGAAGCCGAGTGGGATAAAGTGATGGACGTAAACACTAAAGGCGTTTTTCTCTGCTGCCAGGAGGCCGCCCGCCACATGGTGCCGAGAAAAAGCGGCCGGATAATCAATACCGCCTCAGGACAAGCCAGGCAGGGATTTATCTACACGCCTCATTACGCAGCCAGTAAATTTGGGGTCGTGGGCATAACCCAGAGTCTGGCAAAAGAACTCGCGCCAAGCGGAGTGACCGTGAACGCATTCTGTCCCGGGATTATCGATACCGACATGTGGGCTTACAACGATCAAGCCTGGGGCAAATTGTTAGGCAATTATCAACCCGGCGAATTGATGCAGGAATGGGTAAACAATATCCCGATGAAACGCGTCGGCCGCCCCGAGGATGTTGCCGGCCTGGTCACGTTCTTGGCCTCAGATGACGCCGCATATATCACCGGCCAGACAATTAATGTCGACGGCGGATTGTTTATGTCGTGAGTTGGCATGGTCGTGGGGCCAAAATTTGGTGGGGCGAGGCTCCCGAACGGTCGGTAAAATCAAACGAAGAGACTGGCATGGCCGAACTGAGCGTGTGTTAGGCCAACAGATGCGCCGAGCCGTCCTCTGTTGGGCCACAGCGCTGATAACCGGTCGGCATTCTTTCGACTACCAACGCCCGATCGGGAGAAACCTTGATGCGCGGGCCGAGCGGTGTGAGCGGCTCGGCGAGCGCGTCCGGCCAAGACATCATGAGTACCTAGAAACCCTGCACCCTTGTACAAGTTTTTCGGCCGTTCGGGAGCCTCGCCCCACCAAGTTTGCTCGCCTAATCGTTTCTCCCTCTCCCCTTCGACTTCCCGGGCGTTGCTTTCTGCTTCGGAGTCGGCTTTGGAGGCGGAGGAGCCTTAACAATGGTGGCATCCAGGAGTTTGCCGGAGCTATCTACTACCGCGGTAAAATCGAATTCTCGATCCGTATCCCCGACAACTACTGCGCCCGCGCAGACAACCTCTAGACGAGCGTTGGAAATCCATTTTGCTGATTTATAGGTAGGCAACGTTATTTTGCCCAGTTTCGCCGCCGGAACTGCAAAAGATCTCGCCAGGTAAGGTTTCAAGGCATCGATATCATCATAGAAAAGCCGGACCACTTTGACTCCGGTTCGCAGCTGGAGGACATCGCGCCGGCCGGATTTGTCGACCATGAGGGAGTTCGAGTTATCCGGCGATGGCACCTGCAATATTTCGACAGCAGGCGCGAGGACCAATAGCCCTAGAAGCAAAAGGCAGATCAAGCAAGAAGCTTTCATAAAAATAAGGAAGACTGCAGGAGCAAACACCATTCTGCCGAACCGATAGCCGCCTGAAAATAGTAAATACGAGGAAAAGAAGGGCGCGATTGAGCTCCTGCTCATCCGGGCGTGCGGTCCTCGCCCCTCTAGCTCTTAAACTGGCTACTGATTACTGATTACTGATTACTGACTACTGATTACCAGCCCCCGCCATCACCCTGCCGGCTGCGCCAGAAGCCGCGGTTCGCTTTGACCGATTTGTGAACAACACGATGATCACAACCGCTACCACGATGACAGAGGCGCCCGAGATGGTACGACTATCCAACGTTTCGCCTGCGATCGCCCAACCAAGTAGAACGGCAACCATTGGATTTACAAAGGCATAGGTGCCAAGCAGCGCAGGAGAAATAACCCGCGTCAGCCATACATAGGCGGTAAACGCGATGATAGCGCCGACCACAACTAAATAGACCCACGCTAGAAGTGACTCGCCAGTAACCCGGGCCAAATCAACCCGGCTGCCTTCACCAGTTGAAGCGCTAACCAGGAGCAATAAGGCTCCTCCGCAGATCATTTGAATGCCGACTCCGACGATTGGGGATGAAGGGTGGGCAGCTTTTCTCGAATAAAGCGAACCAGCAGCCCAAACCGCGGCTGCCGCGAGTAGCGCGATAATTCCCATGTACCAGTGAAATTGGTTACTTGAAGGTGTGGCCGATTGCGCAACCGGCCGAGCCAAAATCGACACACCCAGAAGTCCCAGCAGCAGTGCAGTGCAGATAGTCCCGCTCGGACGAGGACCGAGTTTAGCGAGCCACGCAAAAATGGTGAGGAAAACCGGGACTGTAGCTACCAACAACGCCGCAGTTCCGGATGGCACATATTGTTCGGCAAAAGTAACTCCTCCGTTACCCACCAGCAGCAAACAGGCCCCGAGTATCAGAGCATCTCGCCATTCAGTCAGAGACGGCATTTTTGCACCGCGACACAGCGCGAACAAAAACATCGCTCCCCCAGCCACGAGATAACGGGTCCCCGCCATAAAAAAGGGAGGCATTGACGCGATCGCCAACCGGATCCCGAGATAGGTCGAACCCCAAATGATATAGACCGCTAAAAGCGCGGTCACTATCAGGAGTGGATTCGGGTTCGCTATCTCAAGCGACGAGGCTGACTTCGTATTCTTCATGATTAAAACCCCTTGTCCTAAAATCGAATCTTGTCTGAGGGCAACCGGCTGTCGGGCCAAGTCCGGACGGCTAATTCTCAGAATCGTATTCTATTTGTTGAATAAATAGCCGAATGACATTAATGTCTACTGCATTTCTCCGAACGCAATTCAGAGGGAACCCAATTCAATAAGCGCCTCCCACAAGGTATGCCGTCAGACGATCTCAACAGAAAACTATTAACTTTGCTGCGAGAAGATGCACGGGCCAAGTATGCCGAGCTTGGGCGGTCGGTTCATTTGTCGCCTCCAGCCGTCTTCGAACGCGTCAAGAAGCTCGAAAAGTCGGGAACCATTCTTCGGTATACCGTCGACCTCGATCCGAGACAGCTTGAGTTGAGTTTATGCGCGTTCGTGCAGATCCGGATTCTTGACGACGTCACCTCGGAAGAGGTAGCCGAGCGGTTGACCGCTTATCGCGAAGTCGAGGAATGCCATTCAATCGCGGGAGAGGATTGTATACTAGCCAAGGTCAGGACCGCGGACGCAGCCGCTCTGAACCGCCTTCTGCTCGAGATGAAAAAGCTGCCCGGAGTACAACGAACTCTGACGACAATCGTGCTGTCCACTCATTTTGAGCGGGGAATACAGCCCTGAGGAGCGCCGGGAAATGACGGTGCTGCGCTCGGATACGAGGTCCTGAGCTTAGTCCGCGCGCGTCCGGCAACACGGAATAGGACCTACGGGACTAATAGGACCTATATGTGAGCAATAGGTTGCCCCCGAGCACCAATCACTTTTCACCCTCCACCCACTCCCCTTCTCGCCGGTTATACTCCTTCTCGCGCGGCTTCGCCTCTTCGATTGTCCGCTCTAGTTCTGCAGCAGCATTCGCTTCCGGCATGGCATCGGTCACAAAACCTTCCTGATTGAAGAATGCCTGTTCTTGTCTCTCGATAGCGGTTCTGTCTTGCGGAGATGCTTGCGCCGCGGTTGCGGCTTCGGGCGGCAATGCTTCTTCAGGGCGTACCACTTCTATCGCGCTAGTACGCCGTAGTGGAAGAAAATGGCCGTAGTAGGCATTGATCCCCTGCTTTTCCATCTCGGATAGCTCTGCTTTCGGGTTAAATCGGGGCGCTTCTCTTAGAAATTCGGCCGGGAATTGCACCCGGACGATTCCGTTCCCTCTCTCGACTTCAACGTTACGCGACGGGACGAGATGAGTGCTCCGAAAGAGCCAGCTGCTCTTGAGGCCCATGTATTCGACGCGATGCGTACTCGGATCGATCCAGATCCCGGAAAGGGATCCGACCTTCTCTCCCTGCTGATCAACCACCGTTAGCCCTATCAAACCACGCGCCTCACGCTCGGCAAATGAATCTAAAACCTTCATTTACTCTTGTTCGCATCTGGGGTGCGGGGCGCGCTGCTGCGGGGATGTCCCCGCTCGATAGGCCGAAAAACTCGGCGTACCGCCGGCGTTCATCTCCTGTGATCGCGCCGGTTTTGAGGCAGAAGATGGGTCTCGTTCCGAATGTAATTGCCACGAACCCAGCGCCTAAATTGACGGACGATATGCGAGAAAAGGCGTCCTGAGGCGGCTTAACCGGAGCGATCCATCGACGTAATGGCCTCATCCCGGGCGCCGAGGTTTTCGCCCTACGGCGCATGCTCATTTCTCATCACCGGCCTTTTTCAGATACGGCGAGAACAAATCAATCGGGATGGGCAAAAACGTGGTCGTATTATGTTCGCTGGAAATTTCTTTCATCGTTTGCAGAAACCGAAGTTGCAGAGCGATCGGCTGAGCGGAGATCATCTGTGCGGCTTGCACTAGTTTTTCAGCCGCCTGAAATTCGCCTTCCGCAGCAATGATCTTCGCTCGGCGTTCTCGTTCGGTCTCCGCTTGACGCGCCATCGCCCGTTTCATGCCGTCCGGTAAAACCACGTCTTTGACCTCGACAGCCGTAACCTTGATGCCCCACGGATCGGTCTGCCGATCGATTATCTCCTGCAGATGCAGATTGATTTTGTCACGCTGGGCTAACAGTTCGTCGAGTTCTGCTTGGCCGAGCACACTGCGTAACGTCGTTTGCGAAATCAAAGACGTCGCCTTCAAATAGTTCTCCACTCGCACCACGGCAGCATCCGGATTGATTACCCGGAAATAAACCACAGCATCGACTGTTACCGGCACATTGTCGCGGGTCATAACCTCCTGCCGATTGACATCCATGGCGATAACTCGCAGATCCATTTTCACTATGCGATCGACGATCGGAATGAGCAGGATCAATCCGGGGCCCTTTGTGCCCAGGAGTTTTCCCAATCTAAAGATCACGCCCCGCTCATACTCCCGCAGAATTCTGATCATCTGCGGCAGTAGGATTAAACTGATAACAATCAGGGCGATGACCCAAGCGACCAACACGGCGAATGCTTCAAACATGGCTAAACTTTCGGAGCTACCTTAGCAGTCAATCCCTCGATCGACTTGATCAGAACGGCTTGCCCACTCTCTACCGGAACTTCGCTGACCGCATTCCAATATTCCCCTTCAAAAAGCATCTTCCCACCAGAAGCGTCGATTGTAGTTAAGGCGCTGGCCGTTTTTCCGATCATGGTTTCTTTGCCCGTTTTTATCGGTAACCGTTGTGCTCGAACCCCTTTGCCCACTATCAGCACAAAAAAGGCCGCTGTGAGCGCTACTCCCGGAATGATGTATTGCAATGAAAGCCGGAAGACCGGGTCTCGGGGATCAAACAACATCAGGGAACCAATAAAAAAGGAGACGATGCCCCCGGCGGTTAAGACACCGTGGGTCGGGGCGTACGCGTCGATGATAAACAAGGCTACCGCCGTGGCAATCAGCAGTAAACCCGTGACATTGACCGGCAGAACTGCGGCCATATAAAGGGCAAGTAATAATGCGATAGCCCCGGCTACGCCCGGAAGAATCGCTCCCGGAGTCGTAATCTCTCCAATAATTCCGTACATCGCGACTAACAAGAGTAGAAACATGACCTCTGGGCGCCAAGCAGCCTGAAAGATCGATTCCGCGGGTGACATTTTGATTTCCGCGATCTGGGCGCCGCTGGTTTTTAGCGGTTTGCCGTTCACCATTCGTCCATCCACTTGACGCAATAGATCGTCCAGATTCGGCGCGATGATCTCGACCACTTTCAATTCATGCGCTTTTTCCGCCGTGATGGATGCGCTGTCTCGGACCGCCGTTTCCGCCCATTCCACATTCCGGCTCCGCTTTGCGGCAATCGCCTGAATATAACTAACCGCAAAGTTCTCTACTTTTTTGGTCATCGTCGGATCAGACTTAGAATCCTGGCCTCCGCCCAAGCCGAGCGACACCGGGTGCGCCGCACCGATCGTCGTGGCCGGCGCCATGGCGGCGATATCTGCAGCTAACGTAATGAAACAACCCGCGCTCGCGGCGGTGCCTCCGGTAGGAGAAACATAGACAACAACAGGAACCGGTGATCCCAAGAGTTTCTGCACGATGTGTTCCATTGAATCCAACAGACCACCCGGCGTGTTCAGCCGGATAACAAGACACTGGCTATTGTGTTGCGCCGCTTCGTCGATAGCGCGCGAGATATAACTGGCAGTTGCCGGCCCAATCGCGCCATCAATGGTAATTACAGAAACAGTCTCATTCGCAGCTAGAGCCGGAACAAGACTCAGCCAGAACAGGGCCGCTAAACCCACCAACCTGGTCATCGCTTTCGAGGGGTTCACACAACTCTATCACGGGTTGACGGGAATGCGAGACAACGCCCTGGAGGGGAGCCGCTTTGGCCCGTTGCGATATGACCGGCGTTTTTCTTACGAGGCGCGATACGTCCGGAACTTTAGGCAACAGGCGGCTCCCGCGAACGGTCGCTGATGTGTTCTTCCTTGGTCTATTCAAGGTTTGCTAATCATGGGCGAATCCATGCGACAACGCCGAGAACGCTTCTCGTGAAATCCACGCGCTGGGAAATTCCCGGAAGCCGCCTGCTGCAACACGATCCGGTTAAGCCGCGTCCGATGACAAACAAGGTTCGTTGACGTTCGGTCAGAATAAAGCGGCCCCCTCCAGGTGTTTCCTTATCACTCGTTCTCGTTCGTTCCCGCTCGTTCCCGGCGTTGCCGGCGCTCCCAATCTGTGGCTAGGTCTATCGTGAGCTCGTCCCCCGATTGGAAGCAGCTCGCCTCGGAACTCGACGGCGAGCTCTATTTCGATGATTTGATGCGGACGCTCTATGCGACTGACGCTTCTGTCTATCGCGAAATGCCGCGGGCCGTCGCACTGCCGAAGAACGAAGCGGACATCTGCAAACTGATCCAATTCGCTCGCAAAAACCGGACCTCATTAATCCCTCGCACCGCCGGCACATCGTTAGCCGGCCAAGTGGTCGGCCCAGGCATCGTCGTGGATGTATCCCGCTACCTAAATCGTGTCCTAGAGATCGACCCGGAGCAACGCCAGGTTCGAGTTCAGCCCGGGGTTGTCCGCAATGAGCTCAATCTCGCACTTGCTCCCTATAAGCTCTTTTTCGCTCCAGAGACTTCGACTCAAAACCGAGCAATGATCGGCGGGATGGTTGGCAACAATTCTTGCGGCGCCAACTCGGTTATTTACGGCAGTACCCGGGACCATCTGATTTCGGCCCGAGTCGTGTTGAGCGACGGTTCTATCGCCCAATTCGGTTCTTTAAAGCCGGCGGAACTGGAGAGAAAATGCACCGGCGACACTTTGGAAGCCGCGGTCTACCGGCAACTAATCGACTTGCTCGGCAACCAAGAGAATCGCGACGAAATCGCCCGCGAATTCCCTAAACCGTCGATTCATCGCCGTAACACTGGTTACGCCCTCGATTCGCTGGCAAGCTGCGCTCCTTTTAACCAGGCCGGTTCACCATTCAATCTTTGCCGGCTGTTAGCCGGCTCCGAAGGGACGCTGGCTTTTTTGGTCGAAATCACGTTAGCCTGCCAGCCGTTGCCGCCGCCGGTAGCCGCATTAGTCTGTGTTCATTGCGCTAGCATCGATGAAGCCCTGCGAGCAAATCTGACCGCCCTCAAATTTAAGCCGCGTTCTTCCGAATTAATCGATGATCGAATCCTTGAATGCACCAAGCTGAATCTGGAGCAACGCCAAAACCGCTTCTTTGTCCAGGGCGATCCCGGAGCGATTCTGGCTGTGGAATTAGCGGGCCTCAGTAAAGAGGAGATAACCGAAACCATCGCACAGCTCGAAGCGGAATGGCGTACGGCCGGCCTTGGCTATCATTACCCTGTCGTTTGGGGCGCCGATCAGAGCCGGGTCTGGAACCTGCGTAAAGCGGCTCTCGGTCTTTTGTCCAATATACCCGGTGACCGTAAACCGGTTGCAGTCATCGAGGACACGGCGGTTGACCCTGCCGATTTACCGGGTTTTGTCCGCGATTTTGATAGCCTTCTCGAGCAACATCATCTGTCTGCGGTTCACTACGGGCATGCGGCTTCCGGTGAATTGCATCTGCGGCCGATCCTTAATCTAAAGGATCCGAACGACCGACATTTGTTCCGGCTCCTGGCAACCGAGGTCGCCCACTTAGTTAAACGGTATCACGGGTCATTGAGCGGTGAGCACGGAGATGGCCGGCTGAGGGGCGAGTTCTTGCCATTCATGGTCGGGAAAAAGAATTACTCGCTATGTCGGTCGATCAAACAGTGTTGGGATCCGGCAAACATTTTTAATCCAGGTAAGATCACGGATACACCGCCGATGGATACCGCACTCCGATATGAGGCCGGTCAGACCAGTCGGGAATTCCGGACGGTGCTCAACTTCTCCGCTGCCAGCGGAATTCTGCGAGCAGCAGAGCAATGCAACGGATCGGGTGATTGCCGAAAAACCCATCTGATGGGCGGCACAATGTGCCCGAGTTTCATGGCCACCCGGAACGAAAAAGATACTACCCGGGCCCGGGCAAACATTCTGCGCGAAGTTCTGACTCGTTCAACCAAAGCCAACCCGTTCGAGAGCGACGATGTTGCTGCGGCGATGGATCTGTGCCTCTCCTGCAAAGGGTGTAAGGCGGAGTGCCCGTCCAATGTCGATGTGGCCCGGCTCAAAGCAGAATGGCTCCAACAGGTCTACACCACCCAAGGTGTACCGTTGCGTTCCCGCTTGATCGCCAACTTTTCGACCGCGATGAAAGCCGCTTCTGCTACCCCGGCCGTCTACAACTTCCTGGCTGGCAACCCAGTTACGGCAAAGTTCATCAAGCAGTTAGCCGGGTTCGCTCCGGACCGATCGCTACCTGCGCTTGGTAAAACTACGGTTCTCCGCTGGTATTGGGCGAAAGCCCAGCGAGACGGTTCTTTCCCAAATGGACGCGTGTATCTGTTTTGCGATGAATTCACGAATTACAACGACGCTGCGCTCGGGATTAAAACGGTTCAATTGTTGAACCGGCTCGGATACGAAGTCGTGATCCCGGAGCACGTCGATAGTGGACGGGCGCAGATCTCAAAAGGATTACTCCGAGACGCTCAACGGCTAGCAACTCGGAACGTCGAATTGTTGAAAGACATCATCACAGCCGAAACGCCGCTGATCGGGATCGAACCGTCCGCGATCTTCGGGTTCCGAGACGAAATACCAGACCTGGTTCCCGATCACTTGATTCGGTCCGCTGAAGATCTGGGAAAGAACGCTCTCTTAATTGATGAATTCATCGCGCGCGAAGCCGATCGCGCAAAAATTCGAAGCGACGCGTTTACTCAGGAGTCACGCCGGATCAAGCTACATGGCCATTGCCATCAGAAAGCGTTGAGCTCCGTGGCTGCGACCGTCAAATCCTTGAAGCTACCGGTGAATTACCAGGTAGAAGTGATTCCGTCCGGATGTTGTGGTATGGCCGGCTCTTTCGGGTACGAGAAAGAACATTGGACAGTCTCCCAACAAATCGGCGAGCTGCTTCTGTTCCCCGCCGTGCGTTCGGCGCCGAGCGATACCATCCTGGCCGCGCCGGGCACGAGTTGCCGCCACCAGATCAAAGACGCCACCGGCCGCATTGCCCTGCATCCCGCTGAGATCCTTTTCGACGCGCTGGTTTGAAAATCGTGCTCGGGCTCGACCTCGCGCTCGGGCCGACTCTGTGGTGTGTGTTACGACGGCTCCAGCTAGCGGTAAAAGTTACGCTGGGGAGTTTCGATAACCATGGGAAGAAAGCGGCTTTTCGAGCACGAGGACGAGCACGAGCACGATTGGAGGTGACCTAGACCCTTTTTGGGGCCTTTCAGAGATTTCGGGCTTCGTTCGCGTTAAGATTCCGTTATACCTCAGGTCACCATGCCAGGTGACCCGTTAGTCGCCCATTTTGCACGAGAGCATCAGCAGACGAAAGAGGCGTGGCTTTTCGCCGGGGTCTGCCAAATTTGGATCTGGCTCAATGCCTTGACTGCGCTCGCTTTCCGGTTTTGGGTTGTCGACCGGTTCAACTATACCACCTTCGTAGAGGAAAAGTTGTGGCCAGGATTGTTCCTTCTGGAAAGCTTGGTGCAACTTGGCTTGGCCATCATCGTTGGCCTTGGGTTATTGAAGATTCCGCGAGATCGAAAATTCTGGGGGCTCGCGGCCGCCGCAATTTTTGGTGTCTTAGTCGAAGGCGTTATCGCAGCGGCGTGGGCAATGGTTATCGTGCCGGAGGAATTTCGCCTGGCTGCCACGTTCGGCCTGTTCGGAGGCTATTTAACAATCCCGGCAATCGGATTCGCATTGTACTGCAGTTTGGTTACTCCCAGCCGCGTTTCCATTTGGATCTACGCGGTAACACTTACGATCGCTCTCAAATGCGCCGCGATCGTTCTAATAACGGCCCGTTCGTTGGCGCTTATCTCGTACGCAGCAATCATTCTCATCGCACTGGTGTCCGTCGTCCTTCCGTTGAGGTTCGGGTTCGCTAAGAATCAACCGCGAATGGACGCGAATGGACACGAATAATTCTTGTCTTTGTTCATGGCTCAGACCTGCTTTTTAATCTTCTCATAGTTTGGTACGTTTTGGCTTTGCCTCCTTATGCCAAAGATTAGCGCCGGCTTGCTGATGTACCGTGGTCGAACCGCGCCACGACCTTCCTTAGAAGTCTTGCTGACGCACCCTGGGGGTCCATTTTGGAAAAACAAAGATGACGGAGCGTGGATGATCCCCAAAGGCGAAGTGGAAGAGGGCGAAGAGTTGTTAGCGGCCGCTATCCGTGAATTCACCGAAGAAACCGGGCTGGTCCCGATCGAACCGTTCCTTGGTTTGGGGCAAGTCAAACATAAGTCCGGCAAAACCGTTCACGCTTGGGCTTTTCAGGGAGACTGCGATCCTGCGCAAATCCGTAGTAATACTTTCGAGCTCGAATGGCCGCCAAAGTCAGGTCGGAAACAGGAATTCCCGGAAATCGATCGCGCTGAGTTCTTCGATCTCTCTACTGCGCGGCGAAAGATGTTGCCAGCGGAACTGCCACTCTTGGACCGATTCGCGCTCGTTATCGGAGATCGCTAAGACAAAGGTACGATCCGAACCGATGTTCTTAATGCTTCAGCGTCTTTTGCTCGCATGCCCGCTTGGAATCGGTAAAAGTCGGCGACATGCCGGTGAATAGACCGCCCGTCATTAGAGATCAGGACAAGATTGATTTCAGGCTGACAGAGGAGGCCGAGTACCGAATCCCCTTCACTTTCATCGAGGCGCTGAATGAAGGTACACTCGCTGATCGCCCAGTGCATGCTTTCCTCGATGCCGCTCGGGAGCGCCGATTGTTTCATGTCCTCAATCGGACAACCGACAACATTATTGGCACTGGCGTCATTCAAATGGCCTCTGGATCGGCGCAGGAAGCGGAGGTAGGCGGCCTGCTGTTCCACCCAGGCGCACGCGGCTTCGGGCTCGCGGCGCTCTTAGTGAAAATTATGATGGTTTATGCCATCAGGGAAAGTGGTCGAGATAGCCCCGACGAAGAGTATCTCGCTCATGTAATAGACGGCAACGGCGCTCCACTCCATGCACTCCTCGATGCCGGCTTCAAACCAATCGGACCTATCGATGTGCACCGAGGCGATATCGATGCGGTGATCGATCATATGATTAAGGACGGAGAGTCTACTGTCCGCATGCAAGGCTTTGTCTTCGATCGCCACGCCATCGGAAAGTTAGTCTTGGCTCTTTCGAAATTCGTCAATGAGGACCAAAGCGTCATTACTCGATCCGGTCCAGCCGGCGACCCTTTCCGAATATCCGTCGATTTCTCCAACGTTATTCCGCCAGTCCACCTCTCTATATAGCGCCCGCAACTAAAGCACCGGCACTTCTCTCCAGACCCCGAGCAAACTGAGGCATAATTGACCGACCTCGTACGCAGCCCTATAGGACAATCGGCCACCAATCACTTCTCACTTCTCTTTCACCGATGAATACCTGGCTAAACTTCGCCTTAGTCGCGCTGGTCGTCACCTTAGTGCCCGGTCCTGCTTTTATCGTGGTACTAAACACAGCTTTACGCCGTGGGTTTAAGCCCGGGGCGTATGCTACGGCCGGCATCGTAATCGGTGACGCCGTTTACTTCTTTCTGACCGCAGTGGGGCTGGGTTCGCTGCTGGCGACATCGTTCTGGACCTTTACGATGATTAAATGGCTCGGGATCATTTACCTGGTTTACCTCGGGGCGCGGTCGCTGTTTTTTCCCAGTAATAGTTTAATCGCCGCGAACGGTCGATCAGTCTCAGGCCGATCTTCATTTGTAACGGCGTTAACCGTTCAACTAGCAAACCCAAAACTCTTGTTGTTCCTGGCAGCTTTGCTGCCCCAGTTCCTGGACCCGTCCCGTCCGATTGCGCTGCAGCTTGCTGTTTTGGGACCAATCTTCATGTTGTCTGACGCGGTTATCTATTTGCTGTTGTCGATGCTGGCGGCACGCGCCCGGCCATTGTTAAACAGCCCAAGTGCAACCCGAATCGTGAACAGGGTCAGCGGGGTGGCGATGCTAGGTGCTGCAGCGCGAGTGGCGGCGAAGTGAAGGAGCACTGGAGGGGAGCCGCTTTGGATCGGACTCAATAGACCCAGCGATATCCGTCTCGGCGTGTGGAGGACCACAAATCTTTTTAAACAGGCGGCTCCCGGGAACGTTTCAACGCGTGTTTGTTCTGCGGGTAACATTAAGCGGATTAATGATCTCCAGCCGAAACGGTGGACAAAACGTGGCGTGCAGTAATTCCCGGAAGCCGCTTGTTTAGCACCGTATTCGGTCTTCCTCGCTCTGGAAAGAATACCACCAGGTCTTTAGGCACGCTTCAAAGCGGCTCCCCTCCAGTTGGGCCTTGGCCTCAAACTAACCGCGTTGCCCGGTATAGAGTATGGTAAGGAGCGCGCGTTCTACGCGACCTCCGAACTGTTACGGCTCAAGGTAACCGAGTGTCTAGCGGGGCAAAGGTTCCTCAGAAATTGTCTAATTCGAGTTTGTTCGTGTCCATTCGCGGTTTCTGTTGGTTTTTCCCGACTATGCTTGTCACGCTCCGCCGCTCGGTTTGAGTACCACTTTTACCCCTTCCTTTCCCTTCACGACTTCGAGTGCCTTATCCCAGTGCTCGATCGGGAAACGATGGGTGATCAATCCTTGGGCGTTCACTTTCTTTTCGGAAAGTAACTTGAGTGCTCTAGTCCAGGCAGTAGTCACACTGGCGTTGGTACCGGTAACCACGAGCTCTTTGTAACAGACGGCATCCTGGTCGAGCAAAATGGGCTTGCCGTAAAGGCCCATCTGACAAAAACGGCCACCTCGGCGGGCCACATCTAACAAGGTTTTAGCGGCAGGGGCCGCGCCGGAACATTCGATGACCAAATCGGCACCATCCGCTTTGAACGCATCTGTCACCGCTTCGATTACGTTCTGTACTTCTTGCACATTGATGCTGTGGTCAGCTCCAAGTTGTCGAGCCAACTTAAGGCGCTCGGCATCTTGGTTGGTACCAATCATCGCGACGGTAGCACCCGCCACTTTCGCCAGCTGTAACGCCAGCAAACCAATCGGCCCGGGACCGGTAATGGCAACATTATCTCCTGCTTGTACCCCGGCGGTCTCTAGCACCCCGTGCACCGTACATGCCAAGGGTTCGGTCAAAGCTGCGCTTTCAAGATCCAGATCGTCTGGTACCCGATGCAGGTTCGCTGCCGGGGTCAATAGATAACGCGCAAAAGCCCCGTCTTGTTTTGAACCGATAGAACGACGGCGCCGACACAGATTCGGTCTCCCCTGGCGACAGGGTGCGCACTCGCCACAGGTATAGAAGTAGGTTTCAGTCGTGACTCGGTCACCCACGGCCCAATCGGTTACCTCTGGCCCTATCTCGACAACGGTCCCCGCCGTTTCATGGCCGATGGTGACCGGAGGATATGTCTCAAATTCGTCGAGATAAATGTGCAGATCGGTGCCGCAAATCCCGGACGAATCAACCTCGATTACAACCTGCCCGGCACCGGCCTTCGGCTCCGGCACATCGAGTACTTCAATGTTCCCGATTCCACGCGCAGTTTTGCGTACCGCAAGCATAGAAGAACAAATAGCCGCAAAAAGGTGCAAAAAGCACAGAAATATCCGCGAAATGGACACGAACAAACTGAGAAACCGCGAATGGACACGAATTGACGCGAATAGGATCGCGATTACAGATGGACGCTGTTGAGACGGCGAGTCTGCTTATTGGCGAAAAATACCAACGTAAAATCGCGAGTGCTCTGATGAGGTAACGATTCGGGATCCTCACTGCCTACATGACGCCGCTTCCGGATGCCTAACTCTATCCGTGTTTATTCGCGTCCATTCGCGGTTGATTTTTGCGGCTATCCTTTTTTGGTTAGAAACTTCACCATCAGGACCTCATCGAAATACGCGCCTTTGTATTTCAATGATTTTTCTTCGAGGCCGTACTGAACGAAACCCATTCGTTGGTAAAACCGCCTGGCGCGCCCATTGCTAGCCGTAACGGTTAACTGCACTTGTTCCACCTCATTGCCAGCATGTTCCAGGAGCGCCTCAACCAGCAAAGTGGCAAGTCGGGAACCGCGCGCTTCCGGCGTGACGTACATCCCCCAGAGGACTCCTTTGTGCCTCGATTTTATGTCCTCAAAAGAGTAAAAGCCCGCTACTCCAACCAAACGATCTTTGGAAAACCCGCCGAATACCGCGCTTCGAGTCAATCGCTCGACGAAAAAATGTCCCGGTTCCCTTGATTCCTTTTCGAAGGTTGAACCGAAAGCCTCGGGGTCGTTCCGGAGTCCTTCCAATCGAATCGAGCGAAAAGCATCGGCATCGGCGTACCCAAGCCGGCGGACGGTGAAGCAGGAGCCGTTCATATACTGCCTAAGGAATAGCTACAAAGCGAGTAGGAGCCGGGAGCCAGAATCCAGGAGTCAGCAGGTCCTGGGTCCAAGCTTGGCGAAACATTGGATTCGAAGAGACTCAGAGCGCCCTAGCTCCTGACTCCTTTACTTATCTCCGTCTGATTTTTGTGCGGAAGGGCTCTGCTCAGGGGATGCACTCGCTTCTGGAGATGCGCTCACCGCAGGACTTGGACTCTGACCTCCGGATTTCTGTTCCTCCGACTTCTGCTCCTCGGACTTTTGTTCCTGCGGCTTCATCTGGAATGGTCTACCCGCCTCTATCTTTTTATAGTCACTGGGCAATTCGAATACCGATGCGTCCGGCGGTCCAACCTTAACGTTTTTCCATTCTGCCGTAGTGACTTCGTTCTCAGACTTAAGCAGCATGTGAGAATTCTGGCCGACCCAGATGAAACCGGTGATCGCTCGCGTGGGCGGCATCGTTGGCTTGTTCTGACCGGACGCCATTTTCTTTGCGTCCGAAGCGTAACTGTACTTATCGCAGGTCTCACCGTTAACGTCCTCGGTACCAACCTTTTCGTGCACAAGCCCCATCCTTTTCGCCCAATCACTCGGAGACTCCAGCATCCTGGGGTCCAAAGCTGCTTCCATGTAGGTCTTATTACTGGGAGTTAAAATGTACCTCTTACTAAGGTCGCCACGAAGAATGATAATATTCCCGGCAGCGCTGCCTTGATCAGTGCGCCGCTTATTCCCGTCGACATAGATCTTCATGTTCACTGGCGTTTGCGGCCCTACTTTACGGGTAACAACCAGATCAGCACTGTATTGGGTTGGCGCATTGGCCAGCGGATCGGTGGTCTCCTCGGCCGGCGCAGCAAACGCGGGAAGGAGGGAAACCAAGGCAAACAAGCCCGCGGACATTAGTCTCTTCATGATTCGGACTTACTATGATCCAGCGTCTTCGGCTAGAGGCAAAAAAGGAGTTCCAGGAGTTCGAGAATAGGAGCCAGGAGCCAGAATCCAGGAGTCAGGAGGACCTGACCCGCGACTGATTCCGGGCCGGGACGAACCTGTTCAAAGAAAGGACTTGGCCTATTTCTCGCTGTGCGCGCCTCCTGGATTCTGGCTCCGATTCTCGAACTCCTGCAACTCCTCGAACTCCTTGTCTGTTCACCATAGACCACGATCCAAGGTCCGATATTGGACGGCCTCACCGAGATGCTCGGCGGTGATCTGATCGGCGCCTGCCAAGTCTGCAATCGTGCGTGCGACTTTCAGAATCCGATCATAAGCTCGCGCACTCAGGTTGAGGTTGGTGACCGCTTTGCGGATCAATTCGATCCCCTCCGATTCAAGGCGGCAATGTTTCTTCAGTAATCGGGTGGTCATTTGACCGTTGTTACGGATCAACCCTTCTCGAGCGAAACGCTTTTGCTGCACCATGCGTGCTCTTCTGACCCGATCGCGGATTGCAGCCGAACCTTCTCCTTCCGCGGTTGAAGTGAGCTCGTTCATCTCTATGGCTGGCACCTCAATGTGGATATCGATCCGATCTAGCAACGGACCGGATAACCTGCTTCGGTAGCGTTGAACCTGGCTGGGTGAACACCGGCATTCTCGTCGCGGGTTTCCGAAGTGACCGCAGGGACACGGGTTCATGGCGGCAACCAACATGAAACTGGCTGGAAACGTCATGGAACCGGCGGCCCGAGAAATCGTCACTTTCCCATCCTCCAAAGGTTGGCGTAGTACTTCCAACGTCGATCGGTGAAACTCGGGTAATTCATCCAGGAAGAGCACACCGTTGTGAGCCAAGCTGACTTCACCCGGCGTCGGTTGAGCTGATCCTCCCAGTAAGCCGGCATCTGAGACCGTATGATGCGGGCTTCGGAACGGCCGTTCGGTCACGAATTGGCGTGAACCATTTAGTATTCCGCAGATGCTATGGATTTTCGTCGTCTCGATTGCTTCCGCCATGGTGATCGGAGGTAGAATGGTGGGCAATCGTTTTGCGATCATTGATTTGCCGGATCCGGGTGGACCGATCATCAGCAGATTGTGGTTTCCAGCAGCAGCCACTTCGACCGCGCGTTTGACATGTTGCTGACCGTGGACCTCAGCGAAATCATCGTCGATCTTACTGGGAACAAAATTGGGTTGGCCGGCAACCGGCTGCAGCGCGGTTTCGCCACGCAAAAAATTGACGACTTCGCTAAGGCTGTTAGCGCCGTAAGCAGCTAAACCCTGTACTGGAGCCGCTTCCTCGGCATTCAGTTTCGGGACGATGAGAATCTGGCGACCGCGTCTTTTCGCTTCAAGAGCAATAGCCAACACTCCTCGGACCGGCCGGAGCTCACCGGAAAGCGCGAGTTCGCCAGCCAAACAATAGGGGTCCAAGTCCGGTATCCGGTTATCGTCAATTAGCTTGAGCAGGCCCAACGCAATCGGCAGATCGAAACTCGGACCTTCTTTGCGAACCGTCGCTGGAGCGAGGTTGACGGTGATCTTACCGCGTGGCCAACGCAGAGCCGTATTGGTAATGGCTGAACGCACCCGGTCCTTGCTTTCACGAACCGCCGTATCGGGTAACCCAACTACCGTAACCTTGCCTTCTTCACCCCAGCCGGCATGCACTTCGACCTCGATTTCAAAGGCATCGACTCCGACCACCGCAGCAGAATAGACCTTTGATGCCATAACAGTATTCGATACTGTTGTATTATCAAGCCATTCGCAAGTTTTGTTTTCATCGAAGCGCGGCAAGGGCGATCTACTAAGACGTTAGGTCAACGGCCAGTCCATCGCGGAAGCATGAGGGCGCGGTTCTTTCGCCTTCCGCTACGCGACCGCTGCGTGGTTCATGTCTGGAGGATTGGAGGCACGGTGCCTCGCAGACACCACAAACTCTCCGAGCAAAGGGCAGGAAACCTGGTTATGCGACAAACCAGGCTCGAATATCGTCGTCCTCATAATCGCAGTCTCGTTCGGGCATAGCAGAAAAACACTGCGATAAGAGTCTGCCTGAGTGGATTTCTTGCGCTTTGATCGGACGAGGAGTTAACACAACAAATCGGTCGGCGGTCGCGATGGCAACTGCTTGGGTTAGTTCAATCGCGATTTCTTCGTCAGTAAGATACCGGTCTGGTTGTTGAAGCTTCCAATCGATTACATGCTTAACTGGAAGCTCAATTGTAATCGCCTCGCTTCCGGTACCACGTGCCAGAGTCCGTCTAGGCGTGACTTTATATTGGATGTAAAAGAACTGCTCGCTCATAGTTTCGATTTGTTCGGTTAGGAAAGTGCGGACCAGCTTATTTCGCTTGATAGTTCCATGCGAAAGCGAAATTCATAGCCGAGCCTCGCGATACGTTTTTTCTAATTGCTCTCCATCAGTCAACGGGATGGGCGGCAAGTGACTTAGCTTCGATCAACATTTCGATGAAGATCTCTTCCAGGCTTCTCCCAGAACTCACAACCTGCTCCTCTAATAAAGCAAGCGTCGCTTCCGGTAAATCTGCTACATAGTCATCGATTGAATTTTCGAGGACTAAGCCGAGGAAGAAACCGATTCCAGCGCACTCCTCTGGATCTATAGGCCAAAGGCCCCAGCTCGGGTCGCGGCTGTCGAATACTATCGATTGAAGCTCAGCCGCTTTTGTTTGTATTCGCTCACGGAAGGCGGCATCTGCTATGAATTCAGAGCAGAACTCGGCCAGAGCGTCTGAAGTAGTAGTAAGTCCCTCTCCATAGAGCAGGTTGTAGTGCCGGTGAATCCGTTCGACCAGCAACGGCGGAAGCACTGCCCACACTGGGCAACCGGGATCCGGAGCTAGAGGTTTCATTTGTGGCCTCTTTTTTAATTTCTTTTACGTAGACTGCAAGTAATGCAAACCTCACCACCACGATTGCCAGTTGTAGCCAAGCATATTAGAAATACAATAAGTTAAGTGGATGTAATCCACTAAGTTACGCCGTCCCCACCTCATTCACCGGGCAATGTCGAAGGCTCGCTTGGTCTTGATTTGAAGCGACCATTCTGTGAGGCAGCGGTATTCCTTTTATCTAGTGCATCGAGTCATAAGTAAGAGGCATACCGCCGCGGCGGACCTCCTACTTATGACTCGATGCACTGGTCTCCCTCAGCAGCGATGCCTGTTTTCCATATACAAACCAAGATAGCAGTAAAATCCATAAATCTGCGGGAAGGCTTCGTTCATCGATCGCTTTTCCGCTGGCAAAGCAAGGTCTCTTCTTCCATCGGCGTCGAGGTGTGAGCGCTATCCACATTCCGGCTCGAAGCAAAGAGGCGAGGCGGTTGCAGCATACGCGCCCGAACGGAACGCGTTACGACCCCGATATTAGGGGGTAAACAGCTCCCAGTGCCCCTCGGTGACGACCCCGACAACGCCGCCGGCCACTTTGATGGCGGTCTGATCGTCAATGGCATAGACCGGAACGGCCAGCTTCGCGGCCCATTTCTTTGCATTAGCTGAGGAAGCGTCCGGATGATTCTCGTTGTCGAGGTGGGGGATCAAGGCAAAGTCAACCAGTTCGGCTCCCTGAGCTGTGACCAAGAGCCTCTTGATTTCTCCTTGGGGTGTAGAGAACACGATCTCTTCCGACGTGAGCGCGCGATGGGTGCCGGCGGGCGGATTCGTATAACTCTCTCCGATGGTGGAGGCTACGGCCATGCTTCCTGCGCTCACTCCCACATAGACCGACTCGGGCCGCAGCGATGGCAAGAGTTCTGTCAATCCGGACTGCCGCATCCAGTAGCTCAGATATAAGGGATCGCCGCCCCAAACCAACAGGGCGTCAGCGCTTTCGACTGATGGGACCCAAGCCTTTCTATCGATACTGGGCAGAGCGGTGAGTTCCAGCACTCCTAAGGATTTCCAACCCAATTGAGCTAAGGGCGATTTGGCTCTTCCGCAGATCGCTTGCCAAGCGAAATTAGCACCGCCGGGGAACGGGTATATCGCGGTGGGTATGAAGAGGGCATTTGACTCGGCAACCGGTTTGCCCAGTAGTTCAACCAGCGCGTCGTGGATGCTCGGGTTGCTGATACCGGCGGAAGTGAGCAGAAGTCTCATGACCCCGAAGAGATCTGCTATCTCACTGGGAGTCCAGAAATTTCGCCGAGAGTAAGGCTCATCTAAGAAAACGCTATCATAACATCCTAGTTTTTTGTATCATTTATTTTGACGACGACCCTGGATAACACTAAATTTTTGCGGCGATGAACGAGCAGCTGAGAGAGTTCATGATCGCTCAAAGGTTTGTTCCTTTCAGGGTGCGATTGAATGACGGGTCAGTTTATGATGTGCCTTCCAGAGACCACGCTTGGTTCGGCACGGGACGGTCTGGGTTGCTTTTCGTTGAACGCGACACCGGCGCAGCATCGATCATCCAGATTCGGAATATCGTTGCAGTGGAAACGGCCGGGAGTGAGGAGTAGGCGGCTTGATGAGTGGCAGACTTTTGCTTTGGGATTTGGACGGCACCTTAGCGTTTCGCCAAGGCAAATCGCTTCGTTCTTTGAGCGAGTTTTTAATTCGGCAAACACCGGAATCGAGAAGCCGAATCCGGCAGCGTTTTTGCAAGTCAAAGCCGCATATCCCGAAATCGTGCGCTTTGTGATGGTTGGAGATAGCCTTGGGTCAGACGTATTGGGAGCAGAAGCGGTTGGAATACCCGCAATTTTGGTTCGCAATCCGAGGGGTAGAACGAGACTGGAATGTCGCTCGTTGCTTGAGGTAGCGAACGAAATAGAACGAATCCACGCGTAGGACCTGTTCGCTTCGGACGCCCCTTCAGAGCGTATCCTATTGTAACAGTAACCCAGGGTTGAAACCCTGGGCTAAGTTGTGCTGCCCCTTCAGGGCAAAGACGCCCCGAAAACGATTCTTCCTACCTGATGACTCTAACACGCCGCGTGGTCCGGATCGAGGATGAGGACGACGCCGAGTAGGAGTACGAAGCCCATTCGACGCTACGCAACTTCGTTCATCAATTCTCCAAGAGGTGCAGCGGTGATTTTAACGACATCGCCGGGAAGCAAAGTAAAATCGTTTGGAGGAACGATACCGGTACCGGTTAATAGAAAGGCGCCGGCCGGGAAACTGAGTTCCCTATAAAGGTATTCCACTAAAACATCCAGTTCCCGATGGATTCGCCGTAAGGGAACCTGACCTTGGAAAATTGTTTGGCCGCCGCGTTCAATCAGCAAGGTAATCTCTGTGTTCAGATCCAAGGGTTCTTCCGTGACCAGGATGGCCGGGCCGATTGAACAGCTGCCGTCGTAGACTTTCGCTTGAGGCAGATAGAGGGGATTTTCGCCTTCGATATCGCGGGAAGAGACATCATTGCCGAGCGTGTAACCGATGATTTTTGCATCCCGATTAATCACGAGTACGAGTTCTGGTTCGGGCACACTCCAACGCGCGTCGCGTCGAACTCGAATTTTACCGTAAGGAGCCACCACTCGCCAACCAGCCGCTTTAAAGAAAAGCTCAGGCCGTTCGGCATCGTACACCCGAGAATAAAACACCGCAGCGCCACTTTCGTGCGCTTCTTCCCTGCGGCCTTCCCGGCTCCGTTCATAAGTGACGCCAGCCGCCCAAACCTCTTGAGCTCCGACTGGAGGCAGCAACTCCTCCGCTGCGGGTGGCCGCACCGTCTTAGCATCCACTCTCAGGTCCGAAAGATAGGTGTACAGACTCTGATGGCTTAATAACTCGTCAAAGTCGGTATCCGGGATCTGAAAGAAGCTTTTTTCCGATCGTGCTAAAATGCCTCGCGAAGTCCGATAAAGATACATGGTTTAATTTTCCTTTTGAGTCGCGATCCCGCCGCCCAATTCCAAACCGGTTCCTTCCGCGAACCCCAGAGCTGCGGCCACTGTCCATACCAGTGGCCGCTCCCTATCACACCTCATGGTTGCTGGTATGGTGACGCTCAAGATCACTTCTGGCTGCCTCGATCGCATCATCGACCGTGCTAGAGCCTTTGCTGGCAGAACCACCAATGTTGCATTCGTGGCAATTCCAAGTGCCCCACATCGCCCCGGTTTCGCCTTCTTCGACGTGTATCGTATACCGGACACTCCCTTTGGTGTAATCGTGTTGATGGATTTCCTTAACAGGCATAGGACCTCCTTTCGACTCACGTTAACCTTCGCGTCGAACCTCGGCGCAGACAAGTTCGCAGTTAGCAGTTCGGCGCTCGCGGTCCCGTATTCAGAGTTCGCGGCTGAGCGCTTGGGCGGTTGCGGTTTGGGGGTGACGAGGCTATTGGGACAATCCACGTGTGCGAGCATTCGAAAATGGGGCTTATGGGTCGTAGGCAGAAACCTGAAAGGGAAGGACCGAGCGCCAAGCGCCGAACCCCAAACGCCGAACGCCGAACGCCAAACAAGAACCCGTGAGCTTTCTTGGAGTCACATTTTCCGGTGTCGATGAAACCGCCGATGGAGAGAGGCTGAAAGAGATCCGCTCCCACTATTTCACGGTGGAATGGGGGCTCGGGTTGGCGATTGAACGCCAGAACCGGGAGGTTGGATTCCCGGGTGTCGATTGGATCTGTAACCTGTCTCCAGAGCTTAACCTCTCGGCGCAACTCTCGGGAAAAAGCGCCCGTGCTTTTCTGAAGGGGGACGACACTGAGCTGATGACTAAGTACGGCAAAGTTTGGTCGCTGTTTCGGCGGATCCAGATCAACTCCACGCAGGGGATCGACCAGGTGGATCTTTCGGGGCTTAGTCAACTCGTAGCGAAAAACGCAGACAAACAAATCATTCTTCGCGTCCGCGACCGGAACCTTGAGATAGCCGATGCTTTGGTGGCGCAGGGAATTTCTTGTTCCACCCTTTTTGATGAGTCTGAAGTTCAGGAACCCGCTCAGAAAAAGTGGCCAAAAGGGTTAAAGCGATTCGCGGGATGCGGCTACGCCGGCGGGTTAGGTCCGGACAATATCTATAAACAACTAACGCCGATTATAAATGCTGCTCAAAGCGCGGAACGCTGGTGGGTAGAAATTGACTCCTCTCTGCGAGCGACAGAGCACGATCAAACTGTTTTCAGCTTGGCAAGCTGTAAACGAACCATCCGAGAGTTCGATTCCTTCTTTCTCGATTACACCATTTAGGTGGCAGACGCTGGGGCGCGGCGGGGACCGAAAGTAATCAGTAATCAGTAATCAGTGTGTCAGTAATCGGTACAGAGGCGGCTAAAGCCGCTAGGGCGAGCGGGAGCTCATCGCTACCAAGAAAACACAAGGCACCAATTCAGGATTTTACCTGGTTGGTGCCTCGGCGATTTGATCGCTCCGATTGATGCTGTAGCAAATTTAGTTGTTTGGAATGTATTCCACGCCGCAGCTGCCGCAGATGAAGGTTTGACCGGGATACTCCCAGTAGACCCGGCGCATCGAGTGGCAGTGCCAGCATTCCACCCAACGATAATAGCCACGTCCACCCACTTCCGGTTCGGCATTTGTCGCATCCATGTCTCGAGAGGCCTTCTCGGGCCCCGCGGGAGACTCAGGTTTCTGAGTCAGATAAACTTCGATAGTTTTGGATTTCTCAGGCATTCGCTATTCTCTCTTGTATTCGTCGATCTCGAATTCACCGAGACTTTTCTAGGCGTCTTGGTGGGTTTCTATTGGTCAGACGAGGATCCTGGCGGCGCTTGCGTTATTTCTAGGCATTGTTGGAGGTAGCGCCTCCCGCAGAGGCCGTTAGGTCACTAATTCGGTTCAGTTCATCATTCATCAAGCGCACACCCTCAATTTGACGCTCAAACAGATCCCGAAATAGCCCCGACGCCGACAAAAGCTCGGCCGCAGCGCCGCTTTGCGTGATTTTGCCGTGATCCAAAACGATGAAACGGTCACAAAACGGGATTTGCCAGCCAACAATGTCGTGGTCGACTACCAAAACCGTTTTGCCGGCGCAGACCTGTCGCATGACTTGTAATAGGCTGTACTTATCCTCCGGATCGATCCCGGTCGTCGGTTCGTCTAAGAAAAGAATGGAAGGCTTCCGGAGGAGGCAGCGGGTCAAAGCGAAAAGCTTCCTTTGTCCGCCGGACAACAAGTTTCCGGAAGCAAACTGCCGGTCAAGCGGGGCCTGACCGTATGCTTCCCCGAGAACTGACCAGATACCGGTCCGCTCACAGAGTTCTTGGATTTCCGCATCCGTCGCAGCGGGCCGGGCGACCCGAAGATTTTCCCGGATAGTGTCATGGAAAAACGCGGGCGATTGAGGCATCAGAACGATCTGGCGCCTCAAACTCTCCAGCGAAAACCGCGTGTGCGGAATACCGCCTAGTAAGATCTCGCCGGCTGATAGCTCGTAAAAACGTAACGCTAACCGGAAGAAAGTAGTTTTTCCTTGGCCTGCCTTTGCGATTAAGCCGGTGATTGATCCCGCCGGTATAACGAAGGATGCATCATCAAAAATCTTCCGGGACTCAGCGGCCCGATACTGAAAAACCAGCCGGCGAGCTTCGATTTCACCTGCAATTTCAGCGTCATCCTGGCCGCTTTCACTCGGAGCCGTGGCCGGCTCCGCGCTCAGGATCGAGCCAACCGACTCGATAGCCGGCCAGGTCATATTGAAATTGATGGAAAGAGCAGAGAACCCTTGAATCGATCCCATGAACGAAGGGGTCAGGGCCATCAGTCCGGCCACAACCCCGGCATTGATTCCGGCCAGGCCGTTCGCGGCGATAAAAACCGAGAGGCCCATCAGCGAGACTAAAACCAAATCTCCTGGAAACCGATTTAGCAGGTTGAGGCTGCCCACGGTGAGAGTTTGGTGGAGCCGCCGGTGTAAGGATTCTTTTAAGGCAGCCTCATGTTTCTGAGCGAAGATTTCTTCTGCGCGCATCGCCTGAATCTCTTCGGGAGCGCCCATGGCGCCTCCAACCAACGATGCTAGAACCAGGTTCTGCTGCTGAACATTCTGGGAACTTTGCCGGAGCCGGGATCCCATCCGGCTGACTAGCCAAGGCGAAAGCAGTGCGATCAAAATGATAACCGAGAAAAACAGCCAGACCTGGTTACCGCCCCTGGCCTGAACGGCCTGGAGGGATTGGAACAAGCTGTAACCCAAAAGCACGACTCCAAACAAATCGAGTACTGGGTTAATCAGAACGTCTTGCAGCGCCGACTGCACCTACAGCGACAACTGGTTTACCAACATTGTCAGCTGTTGCGATTCGTGCTCATGAAAGAATAAGGAAGGTTT
>JAFAZK010000143.1 GCA_019239825.1 Verrucomicrobiota bacterium | reverse complement strand
TCAGTAACCAGTAATCAGTAATTGTTATTGCTGATCGGTACATCTCGCTCTCTCTGCAATGGCATTAAATTCATACTAGCCCGCGGCAAGTCGATGTAAATAGGATAAAATTTTCGAGTAGCGAAGAAATTAGGCGCCTGCCTAACTTCTAACATAAAGATTGAAAGTTGCTAAGGCCAGGCAGAGTAGATGACACGTCAAGCGCAAGCAGAGGCTCGGCGAGACAGCGAAACATCGTCTGGAGGGGAGCCGCTTTGGCGCGTTTCCCTCCCCTCTCGCGTATTCTGTATCGAGTTTAACCCGTCCGAACCGTGTGAAAGCAGGCGGCTCCCGCGAACGTTCACGGCGCGATGATTTCGCGCATGTCTTTTGATTCCCTTTGCGCAAGCCACACAGCCGCGAACCGTCGAGACCTCCCTGGTAGGGCGAGGCTCCCAAATGGCCCACCAAATTTGTCATCTGTCATTCGTCATTTGTCCTTCCTTTACCCCGGCCTAATTGCCATTTGTAATCGGCCTCGCCCACTGCTTTTTTGTTAACCGAAACCAAACAACTCGCTGCTATGAGCTTACCGTCCAAAACATTTGATGGCATTGAAATTAGGGGTCCGGTCCCTGAACCATTCCCCGAAATTCTGACTCCGGACGCCTTGCGCTTCGTTGCTCGTTTACAGCGAGAATTTAATAGCCGGCGCAAAGAATTGCTGGAACGACGGGAGCAACGCCAGGCCGAAATCGATCAAGGCAAAAAGCCCGATTTTCTTCCGGAGACCGCTCAAATCCGCGAGTCGAATTGGCAGGTCGCACCAATTCCAAAAGACCTGCAGGACCGTCGCGTGGAAATCACGGGCCCAACTGACCGTAAGATGGTGATCAATGCCTTGAATTCGGGAGCAAAGGTTTTTATGGCTGACTTTGAAGACGCCAACGCTCCCACCTGGAACAATATGATCGAAGGGCATATCAATCTCCGGGACGCGATCCGGCGCACCATTGAATACGCCAGTCCAGAAGGGAAACAGTATCGCTTAAAGGATCAGGTCGCGGTTCTCTTGGTTCGCCCGCGGGGTTGGCATTTAGTGGAAAAACATCTGTTGGTGGACGGCGAACCGGTTTCCGGCGGTCTCTTCGATTTTGGGCTCTACGTTTTTCACAACGCCAAGGAACTGCTGGCCCGAGGAAGTGGTCCTTACTTTTATCTGCCCAAAATGGAGAGCCACCTGGAAGCCAGGCTTTGGAACGATGTCTTTAAGCTGGCGCAAGACGAGCTCGGGATTCCGCGTGGATCAATCCGAGCCACCGTTCTCATCGAAACCATTTTAGCCGCGTTTGAGATGGACGAGATCCTTTACGAACTGCGGGATCATTCGGCCGGCCTCAATTGCGGACGCTGGGATTACATCTTCAGCTGTATCAAACGTTTCCGAAACAATTCGGACTTTATTCTGGCGGACCGCGCGCTCGTCACCATGACAACTCATTTCATGCGTTCGTACTCGCTTTTGTGTATCAAGACCTGTCACCGCCGCGGTATCCATGCCATGGGTGGTATGGCCGCGCAGATCCCCATTAAGAACGACGAGAAGGCCAATGCCGAAGCGTTTGGCAAAGTGAAGGCGGACAAAGAACGAGAAGCCAACGACGGCCACGATGGCACCTGGGTTGCGCATCCCGGACTGGTTCCGGTGGCGCTCGAAGCATTCGACGCGGTAATGAAAACGCCGAACCAGATCGATCGGAAACGAGAGGATGTTTCGGTGGCTGGTGATGACCTGCTCAAGTTCGGTCCGGAAGAACCGATCACTGAACAAGGCTTACGAACCAATGTCAGCGTCGGCGTCCAATATTTGGAGGCTTGGCTCCGCGGTTCAGGGGCTGTTCCTATCTTTAATTTGATGGAAGACGCCGCCACCGCCGAGATTTCGCGCGCCCAGGTCTGGCAATGGATCCGCAGTTCGAAAGGGAAGTTGTCCGATGGCAGGAAAGTCACTGCCGAGCTGTTCACAACTATTCTAGGCGAGGAATTGAAAAAGATCGAAAATTGGCTTGGATCGGATCGCTATGGGAAAGGCCGCTTCCCGGACGCTGCCGAGCTGTTCTCGAAAATCACCACGAGCGATGATTTTGTTTCGTTTCTCACATTGCCCGGGTATGACAGGCTTGGATGAGCGAACGGCCTGGAGGGGAGCCGCTTTCGCCCGTCCCAATTCGAGCGTACGTTTTTCGAAGCGCGACGCTTTCCAGGAGGATGTGCATGTGAAGCAAGCGGCTCCCGAGAACGGCTCCTGGCGTGGACCTCGAATGTTATTTTGACCGAAGCAGTGCAACGATTTTCCTATCAATTTACGCCTTGGGTCAATCCCGGGAGCCGCCTGCTATCCACCTTGTTCGAAGCCGCCACGTCTTGGGTTCCTGATACGCTTGCTCATCTTGCCACAGACAAAAGCGGCTCCCCTCCAGGTCTTCGGCATGCGACGCTTTATTCCCTAGCCGCACGCCAACGAAAAATCGCAAACAGCAAACTGCTAACTGCTAACTGACAACCATGCCATGCTAATCGACCTCTCCAGCCGCGCAAAAATCCGCGTTACGGGCGGCGACCGAGTGCGTTTTCTCAATGGCCAATTGAGCAACGAGCTGAGGCAGGCGAAACCCGGTCAAACGATCTATGCCTGTGTCCTGACCGCCAAAGGGAAACTTTGCGGGGATCTTTTTGTTACTCCAATTGAGGAGTCGTTCCTGCTTGATTGTCACCCAGCGCTTCGCGAAACGCTGCCAGCCCGTCTAGAAAAGTACGCGATCGCCGATGATGTCGAGTTCTCGGATCAATCGGAGGAATTCAGTTTGTTTCACACCCTGGCACCGAATCTTCCGGATGGCATCCTGCCCGAGGGGCTCGTGTCACGTTGCGACCGATTTGGACTGGAGGGCTATGACCTGCTGGTACCAATCACGCTCAAAAACGTGGTTCCTCAGCTACTAAAGGAATCTGTGCTCCAGGCTGCGGAGTTCGAGACTTTCCGGATCGAACGCGGCATCCCCGAGTGGGGCCATGAGCTGACCGAAGACGTCATCCCAAATGAAGCCGGATTGGATCGAAGGGCCGTAAGCTACACTAAGGGATGCTACGTCGGCCAAGAGGTGATTAGCCGGCTAAAAAGTCTTGGCCACGTAAACCGAAAGCTTTGCGGCGTTCAATTAGTTGATGGAGCGATCTTGACCAGCGGAGACAAACTAGTGAACGATTCCGGTCAGCAAACCGGCTTTGTCACTAGCGCTGCCATGAGCTCGAAGCTGGAAACTTGGATCGGATTGGCCTACATAAAACGCAATTTTGACCAACCCGGCTCTCGGTACCGTGTACAAAACCCGGATAATTCGGACTTGATCGGAACCGCAGAACTCCGCAGCCTTCCGATCATCCCATGATAAAACGACTTATCGCCCTTGCAGTAACGCTGATCGTAACCAGCTCCGTCCTGTCTGCCAAAGATGTCGCCGTGTTCGAGGTGCAATGGAAAGAAGGAAAGGTGCGCCAGACGCGGAGCTTTGCGATCGGGTTCGACGAGGAGGCAGCGCCGTACACCGTTTATAATTTCAAGAAGCTGGTCAAAGAAAAGTTTTACGTGAAGACCAAGATCCACCGGGCCATCTCCAACTATCTGGTCCAGGGTGGTGATCCTTTGACGAAGAAAAACGACCGCAACATCATGGGAACGGGCGGTCCCGGCTATACCTTGCCTGCCGAGATTCGTCTAAAGCATGTCCGCGGGGCGGTCGCCATGGGCGCGCTATCAGCCAAAGTGAACCCAAAACTCGAGTCCAACGGTAGCCAATTCTACATCTGCTTGAAGGACATTCCGTCGCAGGACGGCAAGGACACGGTGTTTGGTCACGTCGCTGGCGGAATGGATGCTCTGGTGGAGATCAGCGCTGCTGTGGTAGATACCAACAATAACCCGATCAATCCGATCGTGGTAACAAAGACCTACCTCATCGACGAGAAGAAGCTAGGCGCCGCCGCGTCGAAGTTTTAGGCGCACCCGTGGAGCGCTGCCTCGGTTGCGAGGCCGACTTTGGTGGGGCGAGGCTCCCTTACGACCCTGTGGTGTTAACGAAAGCCGCAGGTGTATCAGATCCCAACGTTTTGCTAAGCCAAAACCCTGGCCGAGCCGCGGGTATTCCGTGCGGCCGCGGATAACCGCCCAACTCACGCTACCAATTCTCCTGGCTCAACCAATCGGTGCTGCAATACTGCAGCCTACGGCTCGGCGCATCGATCGGTCTAACAAGATCAGCTGGCGTCATCACAATCGACTCTTCGGTAACATAACAAAACATTCGAGAGCCTCGCTCCAGGGTTCCGACCGAATCGGCCTCGCAAGCGAGGCTGCGCTCCACGGGGCCCACCGCTTCCGCGCTCACCCGTGCAAATACGTATCCCACCCGAAATAGGTGGAAAAGGCTTCATTCAAGACCTGAGCCGTATGAGAAGAATTCATCGCCGC
>JAFAZK010000142.1 GCA_019239825.1 Verrucomicrobiota bacterium | reverse complement strand
GAAGCCCACAAGCACTCGGAGGACTTCGAACGCGCCTTACAGAGCGCGCTTCCAAACCGGTCGGAAATCGCCATTCATTTGGAGCCGCGCAGTGACAGATCGCGACCGGCAAGAAAACAATCTGGAACAACCCAGAGCGTCCGGGACGCTCTTTCAAAATCGCCAGAAGCGGCCAAGGCTCGTATTCGGGACGTTTTAGTGACAGATCAAGGTTTAGTGGTCACGCTTGAACGACAGTTTCCCGGAGAAATGTCCTTGCGCGAGGCGCACGAGGTGATGAGCAACATCGAGCGTAGTTTGAAGCTGGAGATTCCGAACATCGCCAAGGTGCATGTGGACCCTGAGATTCAGGATAAATAGCTAACCTAACCCGCATTCTCGTAACCTGATTTCTAGCCTGAAAAATCGACCTTTTTCAGTCGATAAACAATCGCCGATATCAGCCAGGTCAGGATAAATACTCCCACGATCGTGAGACCGATAGCTCCGAAGTTATCCTGCAGGATTCCAATTGTGGACCAGAACCAGCCACCGTCGAGATTCAGTTTGTCCTTCACCAAGCCAATTAACTCGATTCCCCCAACAACAACTCCAACTACCACTGACACAGAAGTGATAGTTAGATTATAGTAAAGCTTCCGGATCGGATTGATAAAAGCCCAGTTGTAAGCGCCAGCCATGATCATTCCGTCGGCGCTATCCACTAGGGTCATTCCCGCCGCGAAAAGCACCGGTAACACCATCACATTCATCAGGGATTGGCCTTTGGCTCCCGATGAGGCCGACACCTGCAGCAAAGCGATCTCGGTAGCCGTTTCGAAACCAAGTCCAAACAGGAATCCGATGGGATACATATGAATCGGTTTCGCCAATGTCTTCATTAATGGCCGGAGCAGTCTGCTGACGATACCTTGCCCCATCACCGGGTTAACCGCTTCTGATGGAGGTGGATTTTCCCGTTTTTGTCTTCTGAGCGCACGGTAAGTGTCTTGCATGGCCAGCAGATTGATGAGGGCAATCGCAAAGAGAAAACAGGCTGATACACACGTGCTAATGATCTCTCCGACCTCTTGCCATTGCTTGAAACGTTCACTGGCGATCGCTGCTGTCCAATAGACAATCACTACGGCAATCATCACTACCGTCGAATGCCCCAGGGCAAAGTAGAACCCAACAGAAACCGGCCGTTCGCCGCCTTGCACAAGCTTTCGAGTGACGTTATCGATCGCCGCAATATGGTCGGCATCTAATGCGTGTCGTAAACCAAATGAGTAAGCTAGAAATGCGGTCCCAATAAGTACCGGCTGACCATGAAACACAAGATAAGCCCAGACCCACGCCGCAATATTCGCTAGCACTAGCGAGACCGATAGTCCCACCGTTCGCTGTCGGAAATTTCTGCTATCCATTTTATTCCAAATCCAAATTTAAGATCCGCAGATTACTCAGATTCGATCGAGGCCCTACGCCGGAGCTCAGCAGTTGAAGAGGACTTGTCAGGGAGACAGACACTCCGTTGCCTCTGTGACCTCCTGTTTAACATATCTTTGTCTCAATTCTTTGCGCCTTTGCGTCTTTGCGTGGGATTTTTCTCCGGGATCTCGCTCAAAGTTTGATGCTCGTAACCGGCAAACCTCGGAAGACTTTTTGGAGCCATCTCGCCAAGGCCCGTTCAGTGGAAGGATAGAGCCAAGCCATAGAGACATTAAGCTGCGTTAGCCGGCGCAGAAAATGGCGGAGACGAGACGGCGTGTCTCGATAATCTTGACCGGCCTCAAGGGTTGCCAGGCCGTCAGACACAATCACAACCCGATCCTGGCTAGCCGGGCCATGCTTTAGAATCGCACGGTGTAGAGAATGGAGGGATTGAAAGAGATAGCTTTTGCCGCCCGCCGTATCGAGTTGGCCGAGGACGCTTCCGAATGAACGGAAACTGCTGTGTTTAAGCACCCATTTAATTTGGCTATCTCGCAGCAGAAGCAAGTTCCAGCGAGGCGACCGGCAATGAGTGGCTAGATCAATCAGCGAATTTCGCGCTGCGCTTAGACAACGGCTCATTCCCGTCGATCGACTGGCAGCTAAGAAACACCACATCCGGGGACGGCGACGAAGCGAATAGTAACGCAGGTTAATGGAGGAAGTCTTCCTAAACGGGATTGAATTAAGCAGCGTTGCCATCCAATTGATGGCTCCGTGCGGAACCGCATCTGGTCTGCCGGAGAGCAGCCTTGCTCCTCGACTTTTCACTCGAGGAATCGGATCCATAGCCCAATCTCGCAACCGCTGATGCTGGGAGGGCGTGGCTTCAGGTAATCGCTTCGGATCCGGCAGCGAATTGGTCGGCGCATGAGAAGTGCGTTGCGCCAGCGGCGGATTAAACCGCTGGCCGGGCGGCGGCGGCGAAGGCGCTCGTGTAAAAGGGCGATTTTCGAGGTGCCGATGTCCGAGGCACATCCGCCACGCTCCATCCAGATCTCGCGGTTCGATTATCGATCGGTTCTCCCACGCCGCAGCACAGCGCGCGGTTCGAAGCACAGCAAGTTCGGCTCGAAGCCCCTCCACTTGTAATTCCCGCGCTCGGTTCGCGATCTCGAGTCGCTGTTCTTCTGAAATCGTCACACTCTTAACCAATGTCCGTGCCTTAGTTACACGTTCCGCTAGATCCTTCAGAGAAGCGGCATGCGTCCGGATGAACAATTCCGGATCGTCGTCGAACTGAATCCGACGTCGCACGACCTCCACTCGTTGCTCTGGAGTAAAGTCGTCCTGGATTAAGATACCGTGAGCGAATCGGTCTGATAGTTGTGGCCGGAGATCTCCCTCCTCCGGGTTCATAGTGCCGATGAGGATGTATCGGCTTTCGATGCGACGGGTGATCCCGTCGCGCTCCAGATGATGTTTGCCGGAGGCCGCCGAATCCAAGATCTGGTCTGCAAGATTGTCCGGCAACAGATTGATCTCATCGACATACAAGACGCCTCCGTTCGCCTCCTCAATCAAACCAGTGCGCGGCTCCCACTTGGTCTGTTCAACCAATGCTTCCGCGTTAATCGAACCGAGCAGACGATCTTCCGTAGCTCCGAGTGGCAGCTCTACGAACGGAATGGGTTCCGAGGAAGCAGCCTGCAATAATTCAGCGAAGGCGCGCACCAGGGTGCTCTTGGCGCAACCGCGATGTCCCAACAGCAGGGAACCGCCAATCCGAGGATCGATGGCATGGTAGATCAAAGATCGTTTGGCGTCCTCCATCCCAACCACCGCGCTGAAAGGAAATTGCTTCATTCAAGTTGGCCTTCTAGTTCGAGTAAATTCTCTTCGAGTCTCGTGATCGTGTTCTCTGAGGGAGCCGACCAGAGACCGCGGTCGGCGGCTTCGAGTAACCGGCGCGTCGATTCTTTAAGCGCTGCCGGGTTGTGCTCGCGGAAGAAATCTTTCTGAATTGTATCTAGCAAAAGCTTGTGCGCGATCTCTTCGTAGTGAGAGTCCCGGACCAAGCCAGTGGTGACGCTATAGCCAAACAAGTAATCGATCGTCGCCGCGATTTCGAAAGCTCCCTTATAACCATGACGTCGCATCGCCTCTAACCATCGCGGATTCAGCACTCGGCTCCGGATAACGCGGACTATCTCTTGCTCAAGGGTTCGGATCCGTGGTTGCTCGGGATCACTGGAATCGCCATGTAAAACAACCGGCGCTTTGCCTCGAAGTTGTTTAACCGAAGCATAGAGTCCGCCCTGAAATTGGAAATAGTCGTCCGAGTCCAGTACATCGTGCTCTCGGTTGTCTTGATTCTGATGAACGACCTCTATCTCAGCCAAGCGGGTCTTCAACAAACTGACATCCTCATCAGCGGTGCCATCACTATCAAATGCGTAACCACCCCAGCGACAGAACACCTCGGTTAAATCCTCAGCCGAATCCCAGTTCCCTGTATCGATGAGCGGAAGCAGGCCGGTCCCATAAGATCCGAACCCGGAACTAAAAACTCGTAGCGTTGCCCGTCGCGAGGCCTCGACCGGATCCAAGCCTCGCCCGGTTAGCGTTTCCCGTTCAAGCAACCAAGAACCACGGATAGGATTCATGTCCGGCGGTTCATCCTGTTGCGCTAAACGCTTAGGGACAGTCGCCAGCAAACGCAGCGTGTCGCCGAACGCGTCGCGAAACAGCCCTGATACTCGTAATAGCAAATCAACTCGAGGCCGTCCCAACAAACTGAGCGGCAATATCCGAAAGTCGACGACTCGCCCGGATGACTCTTCCCAGATCGGTTCACATCCCCAAAACCAGAGCGCTTGAGCGATATCGTCTCCGCCGGTCCGCATGTTAGATGTCCCCCAGATAACCAGCGCTATTTTTCGCGGGTACTCCCCCTGATCCTGCCTGTATCGCTCCAGTAACCGGTCAGCCAGCATCTTTCCGCAATTCCAGGAGGTCTGCGTCGGAATCGCCCGTGGATCGATGGTAAAAAAGTTTCTACCGGTAGGAAGTACGTCGATCCGGCCTCGAGTTGGAGCTCCGGAAGGGCCTGGAGGAACGAATCGTCCACTAAGACCGTTCAACACGTTTTTGATTTCGTCATCGCACCGCGCCAACCTCGGGATGAGCTGCTCGCGAAGAAAGGTCGCTAACTGGTCTAGCGTTTGGCGTTCGGGGTTCGGTCCGGCTTTGCCGGAGCGTTCGGCGTCCTCGTAGCCGGCGCTCACACGCTCTATCCAGCGTCGAGCTCTGGACTCCACCTGGTCTCGTTCGGCCGGGGTCAATGTTTCCAACACGCGATCGTTGGCCAATACCTGAAGTAAACCCGGCCGTCCGGCAGAGGGCAATCGCAGTAGACTTAACAAAAAGTCCGTTCTTTGTTCGCCGGCCGGACTAACACCAAGCACGTGCAATCCCGATCGAATCTGACTTTCTTTAATCTCGCAGAGATAATTTGTGACTGTCTGTAGCGACTTATCCGGCAGCTCGTCTTTCCAGGAAACTTGACTTAGCAAGTGATCGATCTGTTTCTCCAACTCTGCGGCTCGGCTTGGATAAAGTGTGACGCTGTGGGCATGCTCTTCCAACAGGCGTTCAACCTTTTCGAGATCGTCGTACAATCCAGCCCGGCTCAGCGGAGGCGTCAGATGATCGACAATGACAGCCGCAGAACGACGCTTAGCCTGAATGCCTTCCCCAGGATTATTAACAATGAAGGGATAAATCAGCGGTATCGGCCCTAGACAGAGGCTCGGATAATCTTCCTTTCCGAGAGCGATGCTGCGCCCAGGTAACCACTCAAGATTGCCATGTTTTCCCACGTGGACGATTGCGTCTGCCCGGAACTCCTCCCGGAGCCAAAGATAAAACGCTAGGTACGCCGGCGGCGGTGGCAGCTTTGGGCTGTGGTAAATGGCTTGCGGATCGAGCGAATAACCACGTGGCGGCTGAATTCCAATAAAGACGTTCCCTAACTGTATTCCGGGAACAACGATCGATTCACTAGAGTTAACCGGCCATTGCTCTCTCACCTCGTTCCGACGCAAGTCCGGGAGCGATAATAAGAATCTGTTCAGGTCGGCCGGACCGACGCTTTGATAACAAGATTTTCCGTAAGAATGTTCCGGATCATTGGTAACGCCAGTTTGAAGCCATTCCATCAATTCCTGACCACTCGTAGGGCAGGGATCGACTGAATAGCCGCTCGCGCTCAATGCTCCTAATAATTGCACCGTGCTAGCGGGAGTATCCAGACCAACCCCATTCCCAATGCGCCCATCGCGGTTAGGATAGTTGGAAAGAACAATCGCGATCTTTTTGTCGCGATTTGGAACCGTGCGCAGTCGGGCCCAATTGCCCGCCAAGGTCGTGAGGTACTCAATCTGCTCAAGATCCGGCACCAATCTTTTAGCTCGGTATTCAATCTCCGGAATCCAGAGATCCTGTTCTTTAAAGCCAATGACGGTTGTAAAGACCCGGCCATCGACCTCGGGCAAAACCGCGTTCATGGCGACTTCCGCTGGAGCCAAACCAGCTTGGTTTGTTACCCAGGTTTCTCTATCGGCCAGCGAGATCGCAGCCTGCAAAACTGGACAACCAAGCTGTTCGAAGAACGAGAGCCGGTCCGCGCCACCCGACGAAATCGAGAAGCTCTGGGTCAGAAGGACGACGTCCGGAGGATTCAGTTCCGCCAACCGCAGCAGTTCAGCCTGGGCTGCCGCGCTGCGGAGCGAGAACGAGTAAAATGCAGAAACCTGAAACCCTTTGCTTTCGAGAGCCGCGTGCAAAGCATCGATCACAGCCAGATCATCCGTCTGAAACCATGCCCGATAAAAACAAATCCACGCTCGCTTGGGGAGCGCTGCCTCGGTCTCGTCCTTCGACGCCTTGACGAAGGAGGACTCGAGGCCGGCCGGTCGGAGCCGTGGCCCCTCCGTTACCCTATAAAAGCCGAACTGCGGCATCGGCTCCGGTTCAGGCAACTCGGCCGAACGATCCTTAATTAACGATTCAATCGCTGCTCCTGCCCGTCGAATATTCTCCCGACCACCGTGCCGGAACATGGAAAAAAGCTTTTCCCGAACTATCCCCGAGAAATCACTGAGTGCCGCTAACTCCGGTTCGTCCAGATCGCTGCCAGACAAAATCAGAAGCTTAAGCTGGGAACCTTCCTCTCTTAAGTCGGACAATCCTTGCAAGAAATGAGCAAAGTAGGCATTACCTCCCAAGAGCCGCGCCACCACCAGCTTAGCCTTACTAATGACCCGGTCGATGTAATGATCAGCCGCAACCGGTTGGCGAAGCGGAAAAGCACTCGCGACACGCAGACGGGAACCGAATTGTTCCTTCCAAATAGAGGCAACCGCATAGAGCTCCGTATCTGCTGCGCTGAGAAAGACGATCTCTCCCGGCGTCTGTTCAATCAACGTCAGCGCTCTCTCAGCATCTAGTTGCCCAGGTTCTGCAGCTGTCCAATGCATACGGGGTTTCGGTTAGCCTCACCGGCCTATTCGTAATCGTCTTCGTCCTCGTGCTTCCGCCTTCGCCGACCCGCTATTGTGGAGCGTGCCTCGCTTGCCAGGCCGACCTTCAGCGGGTGGCGACATAGAGCTGGGGCTACGACGGACAAGCTGTGCTCGATTCCTGGAGGTGCGGAGAAATGGAGTATTAGATTGTAGGTCCCCGCGATTCTGGGTCCCGAAGGGACTAAAGGACTGAGCCTGGGGTTTCAACCCCAGGTGCCGATTAAAACGGTGTCCGCCCCGAAGGGGGCGGTAGAATCGGCGCTTTCGGTATGCAGATATTGTCCAAACAACACTTCGATCCCGAATACCTTCCGCCCCTTCAGGGCGGGTCTCTGCGTGGACGCGTTTCCAGGGGTTAAAACCCCTGGCTGAGTCCTGTAGTCCCTTCGGGACAAGGTCAGACAAATCGCTCCGGGACAAAGAGCTAAAACCGTGGACTATCTTCCTTTGCTGGCTCGCAGCATGTCCTTCGTCGGCGCGACTTTCAATAATAGGAAGATGCATACCCACAGGCTTACCACCAATCACCAATCACTTCTCACTACTCACTTCCCACCCCTCACTCCCACACCGTCCCAGTTAGCTCGCTCATCAACTCACTTGTCCTGTCTCGCCGGCAGTGATACCCGATAAACACAAGCTGCGATCCACGCTCGTGCGAATGGGCGTCTTCGAAATAGGCTTGTACCCGGTTGCGAACCGCCTGTAACACCAGGCGATGATGTTTGCCTTCAATGGAAGCGAATCCTTTAGCCCGGAGCACTGGTTGATCGGTACTGACTTCTCTTACGGCGGCCTTTAGTTTCTCTGAATCTTGTGGCTGCGCGCTGCGCAGCACAAAGGATTGCCAACCGGGGTCATGTTCGTGGAAATGCTGGTGCGTGTGCTCACCGTGCTGGTGCGACGCCAAGCCCGTATGCGAGTGGCCATCGAACTGCTGCTGATCGATGAGTGGGCTATCCGCATCAAGCGGCGCCGACTGCACCGGACCATGATGATGGTGATGATCGTGGTCATCATCCGGTCCCAACATCTCCGGCTCATCGTGCAGGCTTAGGCCCATACAGAGCCGGGTATCGAGTTCCGCATGATAAGCGAGCTCCAGAAACCTGACCTTTCCAGCTTTCTTTCGAACAATGTCTTCAGCCTCCAACAATCCCCCTTCTTCCAGTTCATCGATCTTGTTGAGCACAACCACATCCGCATTCTCGAGTTGTTGATTGAGGATAAGATCGACCGAATTAACATGTTCAGGAATCTCCGCTACATCGGCGCCCGGAATCGGTTTACCTTTGTCCAGGTTACCCGCCAACAGTTGCGGAGTATCGACGACGGCTAACACCGCATCGAGTTGGAAGTCGTTCCGCACTTCCGGCCAGGCCAATGCGCGCATCACCGGCGTAGGTAACGCTAAACCGGATGTTTCGATCAGCACGTGATCGATTTCCTGTTTGCGTTTTTGGAGCTGGCTCATGATCGGCAGAAAATCGTCTTTTATGGTGCAGCAGATACAGCCGTTAGGTAAGTCGTGAATCTCGACTCCGCATTCTTCTCCGGCCGCCCGTAACAACGCTCCGTCGACAGATACTTCACCGAATTCATTCACCAGCACCGCTAATCGACGGTCCGGAGTCTTTTTCAACAAGCCGCTGATTAACGTGGTTTTGCCGGAACCTAGAAAACCGGTGACGATGGTAACAGGTATTTTCATAAAATGCTTTCAGGTGAACAGTCCTCGCTTGCTTCGCTCTCCCTTTGCGGCTTTGCGACTTTGCGTGAGTTTTTTCTCTGCGGTAACGACTGCTCGAGCAGTTCCGCGACGGAATTGAAGTCAGACGTGACCGCCGGGTAGGAAAGTTGCGGCCGCTTCACCACGATAAATGAGATGCCTAGTTTAGCAGCGGCTTCAGCCTTGAAGGAAAAGCCGCCGGTTTCACCGGACTCCTTGGTAACCACACAATCCACCTTCCAAGCGGACCAAAGAGCGGTATTAAATTCAGTAGAGAACGGCCCTTGCATGGCACAGATGTGGGATCGAGAAATACCGGCCTGGAGCGCAATCTCTAGAGAACCGGTATCTGGAGTTATCCGCAAAAACCACTCACGCTGTTCTGCGCCTTGCTGGGTTAAAAACTTATCCAGATCCTTGATCCCAGTGGCCAAAAAGATGCGCTGCCCGATTTCGGTGGCAAGCCGGGCGGCCGCCGCTATATCCGCCGCCTGCCGAGCAAAACTCGGCATCACCGCTGCCGGACGTTCGTACCGGATATACGAAATGCTTAGTTCCGCTGCTAACTCTATAAGTTGCTCCGAAATTCCGACCGCAAATGGATGAGTCGCATCGACAATCGCCATCGCTCCCGACGCCCGGAGTTGGCTTCGCCGCGCAGCCACCCCCAACCTTCCGGAACGAATCTCAACACCCGGCAGAACGATCGAGGCTGTTTCACCGCCGTAATCACTAGCAGTCGAAACGATCACACGATACCCGCGTCCCAACAATTCGGCAGCTAACGCGTTACCGTCTCTCGTGCCGGAAAATACCCACACCGGTTGGCGGTTTGCGGTCTGCGCTTGGCCGTTGGCAGTTAGCAGATCACCAGTCGCGACGTTTCCGGCGTTCCATTGCGTTCCCGTGCGTTCGCGTGCGTTGAGGGGCCAGCCATTGTAGCCTCGAGGGGTATAGATGAACTGCCCTTTTCGCTGCGTGAACCGATTGCCGACGATGATGGTCGTTAGCATATCGAACTGTCGTTCCTGCAATTCAGCCAACGAACAAAGGTAAGCGCTCTGATCCGGGCGAAATGCGTTTCGTACCACGCCGCACCAAGTGCTGGCGGCCTTCTCCTCCGATAAAATACGCAGAATGCGATAGATCCCGTCCGGCCTGGACTGGCTCTGTACATTGTAAAGAGCCACGACCAGATCTGCCCTCGCCAAATGCCTGGCTCGATTCTTAATCCATTCCCAAGGGCACAGCAGATCCGAAAGCGATAAAGTCGCGAAATCGTGAGAAAGTGGTGAACCGAGCAGTGCGGCAGAACTGTTGGCGGCCGACACACCAGGAATGACCTGAAGCTGAAATTCTTCGTCCTCGGTCATTTCCTCGAGAACGAGAGGAGCCATTCCGTAAATACCGATATCGCCGCTTGAGACCAGGCTCACGATGTTTCCACTGCGCGCACAGGCGATCGCTTTCTGGGCTCGTTCCCGCTCCTGGGTCAGCGAAAAAGAGTGGATCTCTTTCCCTTCAATCAAAGATTGTATCCAGGTGAAGTAGAGCTTGTACCCGACAACGATATTGCTTTCGCGGAGAGCAATCTCGGCCAATGGCGGAACCAGGTCCATAAAACCGGGCCCCACCGAAACCAGATTCAATTTACCTTTGTTCTGCATGTTAACTAGCTGAGGCCCTTCGTCCTCGGCGTCGTCTTAAGGAACACGACATCGCATCGCCCACCGCCTGGAGGGGAGCCGCTTTGCAATGCGGCAGTTCTATTAGATGGCAGCAGGCGGCTCCCGGGAACGTTTCGCAATCGTGCAGCTCTATCGTTTTTGTCCTACCCGTACCTTCAAGAACAGAGGCGGTTGGTGAAAGCATCCCGCTGAAACATTCGCGGGAGCCGCTTGCTGCCACGTTACAGAGCTGCAGAATTGCAAAGCGGCTCCCCTCCAGGCGGTGTGACGATTGTCTGCGCTGTGTGTTTGCCAACTTTTTTTTGTTCATTTCCTCACCCCTTCAAACCCTTTAACGGTTCCCTCGTGTTGCAGCTTGCAAAAGCGCTCTCCTCCACGATCGCGACCGTGACACCGTCCAAAATCGTCTTCGGCAATAGCAACCGACCGCGGAACGTAGCCAACAACGCACACGCCTCACAGACACCATCAACACCGATGCTCTTTCGGACCCAGTCGGATGGCTCGGTTACCCAGGGCCGCTGTTGAACCAGCTCACGAGGAATAACTCTCGACGCAACCCCATTCCGCTCACACCATGCGTTGAGTCCCGGTTCATCCTGCTTGAGATCGATGGTAGCAATTTCCCGGACCTCGGAACGAGAGCGTCCGATACGCGCCAGCCCAAGCTCGATCGCGGAACCGATCTGCTCACTACTAACTCCTCGACGACAGCCCACACCGATGACCAGCGGTTTCAATGTTTCGGTCGCGGTTGTAATTACTGGGACAGCGCCCGCCAGATTCGCGACACGGTAAGCCAGTTGATTGGCGCCGCCCTCGTGCCCGCCGCTGAGCGAAATCGCGAAACGGCAACCCTCATCCAAAACCACTACTCCCGGATCGGAGTCCTTATCTTCCAGCAAACCTTGGAGATAGCGGACCGCTATCCCGGTGGTCATGACGAGAACCCATTGCTGGTGCTCATGAAATCGCTCAGAGAAGGTCTCTCGATTCGTGAGACCTGAAATTTCGTCGGCAGCGTACAACTTGCCCGCGAGCTCTCTGGTCAGATACCTGGCGATAACCACGCCTTGCTGCCGCACTGTCCAGACGCCAATCCCACTGCCGACTTTGATACCTCCGTCTTTCTTTTGCGCCTTTGCGTCCTTTGCCGACGTAGCTATAGGGGGAGACGGGGAGAAGTCTGCTTTGCGTGACATTTTTCTTCGGACTTTCATTCAGGCTCATTCTTCGTCGCTCGCCGGAAGCGATGCGTATAATCGGCCGCGTACAACCGCGATTCCGATACAATGTTCTCATCTAACGTTCGACCAACTAACAACATGGTGGTGAGCAACCAAGACCTCGGTTCGATCTGACTCAACAATTCGCCCAAACGTCCCCGATGACTGCGTTCCTCAGGCCAACTCGCTCGTTGAACCAGCGCGACCGGAGTGTCTTTAGGATAATGAAATGATAACTCTTCGATGACCTCCGGAAGGTTGGCACCGGAGAGAAAGATACACAGGGTCGCCTGGTGAGCCGCCAGGGACCTAAGATTCTCTTTTGCCGGTACTGGGGATGCTCGACCGGAAGTGCGGGTGAGGATGATCGTCTGCGAGATGTTCGGTTTGGTTAACTCCGTCTGGAGAACCGCAGCCGAAGCCACAAACGAAGGAACACCGGGAACAACTTCGTATTCTATCTCGAGTTCGCGCAAGCCACGCATTTGTTCCGCCGTTGCCCCGTAGATCGATGGGTCTCCCGAGTGTAGCCGGGCAACATCCCAATCTCTCTCCTTTGCCTGAAGATAAAATTCTACCTGTTCGTCCAGGTTAAGTTTAGCGGTGTTCACAATCAGGGGATTCGCCCGGCAGTGGCTTAACATCGCTTCGCTAACTAACGAGCCCGCGTACATTACTAACCGAGCTCGAGAGAGAATCTCGGCCCCCCGAATAGTAATCAGGTCAGCTGCTCCCGGGCCTGCCCCAATGAAATAAACTTTCATGTGGACGCTTTGCTGGGTACGTCCCGATCGGTTAACGGCTGCTTGCCTGCGGTCTTGGCAGCCTTTTGCCGCCCCTCCAGCGGTTTCCTGCGAACCAACATGGTCGAAAGATAGCCGCTGGCCTCGGCCGGGTTAATACCCGAGATTCCGATGCTGAGAGTCTCATCTTCCGTACCGACGTGTGCGCCGAAGACGCAGTGATCGCCGATTTCCATTTCGGAAAAGAGCCGAAGCACCATCGGCAATCGCTCACCAACTTTCAGAAGGACCACAATATCGTGTGCCTCGATGAGTCGCCGTAGCTCGAGCTTGGTATCTGGGCAAGGCGAGATCAAGACTCGCTCTTTACCTTCCCCCAGCGCAAAACCGGTGGCGGCGGCTAACGCCGAATAACTGGTTATCCCAGGATAGGTGCGACACGGTATCTCCGGGGATCGTTCTTGCAAAGCGCGAAGAATGTAGATGTAAGTCGAATATGTAAGCGGGTCACCGATCGTAAGATACGCTACTTTCTTACCAGCATGTACGTCGTCGCTGATTTCCGCTGCGAGACGCGAATAATGTTCCGCCAACAAAGTGCGATCAGCTTCCATCGCAAACTCGATCTCACGGAACCGATCTTCCGGAATCTGGTGGGGTGGTAGACAATTGCGCGCCACCGAGCGTTCAGCCGATTTAGCTCGCGGCAACAATATAATGTCGGCATCCTGAACAAATTGCCAGGCGATCACCGATATCAGACCGGGCATGCCAGGTCCGACGCCGATTCCGCAAAAAGATCCTAAGGGGGAAGTAGTTACGTTGTTAACAAGTTCCTGACTCATGTTTGTAAAGATCTGAGAAATCCTTTTTGCAGCTCCGTAGGAGCGACATCTTTATAGCACCGCCGCAGACAAATTGCGTCCAGCTCCGTAGGAGCGACATCTGGTCGGCTGCAATGCACGATCGTTGGCTGGCAGAGCTCGGATCTACCAACAACGCGCCTCGATATGCCGCTCCTACGGAGCTGGGTCTCACCGATCCAAAGCGGCCAGCCTCCATGCGGGCTGAAGCCCTGGGCGATTCTGTGAAACCACTTCATGATCAGTTACTTGCTATTTGCTACTCCCCAACGCTCCTCCATCCATCCGAAACAACCGCACCCGGATGCATTCAACATTTGGCGTGCGCGGAGCTACTACGGTTGCAATTCGATTCTCCACCATGTTCCAGAAGGCAGGCGAAAGCATTTCTCCCGGCAGCGATTCGATCGCTTCCTCGATGCTTCGGCATCGACTTAGCACTTCCGACGCCGATGGGGCCAAACGGAATTCCCGAGCTAACCGGGTAACTGCATGGACCGCGCTAAGGCTTCGGCCCGAATGTGTATCCCAATCACCCGCGAGAATTTTGGCAAGTTTTCCGGGATGACCAACCAGCCATAACAAAGGCAGTCTTTGCTGGTTTTCTTCTAGAGTCTGTTGCAGGTACTCAAGCGAAAGCCCAATAAAATTCGACATCTGGACGACCCGTTTGGTCGGAATTCCTAGCGCGTTTCGGGCGAAGCGCTGGCCGAGATTGCCGGGCGCCAACACGATCGCATCCGGCGAGTCCCCAACGGCAACCCGGATGTAGACTTGAATCGAGGCCTGAAAAGCGGCCATCGATTTTGGTTCAACGATACCGGTGGTTCCTAGAATTGATATTCCCCCAACAATCCCGAGCCGCGGGTTAAACGTGCGCCGAGCAATCTGTTCGCCATTCTTACAACCGATCTCGAGATCAAAGCCAGCATTGGTTTTCCGATCACTTTCACTCAGGACCTCTTGGACCGCAGTAATCATCATTTTACGCGGAACCGGATTAATCGCCGGCTCACCGATGGCTACTTGCAGTCCTGGTTGGGTAACAAGTCCAACCCCTTCACCTCGCTGAAACACAATGCTACCCCGGGCGTTATGTCGGACCCGGGCAAAGATCGTGGCGCGGTGGGTCTGGTCCGGATCATCCCCACCGTCTTTGATCACTTCCGCGTAGGCCCTGCGGTCAGATTCACGCCTGACGTGGTCGATCGGTATCCGGAGAAAGTGTAAGCCATCCGGCAAACTGACATTCACTTCTTCGGGACACTCGTTACAAAGCAGAGACAGCAAAGCCGCTTTTACCGCTGCTGCAGCGCAAGAGCCCGTGGTGTAGCCTCGTCTTAGCCCGGCATCGGTCAGCGCGCTCAGATCATAACGCTGTAAAGGTTGGTCCAGCTTCCTCGGGTTCGCACGCGCGCTTTCGTGGTCACTTTTCATTTTAACGAGACGCGTTTGGCGGCTTGGATAAGCATGGCGTTGACGATGGCAGCGGCCCAGGGCGACCCGCCGCGGGTTCCGCGGTTCGTGATTCGCGGTACTCGCAAGGAGTTTCGGAGCCTTTCCTTGCATTCCCGCGTTCCGACGAACCCGACCGGTACCCCAATGAGCAGATGCGGACGCCAGTTCTGTTCGACGATCAGCCTCAGTGTTTCTTCGACCGCCGTTGGAGCATCCCCGATCGCAATCAAAAGATTATTCCCAAACCGATTCCATGCCCGTCTGATGCCGGCGGCTGACCGGGTAATATTCTCAGATTCTGCGATGAGTCGTGTCTCTTCGTCGTGGACAGTGCAAACGGTGGTTAGCCTCAGACTTTCCAGAAGCGAGCGACGCAACCCGCTTTGCACCATGGTAACGTCGGTGACAATCGGCACCCGTCGGGTTAACGCCTTGACACCCGCCTCTATCGCGCCGGGTGAAATGAAAATGTCGTCAACAATGTCTGGGTCGCCACTCGTGTGCACCAGGCGCTGCAGTACCGATTTTTCAGGCTCCGCTACTGAACTCCAGTCACGCAATTCATCGATAATACGAAAACTTTCTTCCTCAATCGGATGCGGAACATAGTGATCGGTAGAGACAAGTTCCCGCTCGTCCGTTGCAGTATTTCTAGCTACCTCGAGAGTAGCGGCTTGATCGACTCTCTGGTCGCTCAAACCGTTGATCCTGCTGACGCCGCCTCTCGAATGCAGATGATGCGCCTGTTGCGGTGCACCCAACTCTTTTTCGTAACCGATGACCTGCACTCGATATTTGCATAAGCTGCAATTCATGGCCGCTTTCCCGGCAATGGTTTCTTCAGCGCGCTCCAAGAAAGCGTCAGCTAACAAAGGATGAATCCCCAGATAGTCGGCTTTGAGAAATTCCGTTTTTGGATGATCGACAGCGATAGCGTCGGCGGCTTCATAGATCCGTTTCACGAGAACACCAGTGAAAAGAAAGAAAGGAGCAACTATAATTCGCTCGAATCCCAGGCGGACCGCCACTCGCAGTCCGTCGGCTACCAAAGGTCTCGCCGTACCCGAATAGCAAACATAAGAACCACCGAACCCCATCCCTTCCTGTAGCAGTCTCGCCAGTTTTGAGACATCCGAGTTAGCATCGGGATCAGTGGTTCCTCGGCCCACGACTACGAGGCAGCTCGCTGATCGCCTGATTTTTTGCAGACTTCGGGCCTCGGCCTCGACAATCCGCTGACGAAATAGACGCAGGATGTTCGGATGAAGATGCAACGCGGACCCGTAGTAAAGCTGGGTAGCCAGGAATTCTTGTTGGAGAGAAAGCACTTCACTAGGCAGGTCATTCTTTGCGTGGTTAGCGGCCAACAGAACGAGCGGAACGATAGCCACGCGTTGATCGCCACTCGCGATCAGAGTCCGGGCCGCTTCATCAATGGTCGGACGCGCGAATTCCAAAAATCCATACTCAACATGACGCTCACCCGCGCGCTGCCGGACCAGCTTTGCCAGCTGTTCAAACTCCGAAATCCCTTCGGGATCTCTGCTGCCGTGCCCGGCGATAACAATCGCGTAATCGTTCATCATGGCGTGCAGATCCTTCGTCCTCGTGCTCGCGCTCGAATCCAGCCGGACGGAGCGCTGGAGCGCTGGAGTGTTCGAGACATCGAAGAGTTCCGCCCGGTTTTGATTTTTGTCCCGAAGGGACGAAAGGACTCAGCCTGGGGTTTTAACCCCAGGTAACCCGAAAAGAAAGGTTCCGCCCCGAAGGGGCGGTAGGTGGTTCTTGCCAAACGGTCGATCCATGAACAAAACAGCCAACGGATATCTTCCGCCCCTTCAGGGCGAGTGGTCTTTTGATTGGCACCCGGGGTTAAAACCCCGGGCTGAGTCCTTTCGTCCCTTCGGGACAATAAGCTCATTGCGGCTGCCCCCCGATTTGGGTGCCCACGGCCCCGTCGCCGTCTCGCCCTGTCGCCGCGTCGCTTCGTCGTGCCCTAATAAGCATGATACTCATATCGCTAAACTCAGACCTGCATTCACCAAGGAGGCCTTTCCAAGCCGCTTCCGACTGCGTGAGATGCTCCCAGACTTCTGTGGGATGGTCAGGAGTCACGCCGTGCTCCATTAGATAATTAGCAACAGCCGCCGGCATAAAATCCCAAGGACGCGGAATCACAATCGCGTTCCGATTATCTTCCAAGACATGCACCAAATGCTTTTGAAATGCAGCGATATCCCCTCGCCGATGAAACGTGATGAAACTGGTTTCATCAAAACAGACTCGACAGCGAGAAGCTAAAATCTGGGCAGAACTGATCCCAGGGACTGTCTCCACTTTGTGCTCACAAGCTTGTTCTACGCGTTCCAGAAATTGGAAACCGGAGAAATGAGGATCACCCATGAAAACAACGACACACTTCGAGCCAGCCCGATGCAGATGTGCAACTTCCTTCAGACGTTCCACCTGGTCTTTGTAGCCCATCGTAATGACGCGAGCATCCGGCTTCACTAGCGACCGGACCAAGTCTGCAACGGCGGTGAATCCGGTCACAACGTCAGCCCCTTCAATTAACTCTTGGCCACGCCGAGTTAAGAAACCCAGATCGCCTGGCCCGACCCCAACACAGCAGATCATAGGCTCCTTTCTCTGTTTACGAATCGCTCGAGAATCGGGCTGCCGGTCCGAAAGTGTAAATGGACATAAGAAGCATGGAGGTTCGACATTGAAAAACCTTCCCGCCGAAAAGTATCGCCGCGTTTGCGCCGGACACTCCACAGGTTCGCGTGTTCTGGTTCACCTGACCAGAGTGAGTGATGAAACTCATGCCCATGAAAAAAACGGTCTGGGCTGGTCTTCGATTCCGAGCAAATGCAATAGCCAAAATGTTTGAGTGCCTTTGTCATCTGAACCGCCCCAGGAATGACCCCGGCCATCGGATAAGCTTTTTGATCAAGGGTAATCAGTTCATTCGCTAGCAGCATCAAGCCGCCGCACTCCGCGTAACAGTTAAGGCCCTGTTGAACTGCCGATCGCAGGTCCGCCCGCATCGAACTGTTTTCGGCCAGCTGAGAGGCAAAGATCTCGGGGAACCCGCCACCGATAAAAATTGCGTCTAAATCAGCGGGTAGTGCGGAATCGTGTAGAGGCGAGAAATTGACCAGCTCCGCGCCGATACTCATTAGATAGTCGAGGTTCGCTTGATAATAGAAATGAAAAGCTTCGTCCATGGCTACGCCAATGCGCAGCCCGGTAGGGATGAGCTCCTGCTCATCCGC
>JAFAZK010000105.1 GCA_019239825.1 Verrucomicrobiota bacterium | reverse complement strand
GAGATTGAGCGCTCCCAAAATGAGAAAAATTAATCTCACTTTGGAACGAACCAGGGATCATGACAAATGACAAATGACAAATGGCAGATGACAGATGGCAAATAGCCGGTCCGTAACCGCGCCACTGACGGGCGCGTTCAATCGTCATTTGTAATTTGTGATCTGTCATTTGTCATTTGGGACTGTGGGGTTCCGCTCTGACATGGCCTGCTACGTGCTTAGCAGGATGATCTATCGCGCACTGAACCTGAATGCCGGCCATGTTGTTCCATCTCCGCTACTCGCTACGACAACTTGTCAAAACGCCGGGATTTAGCGTTACTGCGATCCTGATCCTCGGTTTTAGCATCGGCTCGAGCACGGCGATTTTCAGCCTGATCGATGCAGTGATTCTGAAACCGTTACCATTCCCGAATTCCGAACGGCTGGTCGAAGTCTGCGAACCCTACCAACATCACCCTTTCAGCGTCTTCGACTATCCTGATTACGTCGACATAGGAGCGGCCCAGCACACGTTCGATGCACTGGGATTAAAGGTGGTGCGGCAAGTTGATCTGCGTACGAACGGCGAAGCGCAGTTGCTGGAAGCGGATTTTGTATCGCCCAGCATGTTCAGGATTACCGGTCTACCGATGATTCTCGGCCGAGTATTCACGGAGCAAGAAGACATTCCCAACGGACCGTTGGTGGCAGTGCTTAGCGAACGCTGTTGGCGAAGCCGGTTTCAGTCGGATCCGAGTATTATCGGCAGGAACGTGGTCCTGAGTGACCTGAGTGTACAGGTGATCGGAATCGTCCCAACACAAATGGATGATTGGGGGCCGCCCGGTAATGATGTTTATCTGCCCATTCACGCGATCGTCTCCTTCCACCTCCTCGATGCCGACGTGTTCGCGGACCGAGCCGGCGGTCACTTTTTTACCTGTTTTGGCCGGCTAAAAGAGGGTGTCAAAGTCTCTGAAGGAGAAACGGATTTGAAGACGATCCAAAGCAATTTGTTAACTCGTTACCCGGGCGAAAATCAAGGCCGGACTCTTCAGGTGTTTCCTTTACTCGGCTTTATCGTAACCGACTATGCGACCACCATCTGGCTGTTAGCCGCCGCGGTTAGCGTCCTCTTGATCGTTTCCTGCTTAGACATTGCGAACCTGTTGTTCGCTCGAGGTTTGTATCGGCGGCGCGAGATAATGATACGAGCTACGCTGGGAGCCTCTCGTTGGCGAGTAGTTGGCCAGCTGTTGGTAGAAGCCCTATTGTTAACATCGATCGGCGGAATTCTTGGGATTGGGCTGGCTAACGTCTGCGTTTGGGGAACAAAAAGTTTAATTCCAACAGACTTGTATCGATTCCAGGAACTGCAAATCGATTGGAACGTCCTGGGATTCACTTTTTGTGCAATCATCGTCGCGGCGTTGGTTGCGGGGCTGATTCCGGCTTGGAACCTTTCTCAAGCCACGCTAGCACCTGCACTGGAGGGTGAAGGCGGTCGTGCGGGGACCGGTGGACTGCATCGCCACCGAATCCAAACGATCCTGGTTACAGCGCAAGTCGCGCTGACCTGCGTTCTGCTAGTCGGCGCCGGGCTCTTAATTCGCAGCTATCACGCGACCCAAACCGTAGAGCTGGGATTTAAGCCGAACCATCTGTTTAAGGCCGGAATCAGTTTAACCAGCGTCAAGTATGAAGATGATGTTAAAACGATCGCATTCTGGGATGAGTTGATCACTAAAGTTCGCCAAAAACCGGGCGTTACGGACGCAGCGACGATCGATGCCCCTCCGCTCGCCGGGCATCGATGGGACATCAGTCCCTTTATGGTCGATGGTCAGCCTAAACCAGAGCCTGGTCACGAACCGGTTTTAACTCCAGCGGTGATTTCTTCCGGCTATTTCCGAACGATGCAAATACCGATAATAGAGGGCCGGGACTTCAATGCGGAAGACACAAGTGACAAAGAAAATGTTGTCATTGTGAATGCAGCCCTGGCGCAGCATTTTTTTCCGGGCCAAAACCCGATTGGTAAGTCGATCCGCATTCGCTACACGGGTTACACCCAATGCACAATTATCGGCGTCGTGCCCTACGTTTGCGATCGAACACCAGGCGAAGAAGATATCCCCTTCCAATCCTACCAGCCCTACGCACAGGTGGTTCCGAGCCGAGAGGACCTGATCATCCGTTCAGATCTCAGCGCATCCAGCTTGGCGTCCGCGGTGCGACAGACCGTGTCTTCCATTGATCCCGGTATTCCCATACACGACGCGTACCCTTATGAACAGATGATCGCCGAACAGTTCGTTACGCGGAGACTGAGCACACTATTGGTCGCTTTATTCTCTACAGCGACACTATTTCTGTCCGCAGTCGGACTCTACGGTATCCTTTCCTACTTTGTCGGTCAGAGAAGTCGGGAGATAGGTATCCGAATGGCCATAGGAGCGCAAGCTAGGAACATCTTACCACTCGTGGTCAAGCAAGGGCTGTGGCCGGTAACGGTCGGTTTAGTTATCGGTATTCTAGCGGGGCTGTTACTCGCCCGCTTTATGGAGGCGCTTCTTTACGGTGTATCTGCCTACGATCCGGTCACGCTGTTGCTTACCATTCTCGTGCTTGGGATCGTGTCGCTATTAGCTTGTCTGTTGCCAGCGTTGAGGGCAATCCGGATCAACCCAACGAAAGTGTTAAACGAGTAGCGACTACGGAGCCGGTTTTGAACCGTCAACATAGCCGCTACCGAGCTGTTTCTGTAACCGTCGTTTCGTGCTATAAATGGATGGTTTCTGGCGACTTGAGCTAGAGTCCAGAGAACCGCAAATGACGAAAGACCTGAGTTACGTAGATCCCCGCCTCGCGGAGATCTACGACCTGGACAACCCGTGGGCCGAAGATACGGATTTCTACATAGGTCTGGCCGAATCAGGTCCCGCTCGCGTGCTTGATCTCGGCTGTGGTACCGGTACGCTATGCTGCGCTTTGGCTCAACGAGGGCATCAGGTGACCGGCGTCGATCCGGCGGCTCCGATGCTAGCGATCGCCGCGAGCAAGCCGCACGCGGAGAAAGTGGAATGGATTCAATCTCGTGCCGAGGACTACCGCTCGGAACATCGATTCGACCTGATCGTGATGATGGGACACGTCTTCCAAATATTGCTGTCAGACGAAGAGACGTTAGCAGTCTTGAACGTCATGCGGAGGCATTTGAAGCCGGATGGCAAAGCGGTGTTCGAGACTCGTAACCCGAACATCGATTGGGCTCGGGCTTGGGGAACGCACGCGCCTGCGGAGCACCCGCTTCCAAACGGCCACGTACGCGAGACGTTGCAGATTACCTCTGAGTTCGGAGAATTGCTATCGTTTCAGCAACAATTTGAATTTCCCGATGTAACCATCACTTCGAGCAGCACTCTCCGTTTTCTATCTCGAACCCGGACCGAAGAGTTGATCGCTCGGTCCGGGCTCCTCACACGTGAAGTATTTGGCGATTGGGATCGAAGTCCATTCGAGCCGAAGCAATCACTGGAAATGATCTTTGTGGTCGCCGGTTCATGAGAGGGGATAGTAGCTCTGTAGGGAGCGAAATCTTTATAGCCACAGGCAAGCAATATGCGGTCAGCTCCGTTAGGAGCGGCATCTAGTGGCGTGTGTTTAGGGCTGACCCCATTCCGAATTGGATGTCGCTCCTACGGAGCTGTTCGGGTTTTTTGGCGTTGCGAGCTATAAAGATCTGGCTCCTACGGAGCCGTTCAACCTTCTCTGTGCTCGATTAACCCAAGGCCGAAAGCTTTCGACCTCGGGCTATTCTGTTTGACCGCTTCCGACTTCGCCCCATCTCCCCCTTTAGCTACGTCGAACAAGTCGCGGTCGGTTAATCGCTGGACAGAACTATTTACGAGACCGCGGGTTGTGTAAGCGAACCGTCGAGGGCGGGATCGGTCATACTGTCTTCGCCAGTTTCCAAATGGCCGGCGAGCCGTGCCTGAAACGTAGGGTCGGATTCGGTTTCAACGGTAATGTCGTACCAACCGTAGAATTTCTTTAGTGACCAGAACTCGGTAAACCTTTTATTCGGCCCAACCGAGAATTGCGTGGTTTTTTGGGTGTAATAATCGAACAGACGAATCGGCACTAACACCGAGTTAGTGTTCGTAATTTCCAGAAAAATGCCTTTCTGGCTGATGTCATAAGTGATCTGGGTTTGCAGGTCGGCACTAACAGCTCCGAACGTACCTTTAAATACGCGGTAAAATCCGTTGGGCCCGAAAACTAACAGATTGTACTCGTTCAGGTTGAGGGCCGCGTAGTCCCAGGCATCGGCAACTTCGGTATTCGGACCTACGGTATAAGTCCTGGGCGCGAACTGACCACTGCCGGTATAAGCCTGGTAAACGGCGGCGACTGCACCCTGGTTAGCGAACTGAATCTGGAACTCATTCTGACCGGGAACCACGTTACCCGAGACAGAACAGAGGTAAGGCACCGCTCGTGCAGGCCTTACACCGCTTTCCTGCTGAGGCATCGCCTGAACCGCGGGCGGAGTCGGAACATAACTAGGATGCCTTTGATCATCCGGAGGCTGGTAAGCGATTGTGCTTGGCAATCGCACTTTACCGTCGTTGGGAGACTTAAAGTTGAATGCGGAGCTGAGATCGCCGGCGACTGCCCGGCGCCAGGGAGTGATGTTATTCTCGGTGATTCCTGGGTATTCCTCACCGAACCGGGTCTCGAGCAATCGGATGAGCGAGGTGTGGTCGAAGACCTGCGAATTAACCCAGCCCCCTTTGCTCCAGGGCGACACCACAATCATCGGGACGCGGATTCCCATTCCGTAAGGGCCGACCGGAAATGCAGAAGTTGGATAGGAAGTAGAACCCTGAAAGAGTTCGTTGGTCGTGTCGACGGTTGAGATACCGCTGGTCGGCGAAACCGGCGCCGTTATCGGAGGCATATGGTCGAAGAATCCGTCATTTTCATCGAAGGTGATGATGAATACGGTCTTGCTAAAAACTTCTGGATTCGCCGTCAGGATATCCAGCATCTGCGAGATGTACCAGGCTCCGTAATTAGCCGGCCAATTTGGATGTTCGGTGTAAGCTTCGGGTGCGACAATCCATGAGACCTGAGGCAAATTACCCGAGGAAACGTCCTTCTGGAATTCGTCGAACAGGGTTCCGCTGACGAGAATATTTGTTCCGGTTTTAGCTCCGTTGGCCAGCGGCGTGCCCGGTTGCGCATTCTGGTATTGAAAAAAATAGAGCAGAGAATTGTCACCGTAGTTCCCAATATAGGCGTCGCTGGTAAAACCCCACTCTCCGGCCGCGTTCAATCCATTGCCGATATCTTGATACAGCTTCCAGGTAATACCGGCTTTTTGAAGAAGCTCCGGATAAGTAGACCAGCCGTACCCGAGTTCAGCATTATCGATAACGGGCCCTCCGCCACTTCCGTCGTTGCCGACCCAGCCAGTCCACATGTAATAGCGGTTAGGATCAGTGGGTCCGAGCAGAGAACAATGGTAGGCGTCACAAATGGTGAACGCATCCGCCAGCGCGTAGTGGAAAGGAATATCGCTCCGTTGGAGATGGGCCATCGTCGTGGTCCCTTTATTCGGGACCCATGCATCCTGCTTACCAGCATCCCAAGCGAGATGGGTTGAGGTCCAATCGTGGGCCAGGTCTTCGATGAACTGCAAACCGAGATTCGGCGCGCCGGGATGGAATGGGAGTAAATAGCCGTTTCCATTTGGCTGGTACCAGACCGGGTTTCCGTTCGGCAAAGGAATCGGCCGAGGATCACCATAACCGCGTACGCCTCGAAGCGTTCCGAAATAGTGATCGAACGATCGGTTTTCCTGCATCATGAAAACGATGTGTTCGACGTCTTTAATGGTGCGGGTGCGATTGTTAGCGGGAATAGCCAGCGCGCGACTGATACTCGCAGGGAAGGTGGCGGATAAAGCCGCGCTGGTGAGAAGCTGAAGAAACGTACGACGATCGGTGGTCATAATTGGAGTGCCTTTCTTCGGCGAAGTCGATGGGGAGGTCCTAAAGCAGACGTTGGGTAAGACTGATTTAGCTGATAACTAAGATCTGCGGGCAAGAGCGCGCCGATCAAAGAGTCCTTCTTCCAGCGGCGCACTCTGGTCCTGTGCGTCTGATAATGGGCAAACCGGCGGCAACAATCAAAGAGCGCAAGAGTGACAAATTTGTCACATGGTCGGGAGGTTAATTCTGCTGAATATCCTCCGACAGTTAGAATGGTATTAGGCAATCGCGATATTCTCGCGATTCAGAGCTTCGTCGACAGCGACAGCGAGATTGCTTCGCACCTGGACCCAGTCTTCGTACCGGTCAGTCCAAGCTCGGAGGTGAAAGCTGACAGCAGCGGAGCCGAAGCTAACCACGTAGGCTTGTGGCGTTGGTTCCTTGGTGATCCCAGGTTGGTTAATAGCGACACGTTTCAATACCTCGATCACCTGTAGTGGAGCTGCTCCTCGGGCGACAGCAACGGGCACTTCAATCGCGCGGTAACGGTCCGACAGGGTCCAGTTGGTTACTTTGTTGGCGATAATGCTTCCATTGGGCACGATGACCTCGGAGCCGTCGGTCGTGCGGATGATGGATGCTCGGATACCGATCCTTCTGACTTCGCCAATATCCGTGTCGATTTGGATAACATCGCCAACTTTAATCGGACGCTCGAAAAGCAAGATCAAACCACACACAAAATTGTTAATGACCGTTTGCAGTCCGAAGCCGACACCAACGGTAAATGCTCCGGCCAAGATCGTCACCTTGGTAAGATCAACGCCAAGCACGGCTAACCCAACGAAGAAGCCAAGTAACAGGAGTGCATAGTGAACCATTGTCGAGATCGCTTGGGGGATGCCTCGGGCAAGATGCCAATGGTAATAGATATCTTCCTCCAGGAGAAAACGCAGGAACCGCGAAAGCGCGAAAGCAGCCCAGATAGTCACCACGAAGATGAGTACCTGTTGTAACGAAATGCTTAGCGAACCGGTAGCCAGGTTGGCCCGGAGTACTTCTTGCGTGCCCACGACTATTGGAGTTCGCAGCCCGAAAAAGTTGAGCGTCAGACTTGCCCAGTAGATAAACGCTAACAACTCAACAACGCCACAGATACGCCGCTGAAGCATCGGCCGGTTCACCTGAACTGAGCGCATCAAACCGAGGGGACGCCTTCGGAGCGATATGATAATTAGGCCTTCGACAATGCGCAGGCCGGCATAGACGGCCGCGCCAACGTACGCGCTCCTAATGATGCCGCCCCCAAGTAAATTAGCGAAATTGAGGTAGCCAAAAATGTTTGCAGCGAGAGTTACCGGGAAAACGACTAGACCGATTTGCACCAGGAGCCGGATCGCTCGCGCGAACAGTTTCGTTGTCTTGTCACCGGCGGTGGGTAAACGCTTAGTCCGGATCAGCCAAATGAAGAACAGAGTTCCGCCCAACATCTCGGCGCCGAAGATCAGCCGGCCAACTAGCGCCAAGGGGGAGGTGAGCAACCGGAATTGGTCGACAAAATACAGCACGATCAGGGCGTCTAGCATCGGAAATAGGATCCGATCGATTAGCCGGCGCAGAATGAGCGTGATCGGAATAAGCAGAACTCCCCAAAGTATTCCTCGAAGCAAGAACGGGGCTGTCGAATAGAGCGTTCCGAGGATGAGAAAAGAGAGCGTGATTGCCGTGGAGAGTGGTAAATCAAAGAAGGGCGCCTCGCGCCGCAAGCTGGGCTCATCGGTGGTCCATTTCTCTACTCCGCGCCGTAGCCAAGACAAAGAGAGAAAAAAGAAAAAAATGATGGCGGCGTGAAAATAAAGGATGGCGGGCTCGCGTTGAAGATAAGTCTTAAGTAGAGCTGGACTGGCCGGCGGTATGAGCGGTGCCTCGGTAGCGGCTCTCCATTGTTCGGCACCGAGGTTCCATACGGGAGGACTGTCTTGTACGAACAAGTTTTTTGCCGCGTTAACTTGAGCCTGCTCAAACGCTGGAGTGACTGCCTGCAGCCGCGCCGTGGTCTCTAGAACATGGCCCTGAAGGATTAAGTCCGTTTGTCGAAGGGACTGGGCGGTGCGTTGGGTTCGATCGATTAAGTCAATAATGTCCTGCACGCGGTGAGGGATCTCAGGCGCAGCACTAGAAAGTTCTGGCAGTTGGAGGGTTGTTCTCCAGATCTTGCTTAAGCCGTCTAGCTGACGAATTTGACTGTCAAGAATTTTAGCCCGCTCGGTTAGGTCGTGATTCCAGCTTGAAAGTTGGTCACGGTACTTCTGCAGAACGATCTCCATGCTGTTCAACAGCTCTAAAGGAACAATTCCGGTCAGATATTTCGCCATCTCTATCCCACGCAACTCTATCTCGCCGGTCAGGGCTGGAAGACGGCGTTCCACGGTAGGCGTGACCTGGTCCGTCGACAGTGTGGTTTCAATGTTTTGGACCGATCGAAAGGTAGATTCCGCTTGCGAGGCGATTTCTGACAGAGGAATTGGCGTCGCTACTGGGCTTGCCTTCGGTTCCGTCGAGTTGGGTTGTTGAGCGATGCCATTATGCCCGCTTAATCCCCAGCAAAATGCGACAAACCCAGCGACGCAGATTTGTCGGTGGTTAGGAACTAGCCCCTGCATCGCCTACAATAATCCTAGCTATAATTGGATGCTACTAAACGCTTTTACACGCCGAGCAGGCAGCGATTAGCTTTTTCGTATTTTCGCTGAGCCTATTCGCCCTATATAAAAATCCCACTTCTAGAAAGTGAGCCTTCGAGGCAAAAGGGACGAAACGGACACGGTTTCCCGAGACCGCAGTGATAAATTCCCCGACAATGGCTACGCCGCGTCCGCTTTCAACTGCCGCGATTACACCTAGCACATCATCGCATTCTTGCGCTAAAATCAGCGTATCTGTGCTCAGGTCGAGAATGCCGGCGATCCATTTGTGATATTCGGGGAAATCCTTCGCTCGGTACACGATCAGTTCTTGGGTGGCTATGGTAGACGGCCGTACGGTATCCGCGCCTGCTAAAGGACTTTTGGGCGGACAGATAATTCCCACGGCATGCCGGCTTATCGTTTCGAATCTGAGTCCGCGCATTTCCTTCTCGCGTGGCCGTAAGGTTAGAGCTGAATGGAGCTTATTCGTCTTCAAGCCAAGGAGTATCTCAGTATGAGTTAGATCGTGTAGCGTGATACGCCCACCCGGGGACAGCTCATGATACTTGGCTAGCACTTTCGAGATGATCAACGCAGTCGGAGACGGTGCGTAACCGATCCGGAGTTCTTCATGAATCTCCTTATCGAGAACCTTAGCTTCCGCCTTGAACGACTCCGCATCGCGAATTAGAGCACGGGCTTTTGCTAAAACCGCGTTGCCGAGGCGAGTTAGCCGAACCCCCTGGCGATTTCGCTCAAGTAGTTCAACACCCAAATCAGCTTCAAGGTCACGGATCTGTCGACTAAGAGGTGGCTGTGATACATGCAGCTTTGCTGCTGCTCGTGAGAAGCTACGCTCCTCTGCTACGGCTACGAAGTAACGCAGGTGTCGAAGCTCCATACGCGTAACAATTCACGCCAAATGGAATGGAATTGAGCGGTTGGCAGCCTGAGAGACCAGATGGCTAGCTGTTCGCAGAGGTCTATCGAACGCCGCTAATAAGTTGTTACCAGAGACATCCTCCAGACCCGACCTGATATTTACATAGTACGATCCTTCAATCCAAGGCTCGCTCGGTGTAAAGCGCCAGCGTTTTTCGCCGTGATCGATGGCTATTCGACCTTCTATCCGTTTGCCACCTTCCGACGCGATGCTGATCGCGTGCCAAAGCATTGCCCAGTCTAGCGGTCTCGGAAATCTGAGCACCAGCGGTTGACGGCTCTTCGTCGCAGGAAGCAGAATTGTCCAGCGCTCAACGGCAATGGGCTCGCGGACAGCCTCTGTCACCTGGAAGGATTTGTAAAAGCTCTCCGACAAGCAACGACCGAAATGGTCAATCATGCCTGAACCTATAGCCAACGTGTACTTCTGACCCGCGTTTAGCGGTGGCCCCAGTTCTCGATTGGGTCCTACCCCGCGTTTAAGCCTACCCGGGTCGAGCAGGATCGTCAGGTGCCGCATGCTCTTATCCCAGAGTTCAATCGGCGCACGATAGAGCGTATCGGGTGCTGGCAGTCCGTCGGGCCCGAGAAGCCTGATCTGATCTTCTGATCGACCACGCCGCATTGGATTGGAAAAACACACATAAAAACGAAGCAGGTTTTCGGGCAATGAATCGCTGGAGGGGAAAAGATGCTTCACTTGCGTACGAGGGTGCTTCATTGATCTTGGAAGCGAGAACTCAAGAGTTAGCACTTCTGAGAGCTCCGGGTGATCCAGCTGTCGCGGGTCGAAGACGGCGCGAAATCGAATTCCCGAGTCTAATGGAAAACGCGGGACGAACTGAACCTCGTTCTCCAGAATTTCATAACGGCCTAAGACGTCCGGAAGATCTTCACCTCCCGACTCTTCCGCTCCGATTACTCGGACTCGGAATATGGACTGCAGCAGCCTACCTTTGTCTGGGCGCCCGGCTAGGGAAGCGACCAGATCCGCATGAAGGCTGCGAACACTAATACGTCCTGATCCCGGCTGACGCGGATCGGCGTTGAACATTAACTTCGGTTGGTTAGTCATTTTCCTGCTCACAGAGTCCGTTTTGGTGGCTTCATTAGGGCCTGCGCCAACCGACCCTGTGCAATCCTGAGCGATACCTCAGCCGTTGCGATGCTCACGATAGTGGAATGGATCCGGTCCATCCGGCCAATTCATTTCCGACATGCCATCTTTGCGCTCGAAAAAGTATGGAATCGTCAGCGTGCTCACGTCCATTCGGTACGAGGTTTTCGGATGTCGCCATATCACCACCGCCCATTTCGGATTGAGTACAGCGAAATGGTCAGCCCGAATCGGAAGATCGCGCTGCGTCCGACCTAGACCACCTGGCCCGAAATCGATCGATCCGCCGGTCGGCTGGGGCGTCGCGGATTCCAGATCCGCAATCGCGATGCGTGACGCGCTGCGAACGTCGATAGTGACCAGCAGATATTCTTTATGATCAAATGGATCGCTGAAGGTGAGCATGTCCAGCGGGTTGCTTCCATACCCCAGCTCTCCGATGGTATCCCCACGGATGTGAGCGCCATCCTTCAAAGAACTCAAAGGGAAACGGACGAGAGGGGTGCAACCGTAGACAGCAAATAGGTATGGTTCGCCATGTACCTCGCGGATGAGTTGCCGAATAATCGGGGCGCGCGTCTCGAATTCTCCGTGTACCGGGTGCCAGATCTCAACCGTACAGGTTGCCACCTTATTATTGAATGGATAGGGGATTCGATGCAGCGTCGATGCGAACCGCTGATTTGATACCCCCGTCACAAAGATCTCCCCTTTATAGTATTTGACGTCTGTAATTGCGTATGTCTGTTGCGGCTCGAACTCAAGCATCGCCTTCTCATCGGGTTCATTAGGTATCGTGACTTGCGAATGCGGAATGCCGTCAAGCTCCAGCATCTCCAAATTGCCGTGATTGATCTTCACGATCGCCGGAACCGCGTCCTTCCCACGGCCGCGCTCGACCGATATAAAGATTTGCTGAGACGGTTGGTGGACCGCCAAATCATTGACCATGATCTGGTCATAGGTTGTACCGAAGAGCGCGGCCAGCTTCTGATCGAGGCCACGGATCAGATCACGACCTTCGAAGTTGTGAAAATTACCGAGCTCCACATCGGTTTGGGGTGTCAAATCCTTCTCCCGCAACGCAAAGGCATGAACCGCGGCTCCTGTAATGTCCCCGACGAAAAGTACATTATCGGGGCCGAATGCGAGAACACCGGCTGATCGGAGAGGACCGGCTAACGGTGGCAGATCCGGTCCACTGGTTTCAGCTGAGGCCCTATCAGACGCGGGGAAAATGCGCGCAGAAAGAGCAAGCCCGACCGCGGATATTGCGCCAACTCGCAAGACGTCTCGCCTCGAAGGGGCACCAGGTGTCGAGGAGTTTCTCATGTCTATTTTTTCCTACGGAGTTTGCGTGAGATTCTTGCCCGGATTCATTCCGCCGCTGGCGGGTTAGTGGAAGCGAAAAGATAGCGGTGGATTTTCCAATGCCCTTGTTCTTTTCGAAAAATGAAGAGCTCGTTGTTACCTTCTTTTACAATCGTTTTCTTAGCCAGAATTTCGGTCTTTCCAGCCGACGTGGTTCGGACGTAGGCTAAATCACCCATTTCAACCACCTCATGAACCGTGAAAGTAACATTGAGTTTGAGTGTGTTGAAAACGTGGTCGTAACCGAGTCTGACCGCGTCTCGGCCGTTGAGAGCAGCCGAGTATTGCGGCATGAAAATAGGATCCTCTCCGTAAAGGGCGATGGCGGCCTCAGTGTCACTTGCGTTGAGCGCCGTTTCGTATGCCTGGATGACGTTAACGATATCTTGGTTCATTGTTGTTAGCTTGTTGTTAGTTTCTGTTTAGACTTCTACTTCTCCACCTTTCGGATCGCTTTGGAATCGCCATATCCCACCGGAGCGGAAGCTGGCAGCGGTGCAGAATGTATCCTCCATGAACTGCATATAGGTGATCTTCCCGCTCTCGAGCCGGCACAAGATTGCGAAAGGAGAACGGATTTGTTTTCCCAGTTTTCTCGACGTGTAAGTAAAGTCGCCGAAGACCGCAACGTTCTCTTCTTCGCCAAAAATAAACTGCAGATTAAATGCGTCGATAATCCAAAATTCCGACACCCTGCGAAAAGTGTCGACCATGGCTTGGACACCCCTTCCAGTTCCACACCAAGGCATCACCTTTTGCAGATCGGGATTACTGTAGTTCAAGGAGACATAAGTCACATCCGGTGCGCACAGCTCGCGCAGAGTCTCCTCATTCGTAGTATTTTTCAGGAGGGCCTGTACAATTTGCTTTGGTGTTTCGGACATACTGTTACTGGCCTACTTGTTGTTTTCGTTCTGGCCGCTACCTCCTGTAACGCATGCAGGAGATCCTCGACGCGGGTTACCTTGAGTGAACTCTCACCGAAATTGGAAAATAAATGTGCTTCACTTGCTCACGCCATACGCTCCTTGCTATCCCGGTTGTAAATCATTGTGGGGA
>JAFAZK010000101.1 GCA_019239825.1 Verrucomicrobiota bacterium | reverse complement strand
CTTCTTTGCTCTCGAAATTGGAATAAAACGCTCCTTTCGAGAAGCCGGCATTCTCCGCAATCAGATCAACAGAAGCTTTCTCGTAGCCGCCTTGATTAAATAATTGTTCAGCCGAGCGCAGCAGTTTTTCTTTGGTCTCCTGCCGTTTCTCTTCTCGAGTTAACCTCCGTCTGATCGGTCCTGGCACCTTTTAAACATAGCTACTAAAAAAACCGACCGCAATACGGATACCAAATAGTATCTTAATACTAATTGGTACATTTTATCGGATTTAGCTTATGCATATTTTTGTTACAGGAGCCACCGGGTTTATCGGTACAGCGGTTGTGAAAGAATTGCTCTCGTCAGGACACCAAGTCACCGGCTTGAGTCGGAAAATCGCCGGCGTCACAGTAAGTCTCCAATTATGCCAAAGAATTGCCAATGGTTGGGCAATATTGGGCGGTTTTGGAAATAGGGTCCTAACAACGTTAGAGGTATGCGCGTTACCTGGTTTCGAGCGAAGCGAGTCCGTTGTTGGTGCGATCTCATCTCGATCGCCCGCAATGAAGTCTATTAATCGATTTCTGCTGGCTGGTAATCAGCCAATATGTGGATGATTATCGGCCGATCGGCTGCCACAGCGCCTACAGTGGAACTCTGTGCAGACGCCTAGCACTTTCGCATCAACTAAGCGATGGCGTGAGATGGTCGCCGGAATTCCCTCCTCCCGGCAAGCATCCCTTCAACACTTAAGTGTAAGTCCAAGTCTTCCCAAGCAAGACCTACTCCGAAATTCTCGAATGCCTTACGCTGTTTTTGGGTCGCAGCTTCTAGAGTTGGATACCAGGAAAGCGGAGTGATAATCACTCTGCCATCTGAAAGCCATACTTCGAGGCCTGAATCGGTCACCTTGGCATCGACAATCTCATAGCCAGGAGCGACGTCGGTCGGGATCAATCGTGGATCCATCTTACCCTTGAAAATGATTTTTCCACGCTTCTTCGATGGCATCTTGCTGTTCCTCTAGAATGCTTAGTATATGTCGCAGTTGGGCGATCTTAAAGCCTTTGTTCCAAGCCAATCTAATCCTCGGGTTGAATCCAGAACTTCGCTGTTGCGCCGCCCTTAAAGACATGGACATGAATGGGTTCATCGTTCTCATTGGACCAGAACGAGAATTTGAATCCTTCGATATCTAGGATCGCCTTTGGCATCACGCAGCTGCTTTCATTGGAATCACGTTTTTAGGCTTCGCCGGACGAATCTTCCACCAGAGTTTAGCCACCGAAGGCGAAACCACAGCATCATAGTACGTACGGACGATCGTCACTGAGTTGCCCATTTCTTCCGCCAAGTTATGCGAGTTTCGCAGCACTGCTGCACGATAGGTACCGTATGAGTGCCGGAGAAGGAAAACCGATATAGGGACAGGTCAATTGCGTTGGTTGTCGCCCAAGCGAGCGCCTGCCGCAAACGAACCTCGCCGAAACAAGTTGACCAGTCCCCCACGGGCTCCTTCCAACCGGCTTGCCCCGCTTTTCGCGGCGGACAAGTGACCGATTTCCGTCGGTGACAAGATCTCGTCACGACATCTAAGTCAGAGAATGAAGGATTCGCGATGGTTCGGGATATCCAGAGACACGCCGAAAAGCCTTATTATTGGCACGGACTTTCCAAACCGGACTTTCAACGAGCAACTCCAAGGACTGCGTGACGAACTGCGAGCAGCTCGCAACCGTGGCGTCAGCTGCAGCATCCTGGGCGCCGAGCTCAAGCGCGGCGTTTCTTTCTGCATAGCGCCTATTCCGAGACCTTAGCTCCATTCTGTTCGAGAAGATTGCGGATTCTGAAAGTCCGAAACTCCAATTTCTCCCGCACCGACTTGGAAACTTTACGACAGATACCCGTGTTAGCGGAGGAACACACGAACAACAGATATTAGGCCTGCGTCTTGGGCAAACGAGATAAGGCAAATGAAAACAAATCACAACCGGAAGTCACCATGACCACGATCGCACCCACGTCCGAAACAAGCCTCGACGCCGCCGCCGAACTCGCCGCTCAGTTGCGGGTTGATTCGATCCGCGCCACTACCAGCGCCGGTTCGGGACATCCCACCTCCAGCATGTCTGCAGCCGACCTGCTAGCGGTGCTCATCACCCGGCATCTGCGCTACGACTGGGAGGAGCCGCGCTCTCCCGTCAACGACCAGCTTATTTTCTCCAAAGGACACGCATCACCCCTACTTTACTCGGTGTTCAAAGCGGTTGGCGTCATCTCAGAGCACGAGTTAATGAACGGTTATCGTCGCTTAGGACAGCGCCTCCAAGGCCATCCCACGCCCGTCCTGCCTTGGGTGGGCGTCGCCACCGGCTCGCTTGGGCAAGGACTGCCCGACGGGGTCGGAGTCGCGCTGGCCGGGAAATACCTGGACCGGTTGCCATACCGGACCTGGGTACTTTGCGGGGATAGCGAATTAGCCGAGGGCTCCATCTGGGAGGCATTGGATAAGGCGTCTCATTACGCACTGTCAAACCTGATCACCATTGTGGATGTTAACCGGCTCGGCCAAAGCGGACCGACCGATCTCGGCTGGAACCTGGACGCCTACTTCCATCGCGTGGAGGCCTTCGGCGCGCGCCCGCTCATTGTTGACGGCCATTACCTGCCCGCCATCGATGACGCTCTGGCCACAGCCGTAGAAGCTACCCAGGACGGCAAACCCACCGTGATCTTGGCCAAAACGATCAAGGGTCGCGGTTTCTCCGAGGTTGAGGACAGCCCAGACTGGCACGGCAAGCAATTTCCCGCCGAAATGGCCGAACGGGCGATCGCCCAACTGGGTGGTATCCGCAACCTGGTACTGCGCGGCCCGCGGCCTCCTTCCGCCACCAACCGGCCGGTCCAGGCGAAAGTGGCCGAAGCAGAACCTCCCCGCTACGCGCCCGGGAAAGCGGTGGCCACTCGCAAGGCGTATGGCGACGCACTTGTCGCACTCGGCGCTCGCGAGCCGCGTATAGTCGTGCTGGATGGAGAAGTAAGCAACTCCACCTACGCTAACCAGTTCGCGAAAGCCTATCCAGATCGTTACTTCGAGATGTTCATTGCCGAACAACAAATGGTCGCTTCGGCGACCGGGCTCAACATTCGCGGGTATCGTCCGTTCGCCTCCAGCTTCGCCGCGTTTCTGACTCGGGCATACGACTTCATTCGGATGGCTTCCATCTCCGAAGTTGACCTTCGATTGGTCGGTTCCCATGCCGGTGTTGAAATCGGCGCCGACGGTCCGTCGCAAATGGGGCTGGAAGATATTGCCATGTTGCGTGCCGTGCATGGATCGACCGTGCTCTACCCTAGTGACGCTACCAGTACCGTCGCGCTGGTAGATACCATGGCGACCAGACCAGGCGTTAGCTACCTGCGCACTACCCGCGGCGCCTATCCGGTTCTCTATGCTGAAGGCGAGACTTTCCCCATCGGCGGCTCGAAAGTGCTCCGATCATGTGACTCGGACGATGTTGCTCTTATTGGTGCGGGTGTCACCTTGCACGAGTGCCTTCATGCTGCCGATCTTTTGCTCAACGAAGGCATTCATGCTCGCGTCATTGACTGCTACTCTATCAAGCCCATCGATATCGCGACGCTAAGGACAGCAGTCGCCGCTACGGTTGGCCGCATTGTAGTAGCCGAAGACCACCATCCGGAAGGCGGACTTGGCTCGGCCGTCACCGACGCCTTGCTTGCCGTCAGAACATCGCCCCTGTTCGTAGCTCATCTCGCCGTGCGCGACTTGCCAGGCTCGGGCTCCAGTAAAGAACTGCTCGCATGGGCTGGAATCGACGCAGAACACATTGCGGCTGCGGCTCGCGATCTGATCGCCGCCCCAGTGGATTAATCGTGCTAGGAAACCCGCTGAAGTGGGGACAGGTCAATAGTCAGCCATTAGCAAGAAGTCTGTGTCGATCGATCGTATGTCTCCCGGCAACCGGCTCAACCAATAGTTGACCTGTCCCTTTGTTGTATTCCCCTGGAACGCAGAGGACCACGCGTCCAACGCGAGCACTGATCTTTTGAATCACCACCATGTAGTTATTCGCGGCTTGGCATCGGACTTTTTCCCAAGCTAGCAGTGCAGACCAGGCGAAAGCTCTGCTGCAAAAATAAATCCACCCAGATCCGAGCCTAGCTCATCAAACGATCTCGTTGCAGCGGCGAGTCATGACGGCTCGTCCTCAGATTCGGGTAACCAATCTAAAAGCTGTACCTCTACAGGGAGAAGCCATGAGCACGAACGACGGACACCGCTCGGAAGATCAGGAGACTGCCAAGGACCAAGATTTAAAAAAGTATAGGCACGAAACCGGAGAGCATTTAACGACAAATCAGGGCCTCCAAATTAGCGACGATCAGAATTCTCTCCGGGCGGGCGCACGTGGTCCCACTCTCTTGGAAGATTTTCATTTGCGTGAAAAGATCACCCACTTTGACCAAGAGCGAATTCCGGAGCGGGTGGTTCATGCAAGAGGTGCTGCAGCTCACGGATACTTCCAGGTTTATGAATCGTTAAGCGACCTGACCAAGGCAGCGTTTTTACAGGATCCAACTGTTCGAACACCAGTGTTTGTACGATTCTCGACCGTGGCCGGCTCTCGAGGTTCCGCCGATACTCCTCGAGATGTCCGGGGTTTCGCCACGAAATTCTATACGCCAGAAGGAGTATGGGATCTTGTCGGCAATAACTTCCCCGTCTTTTTCATTCAAGACGCCATCAAATTTCCAGATTTCGTCCACTCCGTAAAACCGGAGCCTCATAATGAAATTCCACAGGCAGCCTCTGCCCATGATACGTTTTGGGATTTTGTCTCGCTCACACCGGAATCAACGCACATGTTGATGTGGGTAATGTCAGATCGAGCATTGCCTCGAAGTTTTGGGCGCATGGAAGGTTTCGGTGTCCATACCTTCCGTTTGGTTAACGCCCAAGGCAAAGCTCGATTCGTTAAGTTTCACTGGAAGCCTGTCCTAGGGGTGCACTCACTTGTCTGGAATGAGGCTCAGAAGATTTCCGGAATGGATCCTGACTTCAATCGGCGAGATCTGTGGGAGTCCATCGAAAAAGGGATGTTTCCAGAGTGGGAACTAGGGCTTCAACTGATTGAGGAAGCCGATGAATTCTCTTTTGATTTCGACCTTTTGGATCCCACTAAAATTATTCCGGAAGAGCAGGTAGCGGTGCGTCTAGTTGGAAAGCTTACGCTGAATCGTAACCCGGACAATTTCTTTGCCGAGACAGAGCAAGTCGCCTTTCATCCGGGACATATTGTTCCGGGAATCGACTTTACCAACGACCCGCTTCTGCAAGGACGGCTCTTTTCGTATCTTGATACGCAACTTCGTCGAGTTGGCCCAAATTTTGCAGAACTGCCGATTAACAAACCAGTTAATCCCGTCCACAACAATCAAAGAGATGCTATGGGACGCATCGCTATAGATAGCGGACGAGTATCCTATTTTCCGAACTCGCTTGCTGGGGGCTGCCCAATGCATTCGCCGAAAGCGGCGGAAGCCTTCAGCAGTTATACGGAAAAAATAGAGGGGAACAAAATTCGCGAGCGAAGCGATAGCTTCAGCGATCATTTCAGCCAAGCAACTATGTTTTGGAACAGCATGGCCGGTTGGGAAAAGCAGCATATCGTGGAGGCTTTCTCCTTTGAGCTAAACAAGGTCGAAACCATTGAGATCAGGACGCGCGTGGTGAACGACTTGCTGGCTAATGTGCATCCAGACTTAGCAAAACGGGTTGCGGACAATATTGGTGTTACAATCAGGCCGGAATTAACCTCGCCACGACTGTATGAGAAAGTCTCACCAGCACTCAGTCTAGAAAATCTGACCAGAGGTACCATCAAGGGGCGGGTCGTCGGCCTCCTGGCAGTAAATCAAATCTCGGGGGCCCACATCGATACCCTCCTTCAAAATTTAAAGTCTGCTGGCGTCAGAGCCGAAAATATCGCTCCAACAGGCGGAAAGTTTGGTGGCGAAGATGGTCACAGCATTACTGTTGATAAAACGCTCGCCACCACAGCTTCAGTTTTCTACGATGGCGTCGTTCTGCTCGGGAACAAATCGCAGGGCCGCGACATCTTCGATTTGGGCAGGGCTAAACACTTTGTGGCTGAAGCCTTCATGCACGGTAAAACAATCGGCGCGTTTGGAGCCGGTGTGGACTTCGTTCGAACTCTCAATTTGCCGGATGGATACGAGAACGAACCTGGGATCGTTCTTTTCGAGAACGGCGATAACGTTGTGGACTTTACGCGGCAGTTTTTAGAAGAGCTCAAAGCGCATCGTCACTTTAACCGTCTGATCGAGAAAGTATCTGCGTAGGCCGCAAAAGATCACCGCAAATCAACCTGGCAAAAGAGTAAACTTTTCACTGACTAAGTGCGTCTATTCTTCCGGGTGCCAGGGAGGTAACTCGAGCGCCTGCTCGAAAGCGTTGCGGTTGTGGATGGGGTGGCCGTGAGAGACGATCACTCGCTCAAACGGGAGCTTGAGCAAGTCTCGCAGAGCCGGGACCACACGCTCTCGATGCCAGGGCGTTGACCAGACTAAAAGCTCGCCATGGGGAGCCGTTAGCGCGTCAGCAAAAACGATCGTGCGCTGTTCTGGCAACCAGAGCGGCGTTTCGTTACTGTTCCTTCCATCATACAATGTCACAAGGCCGCCCGGCAACGTCAGCCCAGGATAGATATGTTCCAACTCAGTTTCCGGAACGTCATCGCGATGAAAAACCTTTGGGCCAAAAGCCCGAACATTGTAACGGCGTGCGAAGAAATCGACGTCACGCACGTGATCGGGTTTGAGAATGACGATAAAGCTTGGAGGTAGAGCGCTGAGGCGATCCCATAATAGAGAAGGCTCGTTGGAGGGACCTAATGGGTCAAGGAGAGCAACCTCTCCACCGGACTCCACACAGGTTGAAGTAACCCTTCCGTCCCAGCCCTCATCTCGCGGCCAATCGCGATATTGCACCTGCCAAAGCCATAGGCCCGGTGCGACATCAATCAGTTCTGGTTGGGTCGCTTCCATTTGGGCGATTCAAACCTATTTCGACTTCGGCTGTGTGGCCGGTCCTATGAAGAGGCTCCCGTTGTCGCTCTTCTGCAGAAGATTTGATCGGAAACTAAACGGCCTTTAGGAGATGAACTAAAACTTGGAAAGATCGCGGAGCTTCACGGTCCATAGGGCTTTCCTAGCTATACGACTAGAACCCGATTATCGGTGACCGCTTATCGCACAGGGTTACTCGATTCTCAAGACCGTTCACTACTCCCGGTTAGCCGCGCTTCATGTGCTTTTGCAGATGTGTGTCTCTGCCGCTCGAGCCCGAGCGCGAAGACAACCATCTTCGGACATCGAAGACCACTCTTTGTAAGACACCCTACGATGCCGGCGAACAGGCCAAAAAGTTCGGTTCTCAAACCGTCTTTGGAAGAGCAGCTCAGCCGGCCGAGCTTGCACCGGTATTCGTTTTCCTCGCGAGCAATGAGTCGAGCTATGTCAGCGGCGCAGTTTACGGAGCTACGGGTGGTCAAACGCCGATCTAACATTGAAATCAACGGAACGGCTTCTCTACAGACAGACTTTGCTAATAGTGAGCAGCTAGCCCTGTAGCCGCTTTTGCATGGAAAACCGCTGCCGTTCAGTTAAACGAGACGAGGCCGTACTGAGCAGTAGCCTCTGTCAGGGACCTTTACACTCGACCCAGAAAATTGGGTGACCAAAATTCCTTCGATGGATGTCAGTTTCTCTTGAATATTAGTAATTGCTTATATAAGTTGCTGCCTGTGCAGGCCTTAGATGCTGCTTTTTCTGCTGTGGCAGACCCCACGCGTCGCGCGATTCTTGCGCGTCTCGCCAAAGGGGAGGCCACCGTCAATGAATTGGCAAAGCCGTTCGAGATGACACAACCCGCAATCTCGCAGCACCTGAAGGTGCTCGAGGATGCGGGACTGATCGTTCGCCGCGTTGAGGGTACAAAGCGTCCTCGTCGACTCTCGAATAGGGGTATTGAAGCGATGGACCAATGGCTTGCAATGCTGCGCAACGCCCTTGAGACAAACTACGACCGCCTCGACCAAGTTCTGGAGGGGATGGAAAAACAAAAGAAAGCAAAGAAACGATGAGCAAGATGACGTTGAAGACCGAAGGAGATACCCAGTTGATTGTGACAAGGCGCTTCAACGCGCCCCCGGAAGCCGTTTACCGCGCCCATACCGATCCAAAATTAATCCAGCAATGGCTGCTTGGACCGGAAGGATGGACGATGCCCCTATGCATCAATGACGCCAGGCCAGGTGGCAAGTTCCGTTATGAGTGGACGAATGGCAAAGGCGAGGGATTTCACATCACTGGCGAATTCATAGAATTGGAGCCTTACAGCAGGATCGTA
>JAFAZK010000088.1 GCA_019239825.1 Verrucomicrobiota bacterium | reverse complement strand
TTGAAAGGTTTTGATCGGGATCTCGGGGTCCCTTTTTGCGTTCCTTGCGGCGATTCCGTACTTGGTTTTACCTTTTCGCCCGTTGCGTCCTCTGCGCGAGTCTGTCAGTTTCTTTCTTGGCGTCTTTGCGTGAAATTCTTCAGTCTCTATTCGCGGCTATTCGTGTGCACTCGCCGTCGTCTTCTCTTTATCAACCGTAATAGGCGTCCCGGCTTCGCCGGCATAGAAGACGATGAGCTCGACTGGCTGGTCCGTGGTGAATCCGCGATGAATTGAGTCGACGGTTTCACACAAAGCCTGACCTGTGTGGATCGTTATATGCTCGTTTGTTCCTTGTTTTTCTACGGTTAACTCCCCGGACATCACATAACCCGCGCTGATCACCGGGTGTAAATGCCAATGCAAGGCGGTATGTGCTGGAATCTTGATCCGGAGCACGGTCACCTGCGGTTGCCCCTTCGGATAGCCTTGGTAGGTGGTGCCGTCCCAGGCGTGGGTTGTTTGTAAAACTTGTTGTACTTCGGTTTGGGGCTCGCGAGCCCTTACCAAGGTTGGACCTAACACCGAAATCAAACTCAAGGGGACAAACAAAAGCTTTAATAGAGAATTCATGGATAGGAAGGAGTTCAAAATCTCACGCAAAGACGCAAAGACGCAAAGAGAGAACCGCGAATGGACACTAATAAGTGTGAAGGCGGATCAACCGAGTGGCGACCCGTGGAGCGATCCCTCGCTTGCGAGGCCGAAAGGGTGCGCCACCCTTCGGTTTTAAATACGCCACGACAGTTCGACTTTATTCGTGTCGATTCGCGGTCCCTTTTCGCGTTCATTCGCGGTACGCCTTTGAGCTTTTTTTTGCAGCTTCGGTCAGGCAGTTGCTTCGATCACGACCATCGGAGGACGGATCGGTCTTACTTTCGAGAAGTGGAACCCGGCCTTCTCAATCAATCGTCGGTATTCGTCTAGCGTGCGTTCCCGGCCCGTGCACTCGATCATCATGTTCAGATCCATCAGCGGTCCCAGCGGCGGTTCACCCATTTCGCCAAGCAATATCTCGATTACCGCGATCTTCCCCCCGGGTAGAACCGATTCCCGGCACCGCTTCAAGATCGAGACCGCCTCATCATCACTCCAATCATGGAGAATATGTTTCAGCAGATAAAGATCGGCGGCAGGAACGTGCTCGAAAAAGTTCGACGGAACAGCTGTGCTCCGGTTGCTCAGCCCTAGCTCACGAGCGGCCGTTTCGGCGTTCCCGACTGTGTCGGGTAAATCGACCACGATGCCGTGAAGATTCGGATTCGCAGCCATCAGGCCATACAGCAGGGTGCCGCTGGCTCCGCCAATATCGGCAGCCAGTTTTACATTTGAGGTGTCGAGCACCTGGACAACATCCTTGACGAGACCGGAAGTAAACCCGTGCATTGCATGGGTGAAGGCGGCGCCTTCTTCCGGTCGCTGCTTATAATAATCCCATAGATTGCAACCCAGAGTCGGAAGCGTTTGTGGTGCATTAGATCGTAATGCCTCAGATAGTCTTCCCCAAGGCAGCCAATGTCCTGGTGCACCCCAAGCGGCGGCAAGACTGTGCAATGAACCGGGAACCTCTCGGCGCAGGGTGCCCAGCAACGGAGTCGCCGTAAACCGGGTTCCCTCGCAGGTGACTAGCCCGAGCGAAGCACAAGCCCGCAGTAACCGGGAAGTCGCCTCTGGATTAATCCCTTCCCATTCGGCGATCTCATCCGCAGTAGCGGGTCCTTTCGCCAGATGATCTGCGATAGAATAATTAGCGATAGCGCCGGCTATCTGGGTTTGGAAGAAACCCATGATAAACCCCATCATCTGACCAAAATCTTTCTCGGCTGGCTCTAAGGAGGTCGTCATAGAACCAACTTTTTAGTCCGAAAGCAGGGCGAGTGCTCCGATTGTGTCCGAACTGCCGCAAACAACTCATGGATAGCCGCAACAAAAGTCGTCCCGTGGCCGCGTAGCGTCTTTAGACGCCTAACCTAGGCTTCGGGTTAGGCTACGAATGTTTCACCGCTTCCGACGGCCCCGTCTCCCCTCCGGCAGCGGCCGGACTATTTCGTACAAGACGCGGTTCTGCCATGCTGCGCTAATTTGACAATAATCTATCAGCATGAATCTGCGGTTGATCCGTTTTCGCCGTGATTCGTGTCCATTCGCGGTTCCCCTTTGCGTCTTGGCATCTTTGCATGAGATTTTCGTATTATGGAGCATTCGAATACGGCAAAAGGGTCAACGGAGACGGGGCTATTCACACCCTTAACCGTTCGCGGAGTGAATTTTCGGAACCGGATTGCGGTTTCTCCAATGTGCGAATACTCGTGCCAGGACGGCTTCGCAAATGACTGGCATCTGGTTCACTTGGGAAGCCGCGCTGTCGGCGGTGCCGCATTGGTCCTCACTGAGGCTGCCGCGGTGGAGGCGCGAGGCCGGATCTCGCCGGCTGATCTCGGGATCTGGAAGGACGAACACATCGATAAACTGGCGCAGATCACCGCATTTATTAAGCAACAGGGTGCGATACCGGGGATGCAGATTGCGCATGCGGGTAGAAAAGCGAGTTGCCGGGTTCCATGGGAAGGGGGCGCTGCCATCCCGGCTGCAGATGGCGGATGGCAAACGGTTGCGCCTAGCGCGCTGCCTTTCCGTACTACCGACCCCGTTCCGAAAGAACTTAGCGTCGCTGAGATCCATGAAGTCGTAGAGAAGTTCGGTGCAGCGGCACGCCGGGCGTTAGCTGCCGGGTTCGAGGTGATCGAGATCCACGCCGCCCATGGTTATCTGCTGCACGAATTTTATTCACCTTTATCTAACCGGCGTACGGACGAGTACGGTGGTTCCTTCGAGAATCGGATTCGGCTCGCGCTTGAAGTGGCAAAAACCGTGCGCGCGATTTTGCCGGACAAAAATCCATTGCTTGTCCGGATCTCATCCACGGACTGGAAAGAAAACGGTTGGACAATCGACGATTCAGTGAAGCTCGCTGAACACCTGCGCGGTATCGGGGTCGACTTAATCGACTGTTCGTCCGCCGGCTTAGTGCCCGATGCGAAGATCACTCTTGGTCCCGCGTATCAAGCGCCTTTCGCAGAGCGAATCCGAAAAGAAGCCGGGATACTAACCGGAGCTGTCGGCCTCATCACCGATCCGGACCAAGCAAGCCGCATCATCGAATCTGGCCAAGCCGATCTGGTGTTGTTAGCTCGCCAAATGCTCCGCGATCCTTATTGGCCGCTCCACGCTGCCCAAGTGCTTAAAGCCCCGCTCGAACCGCCTGTACAATATATGCGAGCTTTTCCCGAGGTGGAATAGCTGCCGCAAAGAGGCAATAAAAAATCTCACGCAAAGACGCCAAGAAAGGAACTGACAGACTCGCGCAGAGGACGCAAAGGCCGCAAAGGTAAAACCAGATACAAAAATTGTTCACAGCAAGGCCACAGAGGCCACAAAGACAAAACCTTAACATGAAGTTTCTACCTTTGTGGCCTTGTTGTGAAATTTGAAAGGTTTTGATCGGGATCTCGGGGTCCCTTTTTGCGTTCCTTGCGCCGATTCCGTACTTGGTTTTACCTTTGCGTCCGTTGCGTCCTCTGCGCGAGGCTCCTAGATCCGGTCCTTGCGTGAGATTTAATCGCGGTCGGCTAGGTAGCTGTCCAGCGCGGACTCGAACGCCCAGTAGCCGTAGATTAGGGGTACCAGCTCACTGATCCTAGTAATGGCCTCCCAGGCGGTCTCTTCTTCGATGGCATTTTCTGCCTGGCGGGGAATCTCTGGGTCTGACATTCCCAGGATCAGCGAGATGGCATTCGTGCGCCGGAAGTCTTTGAACCACGATTCCCAAGCCGGCTTATAATGATCGACTCCAAGCATGAACCCGTGACACCAGGAGAAGATGGCGGCGCCCGGCTCAGTCACCATGACACCGGTCTGTTCAAGCTGAGGCTCAAAAGACTCGAACTCGAGCGCCTCAACGATACCGCCGTAAAACCGGCTTAATAATTCGAGAATTACCTCTGAATTTGCTAAGTCGTTAACTGTCCTGCCTTTGGCAAACACGGTAAGCAGCTCCAGGAGATCAGTAGAAGTCATCGTTACCGGTCCGGCAGCGAAAGCCGAACAGAGTCCGTGTAATTTTGCCAGATTGAAATTTGCGCCGGGCAGCGATTCAACAAACTCAGTTAACAGCGCTTCCTCTTCCTCCGACAGGAAATCGATGGGTTCGTCCTCATCATCTTCATCGAACTCTTCAAATTCCTCGCTGTCGTCACCGTCCATCTCTTCCTCCCCGGCGTCGTCATCGTTTCCTTCCTCCTGGTCGGCTGCAAGCGCCTCAACCTCTTCATCTAACAAAGATGGTGCCGCCGGTGATCCCGGTGCACTGGGTTCGATGTGATGATCTGCTAACCATTCCAAAGCGATCTTTTGCATCGCTTCGTGATGAAATTCGAACCAACGTTTCCGAAGCTCCTGATCTTCAGCCACCGTATCCTGGAATCTCCGAAACGGTTTGGCGTCTTCTAACGACAATTTCAATTTCTCTCGGAGAGGGGTGGAAGGTAACGTCGCCACAAAGTCTTGCCTGATCTTTTGTCTTTGCCGCGAATCCATGGGTTGAATATCGATAAACCGATCCCGATTGTTTGAGATAATATCCCAACGTCTATCGGACTCTCTTCCATCCTCCGTTAAGAAGACAATCTCACCAGATCGTGAATCGAAATAGTAAGTAGTCGATTCCCGGTCATGATCCTCTAAAGCCGTTGCCAGATCGAGCAAGCGCACAGGCAATGTCCTCATGCGCGCATTGTATCACATGGGAGAGGGGAACGTGAAAAGTGAGAAGTGAGAAGTGATGGTGATCGGAGGGGCGTCGCGTCTTTCCAAACGCAATACCCTGCTTACGACTTCCGGTGTCGGATTGCGGTTAAGCGGATTCCAGCGCTTTGCGCCTCAGGAAGTCTTCCACCTCTCACTTTTCAGGTTTCACCCTCCCCCCTGCGTCCTCTGCGCGAGGCTCCTCCCACTCCGCGCCTTAGTCTCTCACGCCAAGCACGGCATCTTGTACCTGATCGATCAATGCCCCGCTCATGGGGATAGAAATATCGCTTAGCAGAAATAACGTTAGAGAAGCGACGTCTTCCGGCTTGATGAGCCGCCCCCATGACATTCGCGCCTCGGCCTCGGATAGCCAGGACTCGCCTCTTCCGAGTTTCACCGCTTGCATCTCACGTTCTCCATCCGTATCAGCCCACCCTAGGTTGATACCGAAAATACGGATCCGATCCATTCTGTGCGCAAAAGCGGCATTCTTGGTGAGAAGAGAAAGCGCGGCTTTAGTAGCGCCGTAAATCGCTAGATTAACCGCGGCTCCGTGGGCTTGGAACGATAAGACATTCACGATCACCCCGGGCGCTTTGCGTTCCTGCAAATGCCCGATCAAAGCCTGCATCAGAAACATTGGCGCCCGCGTGTTTACGGTGAAGAGACGATCGAACAACGCCGGGTCAACCGTCGCAACAGATCCACGATCGCTCAGCCCGGCCGCATTCACCAAACCATCTAATCTGCCGAACTTTTCGACGGCCGCGGCCACCAGCTTGGCCGGCGTATCCTGCTCCATAAGATCAGCCGGGACAAAGGCAGCATTCGTTCCCAGTTTATACAGCTCGGCTAAAACGTCGTCGCCGGGCTTACTGGGATGATCCGTGAGAATGATCGCCTCGGCGCCAGATCGCGCTGCTTCCAGGGCAATTGCTCGCCCCAAACCTTGAACTGCCCCTGTTACAAGCAGGACTTTGTTATCAACGCGAACTTCCATAGAGAGAGACGCGGAATGCGGGAGAATTGGAGTGGTGGAATGTTGCGGTAATGGTGCTGTTACTCATCACATCTGCGTAAATCTGCAGCTTCCCCGCCATTGCCTCGCGCGACGGCTGGTTCATCTGCGGTTCCTCTGTCTTCCTTTTGCGGCTTTGCGTGAGATATTGGTTTTCGTTCACTGCGTTTCTTGGGGTAGCAACACCGCTTTCACGATTTCACCGGAATGCATGGATTCAAATGCGCCGTGCCAATCTCCGAGCGCATAAATACGGGTAAAGTCGGGACCTAGGTCCAACTGACCTGAGGACAACAAACGGATGATTCGTTCCCAGATCGGCCAGTTATGCGAAAAACTCCCTTGCAAAGTCACCGCCTTCTTCACGATTGGATCCAGTGAAAAGTTAAACGGTTGATGTCCCCAACCGACTTTGCTGATCTGGCCGGCCGGCCGGACAATATCCATGGCGAGCTTCAGCGTCACTGAAACACCGGCGGCATCGATTACGACATCGAACCCGTATCCATCGCGCAGCGATCGAGTCCAGGCGGCTACGTCTTCACCGTTAGCACCGAGAGTGGCGGATGCGCCCAGCTCCTCCGCAATTTGCAATCGACGTTTGTCCGCGGGAGTACCAATGACGACAATGTCACCGGCGCCAGCGAGTTTAGCCATCGTGGCGCAGAGGAGACCGATCGGCCCCGGTCCAATCACCGCGACGGTATCACCCGGGAAAATACGAGCATTACCACACGTGGCGTTGTAAGCAACGCAACAAGGCTCGGTCAAAGCCGCGAGTTCAAACGGTAACGTGTCGGGAATATGGTGCAGGATCCGTTCCGGCACTTTTGTGTAGTGCGTCATTGCGCCGTCCGCGCCAAACCCGTACCCGCGTCGCCCTGGATCCAGGTTGTACAAACCTGCGTGAGCAAAAGGAGAAGTCTCGTCGATGATCGCCGCGGTTTCACTGACCACCCGATCTCCTTCCTTAAAACCGCGAACATCTTTGCCCGCTTGCACGATGACCCCACCGAACTCGTGCCCTAAAATTACCGGATAATTGATGTTACCGCCGATATGGTTCTCGTAAGCCACATGGATATCGGTGCCGCATACGCCGACGGCTTGAACGGCTAGCAGCACATCGTTATTGCCGATTTCCGGAACCGGAACTTCGCGCAGCTCCACGCTGTGAGCCTCCGACGCATAATTAACAACAGCGGGCATCGTCCTATTCATAAGCAGGGGGATTCGGATCACATGTTCAAACGGTTTCCAGCCTAGTGCAAGCGCTTCAACGGTTCTCGCGCTCGGCTTCGGTCAAGAGGAGGGATGGAGTATCGGAGAGATGGGGTATCGGAGTGATGGAGTGATGGAGTGATGGAGTGATGGAGTGATGGAGTGATGGAGTACTGGAGTACTGGAGTGATGGAGTACTGGAGGGCTGGAGGGCTGGAGTACTGGAGTACTGGAGTATTGGAGTATTGGCGTGGTACCAGAGCGCCCGCTGGAGGCGTTATTCGTTGATGCTCTTTCCGAGATAAACAGCATTAGATTCTTGTACGATCAAGCTATCTGTCCACGTGCCAGAGTCTCGCTTCTGCTCGAGAGACTCAATTAAACGGAGCAAGCCGTTTTCGAGCTTGAATGCCAATTGATCAAGCAGTTCAAAGTCTTCTTCCGCCAGCTGATCTGCCGTGGAATAGGCGTGATATCCGGAAACGCTTTCACCGAGAGACCCAACGGCGATGTAGAGATAGTGGATGTATTCGCGGATAGATCGACGACAGTAGCCCTCCGCAATGTTTCTGTGGACAGAGTCGACCGACGCCATCGCTTGACCGGCAATCCGTTTCATTTCGAACGGCCACGTCCGGAACAATCGACAGGTTTCCTTGTACAATATGATTGCATCTTGCCAGACCCGTAACCGCTGATACCCGCGATTTCTGTTTTTTCGCTTTGTGCCCATGACCCGTCAATACATCAACAGCCCAGGAAATCACCACTCCAATACTCCAATACTCCAATACTCCATCACCCCATCACTCCATCCCTCCTCTTGACCGAAGCCGAGCGCGAGGACCGTTGAAGCGCTTGCACTAGGC
>JAFAZK010000086.1 GCA_019239825.1 Verrucomicrobiota bacterium | reverse complement strand
ACTAATCACCAATCACCTCTCACTTACAAAGTGCCTGATCCCTTGTACAATTGGCTAACGTCCCGGGGCGCCGGGGTTCTTCTCCATCCCACTTCTTTACCGGGAGATACCGGGATCGGAACACTTGGTCATTCGGCTCGTCGCTTCGTCGATTTCCTGGCTGATGTCGGGATGAAATACTGGCAGGTTTGTCCTCTGGGCCCGACTGGTTTCGGAGACTCGCCTTACCAATGTTTTTCGGCGTTCGCGGGCAATCCGTACCTGATTGATCTCGATGATCTTAAGAACGAGGGGCTGCTTGAGGAAGCCGATCTTGAGCCGCTAAGAGCCTTACCGACCGACTACGTCGATTTCGGGGCCCAATGGGAGCTCCGTTGGAATATTCTCCGAAAAGCGGCCGCTAATTTTCTGGCGATGGAAAAAGGGGAAACGCAAAACGCCTTTTATCAGTTTCAGCAAAGCAATTCCGATTGGCTGGAATCTTACGCGCTGTTTATGGCGGTAAAGGGTCAATTTGGCCATCGATCCTGGCAGGAATGGCCAAAATCTTACCGAAAGTATCGGACAGTGATAAAGCGGGCGGATATGGCCGATACAGGTTTGGCGCACGCTTTCTATCAATTCAAATTTTTCCAGCAGTGGGCTGCGTTGAAGTCGTATGCCAATCAGCGCGGTATCTCCATCTTTGGCGATATTCCGATCTTCGTCGCCATGGATAGTGCGGATGTTTGGAGACATCCTTCCTTATTCCAAATGGACTCAGAACTGCGTCCGACTGGGGTAGCGGGGGTTCCACCCGATTATTTCGCCGCCGACGGCCAACTCTGGGGTAATCCGCTTTATGCGTGGGAGCGGCACGAAATTGACGACTATGCCTGGTGGTGTGCCCGGTTGCGGAAAGCATTCGAGCTTTACGATGTTACCCGGATCGACCATTTTCGCGGGTTCGACGAGTATTGCCGGATTCCCCCGGATGCGAACAATGCTCGCCAGTACACTTGGGAGCCAGGACCTGGCCTTAAACTCTTCGAGGCTGTCCGGCGCCGGTTCCCGGATGCGAAGCTCGTGGCCGAGGATTTGGGGATTATCACTGATTCCGTCCGGCGGTTAATGCAGCAGGTCGGTTTACCCGGGATGAAAGTGCTGCAATTCGCTTTTGAAGGGGCGACCGAATACTTGCCGCACAGCACGATTCCTTACTCGGTTCTTTATCCTGGTACTCACGACAATGACACGAGCTGGGGCTGGTTCAGAATCCAACCTGACCACGTAAAACAGTTCTTCTGCGAATACCTCAGGACCGAAGCTGCAGATGTTCCGTGGGAGATGATCCGTGCCGGGTACGCGTCCACATCGCGCATTTTCATCGCGCCGCTACAGGATTTTCTCGGCTTAGGCAGTGAGGCGCGTATGAATACGCCGGGTCAAGCAGTCGGCAATTGGCGCTGGCGTTTCACCTCGGAGCAATTGGACCGGGTTTGGGCGGAACGGGGAGACCAGCTCAAGCAGTTTGCGAAGCTGTATCAGCGGTAGGTTGGCGCGCCTAGTCCTCGCACTCGTCCTCGTCGTCTATTGATGGGGCGAGGCTCCTCCCGAAAGGCCACGACACTTCGCCGGAGAAAATTGAAATTGTGTAGTCTTTAGGGAGCCTAGCCCCACCAAATCGAGGACGAGGACGACGACGAGAACGATGCGGAACCCCCTTTACCCGGGCAAAGGGTATTTCGAGGTCAGAGCTCTTACTTGTTGACGTACTTTGTCTAGAAGGGTGGCGTCGCCTTTAGAATTAAGCGCTTCGTCCATGAGGTCGGCGATTTCCATCATCTCCTCCTCCTTCATACCTCGCGTGGTGACAGCAGGCGTCCCGACCCTGATTCCGCCACCTTTCACGACCGATTCGGTATCGAACGGAATAGAATTCTTGTTCACGGTTATTCCGGCCAGATCCAACGTCTCCTGAGCTTGGCGCCCGTTCAAACCTTTGGGCCGCAGATCAACCAGCATCAAATGATTGTCGGTTCCACCTGATACTAAGCGGTAACCCTTCATATGCAGGCTGGCAGCCAGCGCCTTGGCGTTGTTCGTAATCTGAACTTGGTATTCTTTGAATCCTGGCTGTAACGCTTCGTGAAAACAGACCGCCTTCGCGGCTATCACATGCATGAGCGGCCCGCCTTGCACTCCGGGGAACATCACGCTGTCGATGGCCTTGGCATGATCCGGTTTGCACATGATGATGCCACCGCGCGGACCGCGTAGGCTCTTATGCGTGGTGGTGGTAACAAAGTCCGCTATACCTACTGGTGTAGGATGGACGCCAGCCGCCACCAGTCCAGCGATGTGGGCAATATCCACAAATAGATAGGCGCCGACTGCATCCGCGATCTCTCGCATCTTCTGGAAATCGATGATCCGCGGATAGGCAGACGCGCCAGCAGTGATCATCCTCGGCTTATGCTCTTCGGCTTGCCGCGCTAGATTGTCGTAATCGATGCGCTCGGTCTCGCGATCTACTCCATAGTGAACCACCGAATAAAAACGCCCGGAAAAATTAGCTTTGTTACCATGGGTAAGATGACCCCCATGCGACAGATCCATCGTCAAAATGCGATCCCCAGGATTTAGAACGCTGAAATAGACCGCCATGTTCGCCTGGCTTCCGCTATGGGCTTGAACATTGACGTGCTCGGCTCCAAAGAGCTGTTTGGCTCTGGCGATAGCCAGCAGCTCAGCCGTATCCACATTTTCACAACCGCCATACCACCGTTTTCCGGGATAACCTTCCGCGTACTTGTTGGTTAGGACAGATCCCTGAGCTTCCATAACCGCCCGACTCGTAAAGTTCTCCGAAGCAATCAGCTCGATATTTTCAAACTGGCGGATCCGTTCCGCCTCGATGGCGTGAAAAATCTCGGGATCGACTTCTTCTAAGGAACGGTTATGCGGGTTTCGATTCATATTGGAAAACGCTCCGGAACGGTCTTGGTCGACAAACTGCATGAGGCCGGGCAGACCGTTTCGGATTATGTCACGAGCCGCTCGATAGGCTTCCAAGCCCATGCCAATCGGGTCAGCAACATCCAGGGAGGTCGCTCCCGGCTCAAACTCACGCAACAGATAGACCTTCTCCGCCGCTCGCGGGAAAAGGTAGATGATCGAGTCCAAATGGCTGCGCGTCATGGCGATGATCCAATCCGCCTCGTCGACCACTTTCTCGCTGAGCGGCCTACTCCGATGCTGAGAGATATCGATGCCCAGCTCCGCCAGGACTTCGACAGCGTGCGCGCTTGGCGGTTGGCCCGGATAAGTGCTCACACCTGCCGATAGGACACGCAGATCCGGACGTTCTGCGATCATCCGTCCAAAAAGGCCTTCTGCCATCGGACTCCTGCAAACATTCCCAGTACAAACGAACAGTACGGTCTTTTGACGGTTCAAGGTCCGCCAAACTGCCATGCGGAGAGGAGGAGTTCAAGGACACATGGTAGGGCGAGGCTCCGTACTAACCACAGAGATTTACCAGAGGAACTGGTGACGCGAGTTCAAACGTGTGCAAGGTCTGAGCATTGCCGAGCCGTGGCCTGCGCGACTCCCGGCTCGGCAGCTGTTAGGTGTTACAGGCAATATACCAACGAAACATCGCTCGGCTCCGCGATCTGTTTCCGGCTATTCCGGAGCCTCGCCCTACCATGTGTCCTTGAACTCCTCGAACTCCTCCGATAGCATGCCGGGATTGAATGCGCCGACTGCTTACGACTACGTGCAAGCCCTCTATCGCTTGCTTGCCGTTCAATCCGGATCATCCTCGACGGCAGAATCAGCCATGAAAGATATCTTTCTCGAAGCATTCGAGGAAGCCGGCAAACAATTGGAACGCCTAGATTTCGACGGCCTGTTTCGGACGGCCTTTCGTAACCGGGATTCGTACCCGAGAAAGGCCGAGCCTGAACTGAATGGTTGGGCGCGGAAACTCCATCAGTTACCCGAACCCGAGCGATTCTCGATCACGCTGTTTTGTCTTGAGATACTTCCGCCCGCCACCATTGCGGAGATCACGGGAACCACACTAGATATCCTCGCTGACCGAGTCGCAAAGGCCCGCAAAGAGCTTAATTTCAATTTATCGTAGCCATGTCCGAACGGTTGCTTCCTTTGCTTAGGCCAATCTATGAAACTCAAGGGGAAATCGCGGACGCTAAAAGGGCCATTAGCGAGAGCCCTGATCTTCAGAGCCAACTAGAGCATCAGACGCAATTTGACGATCAGATTGTGACCGCGCTGCAAACGATCGCGCTCAGCGATCACCAGATCGAGCGTCTCGAAAATTTGCTCATGGACAATTCGGCGAAGGGATCGGTCGAAGCTCCGCTCCCAATTGAACCTGCCATCCAGCCGGTCGAGGTTCCGCCACCGGTGGCGAATCCAATCTCCCTTCAGGCTCCCGCGGCTGTCGCCG
>JAFAZK010000077.1 GCA_019239825.1 Verrucomicrobiota bacterium | reverse complement strand
ATCGTTGGGAATGTCACCGATAACGGAACATTAGCCTTTGATCGAAGCGACGTTTTCGCTTTTGGCGGGCTGATCAGCGGCACCGGCAGCGTCCTACAAATTGGGACCGGCACGACCATTCTGACCGCAGACAACAGCTACACTGGCGGAACGAAGATCAATGGTGGAACACTTCAGCTGGGTAACGGTGGAACAACCGGTAGCATCGTTGGGAATGTCACCGATAACGGAACATTAGCCTTTGATCGAAGCGACGTTTTCACTTTCGGCGGCGTGATCAGCGGCACCGGCAGCGTCCAGCAAATTGGGATCGGTACGACCATTCTGACCGCAGACAACAGCTACACTGGCGGAACCGCGATCAATGGTGGAACACTTCAGCTGGGTAACGGTGGAACGACCGGCAGCATCGTCGGGAACGTCACCGACAACGGAACATTAGCCTTTGATCGAAGCGACGTTTTCACTTTCAGCGGCGTGATCAGCGGCACCGGCGGCGTCCGGCAAATTGGGCTTGGCACGACCATTTTGACCGCAGACAACAGGTACACCGGCGGAACGACGATCAATGGTGGAACACTTCAGCTAGGTAACGGTGGAACGACCGGCAGCATCGTTGGGAACGTCACCGACAACGGAACATTAGCCTTTGATCGAAGCGACGTTTTCACTTTTGGCGGGCTGATCAATGGGACCGGTAGCGTCCGACAAATTGGGACCGGCACAACTATTCTGACCGCAGACAACAGCTACGCTGGCGGAACCACGATTAATGGTGGAACACTTCAGCTGGGTAACGGTGGAACGACCGGCAGCATCGTTGGGAACGTCACCGACAACGGAACATTAGCCTTTGATCGAAGCGACATTTTCACTTTCAGCGGCGTGATCAGTGGTACGGGAGGCGTCGAACAAATCGGGACTGGCACAACCGTTCTGACCGCGGCAAACACCTATACCGGTCAGACGACTGTGGAGGACGGAAGCCTGATCGTGGATGGGTCAATTGCAAGCGCACAGGTGGTGGTCAACGCGAGAGGGTTGCTCGGCGGAAGCGGTTTGATTGGTTCTAACGTGCAGAACAGCGGAATTATCAGCCCGGGTGATCCCACCGGCACGTTGACAATATCGGGCAACTACACGCAGACCTCGAACGGTACTTTACGCATCCAGGTCGTCGGCACGGGTCCCGGCCAGTTTGGCTTATTAGCAATCAGCGGGCATGCTAAACTTGGCGGCACTCTGGAAATCGTTCCGATCAATGGATTTCAACTGGCCATTGGAAACAAGCTCACTTTCCTGACTGCAACCGGTGGGGTGAGCGGAAATTTTAGCACGATTCAAAATCCGTTTCCCACCGCTGTCCAAGCCCAATTGGTGCTCCTTCCAAATGCAGTCGAGATCGAGGCGACACAAGGATCGTTCGTGTCGATACTGCAGTCGTTGGGGCCTGTCGTGACCCCGAACCAGTTGGCGGTAGCGAAAGCCCTCGACAGCGCCAAAGGCGACCCCAGGGAAGCGGCGCTATTTGCATTCCTTAATAGCCAGCCAATCGCTAACCTGCCGCATGACCTTAGCTTAATCGCACCGACTCAAATCAGTTCAATAAACGCTTCTGTCTCAATTGGTAAGGTTCAGACCTCCAACATTGGACAGCGAATGCTCAACATTCATGCGGGCAGCACCGGATTCAGCTCTTCCGGCTTTACGTTAAACGGAGAAACTCCAACTTTCGGCAACGGCTTAGCTGGGGAGACTGGGGCTGAAGGCAAAAGCGGGCCGTCCGTCCTGGCCCCGATCCCAGAAAATCGTTGGGGCTTTTTTGTGACGGGCCTCGGCGAATTCACCAATGTCGACAGCACTCCGAACGCCAACGGGTATGATGTCAACACCGGCGGTATTACTCTGGGCGTAGACTATCGCGTGACTCCCTATTTTGCTGTGGGATTGCTAGGCGGCTACGCTCATAACAATGTCAGTCTGGTTGGCGGCGGTAATATCGACGTGAATGGCGGAACATTCGGCGCCTATGCTACCCTTTTTGGTAATGGCCTTTATTTTGATGCTGCTGTCACCGGTGGTCCTAGCGGATACGACACGCACCGGACGGCGCTCCAGGGGAGCGCCAGCGGCAGCACTGAGGGCGCCGACCTCAATGTAGTTGTGTCAGCGGGCTACGATTGGAAGTATGGGAACTTCAGCATCGGTCCGACGGCGAGCTTCGAATATGGCTACGTCGCTCTCGATGGCTTTAGCGAGACAGGTTCACTGGCTCCGCTGAAGTTCCCGGATCAGAACACCGAATCGGAGATTACGACGTTTGGCGCTAAAGCGACATACGAGTGGAAACTAGGAAAGGTGACGCTTGTACCTCAAGTCAGCGCGGGTTGGCAACACGAATACGGATCGGTAGCATACCAAGTCGTTGCGGGTTTCGCCAGCGGCGCGGGCACCAGCTTTACGGTTAATGGCCCGGGGATTGGCCGCGACAGTCTGCTGATCGGCGCAGGGATCTCTATGATTTGGAGCGATCGCTTTTCTACCTATGTCTTCTACGATGGCGATGTCGCTCGTACTAATTACGACTCTCACACCGTTACCGGAGGGTTCCGGATAACTTTCTAGCCCAAAGAACCGAAAAATCCGGAGATACAGGTAGGTAGCGCGGCAGAGCCGCAACCCCCAAAGCTACAGAAAAAGTCTCACGCAAAGATGCAAAGGCGCAAAGAAAAGAGGAATACAAGATTGAATCTCCTCGGATTTTGCAGACACGGGAACACAAAGTAAGATGAGTGCCGCTGTGAAGAACAGGCCCAATCTCTTTCTTTTTTTTGCGCCTTTGCGTCTTTGCGTGAGATTTTTGGTTCTTTCGCCGCGAGAACCCGCTGGCTTGTTTGTCGGTGGCCGCTAAGGTTCGGCAGCTTTGAATAACCTGCCTGAATCTGTGAAGCGTTGGAAAAGAAAGAGTCGTAAAGAATTAGTCAAAGACCAATGGATCTCGCTTTATGCGGATGAGTGCGAGCTCCCGGGTGGCCATGTGGTCGCCCCTTTTTATGTGCTCGAGGAAAAGGACTGGGTCCACATCGTCGCGGTCAATGCCGATGGTGCGATCTTGCTAACGCGCCTGTACCGTTACCCTGCTGACTGGCTCGGTTGGGAGTTGCCTTGCGGCGGCATCGACAGTGGCGAGGATCCCCTTAGCGCAGCAAAACGGGAACTTAAGGAGGAAACGGGATACGTTGCTGCTCGGTGGCAGCAGATCGGCGGACCTTTATATCCTAACCCGGCTCGAATGACTAACCGCGTCTACACATTCCTCGCCACGGATGTGACAAAAGCCGGCCCACAATCGATGGACGTCACGGAAGATATTGAGTTCGAGTTTGTATCTCAAACGGAAGTGAAGAATCGCATCGCTAACGGCCATTTCCGCCATGCGCTCCATGTCGCCTGTTATTTCTTGGTCGCGGATGCGGTGAGGATCGGGCATCGAACGGAGTAGGGGAGCAATGGAGTAGTGGAGTGATGGAGTAGTGGAGTGATGGAGTAGTGGAGTGATGGAGTGATGGAGTGATGGAGTGATGGAGTGATGGAGTGACGGAGTGACGGAGTGATGGAGTGATGGAGTGATGGAGTGATGGTAACGCTGATCGATGAGGCACAACTGTACGCAAGTGTGGAGTCAAAAATGTAGGCAAGTGCCCGGGATTTCGTCCCGTAGGGACTTCATGATAGTAGCCTGGCAGTTCACTGCCTGGAATGGGTTTGCAAAAAGACCGGTTCGATAGGGACTAGTCGGACTTTGCCGCGAAGCGGCTATACAGAACAGCCGAAGGTTTTAACCCTGGGGCGGGTGGTCGGGACAAGGTGTCCTGAAAGTGGCGCCCGATGTAGGGCGCGCTGTCGGAATAACACGCGAAGAACCTAAAGATACGTCTCGTCCGCCACTTTCAGGGCGGGATCCGCGCTACGCCCAACCCAGGGCTGAAGCCCTGGGCTGTTCTGTATAGCCGCTTCGCGGCAAAAGTCCGACTGCCCCTTCGGGGACAGAAACCTCTCCTAGAGCATCCGCCGTCGTTCCATCGACCGAATCAGACGGTCGAGGGCGGCTTCGTAGTCCCGTCTCCAGCGATTGCTGCGGACCGTATCCGAAGCGACCAGCAGGGAGCTGATAATCAACCAGATCAAATCGAGCAAAATTCCGGTTTGCGGTACCAGCAGCAATGCCACGCCGATACCTACAATCAGGCAGTAACCAAAAACACCTTCTCCCAACATCAACCTCGGCCGCCGTCGCCACATCCATTCAGCGCGGATACGCTCAGTCGGGTCGACCACGGGAGAACCAAGTAATTCGTGCAATCGTGCCGGAGCGACATCGGGGAAGCGCCATTCATTTTCCCTATTAAAATCCCTCCAGAACTTGGTCCACATAAATGACTTGCTTATCTGCTTTTTAGTCTACGCTTTTAATTCGTCGTTTGGAAGCTTCTCTATCCCCGTTTCCGCGTTCTCGGGGCGGTAGGACGTGTTCTTTCGTACCTGATTAAGCACCCTTCTTTCCCTTCGTCCCTTGAACACGTCCTCCGCACCCGTTCCCCCCAAAAGTCTAAGTCACGCGGTAACGGATTTGTCGGATCATTTCCTGGGTGGAACCGCTGTGAACAATGGAATCAACCCTTCCAGCATAGTCGGATGTGTAAATATCGTGTCCCTCAAAGCGGTGTAAGGCAGACCTGCCGACATAGCGACTTGCACTGTGGCGATAATTTCTCCTGCCTCCATCCCTAAAGCAGTGAAACCAAGAATGCGATCGCTCTCTGTGTCTATCAGTGCCTTTAAGAATCCTCGTGTCTCCGATACCGTGCGGGTACGCAAGACCGCGGCAATTGGAATTTTGGTCAGGCGGTAAGTGGTTCCGCGTTCCTGTGCTTCGAGTTCGCTAAGACCGATGCGGGCCAGTTCGGGATCGGTGAACATGCAAAATGGCACCTGGCGTCCAGTGGTGACCCGATGACCGCTGGCGAGGTTGTCGGTGACGACGCGGTAATCATCAAAAGCGATATGAGTAAAGTGCGGACTGCCCGCACAATCTCCAACTGCCCAGACCCCGGGAGCGGTCGTTTGTAAGCGTTCGTTCACTTTCACATGGCCGTTACCGGTGATTTCGACCCCGGCAAACTCCAGACCAATATTCTGAGTGTTAGGGGTGCGCCCGCTCGCCACCAGAATATGAGTTCCTTCCAACTGTACCTTCTGGCCATCTCGCACCGCGTGAATCTTTGCGCGGTCACCCGATTTTCCATCGACATTGTTGATCGTGGCGTTGGTAACAATCTCGATGCCTTCGTCGCGAAAGATTTCGCTTAAGAGGTCGGTAACGTCCGAGTCTTCCCGGTGAGCCAGACGAGAATTTCGTTCGATGATGGTGACTTTGCTGCCGAACCGACGCATGGCCTGAGCCAATTCGAGACCGATGTAACCGCCTCCAATGATCAAGAGATGTTCGGGAAGATGGTCCAGATCGAGAGCCTCGATATGAGTCAACGGCTTCGACTCGATCAGCCCGGGTATAGGTTCGACTGTGGCGCGTGATCCCGTACTGATCACCACGTTTTCTCCTTGCAAGGTGCGGGTGCCGCCGTCCGGAAGGGTAACTTCAATCGTTTTCGGCCCAGTAAAACACCCTGATCCGATTAATAATTCGGCTCCGCTCCCTTTAAAATTAGCCAGATGCATCTCGATCAGACCATCGACCATCTTGCGCTTGTGATCGCGCACACCGGTCATGTCGATCTGCCAGTTATCTTTCGTAATGCCGAATTCTTCGCTCCTGGCGAAGTACGAAGCGATTTTGGCGCTATGGATAATATTTTTGCTCGGAAGACAAGCGATATTCGGGCAGGAACCTCCAATATACTTCCGTTCTACCACGACCGCTCGCTTTCCTTTTCTGGCCTGCGTCCAGGCAACGTATTTGCCGGCTTCACCGCTACCTAGGACTACGACATCGTACTGTTCGGTTGGCATACGAGGGGATAAAGTTCGGGCTTTTAGGTTTCAAGTCCTAAGTTGCAGGTTGTGATACGTAACCTGTCAAATAGCAGCTTACAGGTTGCTGATGATGGTTTGGATTTCTCTGTCGATGATACGTCCGAACGAAGAACGATACCAGGCGAGTTCGGCTTCCAATTCAGCAACGCGGACTCTCAGCGCTTCGGTGCGTTCTCCCAAATCACCAGCCGTGTAGCGGGGTATCATTTCGTGCGAAATCCAGTTAGTTTCATCAGGTGCTGGCAGGATCTGCAGGAATTTTTCAGTCATAGGTTTGATCCTGTCTTTTTTGTCATTCAATTATTATGACGCCGGTGGGTTCACTTGCGCTTCAAAGAGTCGATAAAGAGGAGGGCTCGTCCCTGTAATGCCAGCATCTGCATTTCCTGCTGGGTCGGCCGATACTCAAACGCTTCCTGATCGAGATAGTAGTCGCCGATGTCGGCTTGCGTATGCAGGAAGGCATCCCATTCTTCGCTCGACTTGTCGTCGCTTTCGTACATCTGAATACTCCAATTTCTTGTATCGTACCTAGATAGATCAGGTTGCGTGCCACGCTCTTGTTGGATCGCAAGATATTGAAGATAAGATATTTACGATGTATAGTCCTAAGAGGAATCCGGTACGAGAATTCATACTTACGGTTTTCCGTTCTGTTTTCTTATTACCGGTTGTGTTCCTCCGGCTGGTTAACCGCTTCTAACCGTTAGGTATGATTGACGAACTATGAGTCATAACGGAGGTTGCCCGTGTCGCAAGACATCGTGAGTGCTGCTCAGCGCGAGTCCCCGCAATGGCTCAAGTTTCAAGAAACGTTCTAGAGACCCTTTGGGACGACGGGAATTTTGTACTATCCCGATGCGAACTTGCTGGAGAGAGATCTTCGGTGTTGGTATTGGCGCCGTCTTCGAAAAGGCCCGCCCTATGGATTCTCGAAAAGCTTGCGCGGACTTACGCGCTTCGCGAGACACTAGACCGGACGGCGGTGCCTCGACTTCTCGGCCTCGACCAAGAAGGTGACATGCAGGCGCTGTTGTTTGAAGATCCGGGGGGCGACCTGTTAGCGGGCCTCGTAGGGGAGCCGTGGGAGTTAACTCAATTTTTGCGGGTATCCGTCGGCACGGCGGCAGCACTAGGGGGACTGCATCGGGAAGGCCTGATCCATGGCAATGTAAACCCGGCAAACATCCTAGTTAACCTATCCAACGGCCAGGCCTGGTTAGTGGGAGCGTGTTTCGAATCTCGTCTCGGGCGAGCGCAGGACTTAACGCCATTGGAGTCAGCCGGGACTTTTGCCTATATGGCGCCCGAACAAACCGGCCGTATTAATCGGCCAGTCGATGCCCGGAGCGATCTTTATTCGTTGGGTGTGACACTCTACGAGCTGTTGACTGGAGCGCTTCCATTTGCAGCAGGTGATCCGATGGAATGGGCTCACGCGCACATTGCGAGACAACCGGTGCCTCCGTCCCAGCGAGCCGCCGATGTACCCGAGCAACTCTCGGCGATCGTGTCGAAGCTTCTTAGCAAGACCGCTGAGAGCCGGTATCAGTCGGCCGCGGGCTTGGAAGCAGATCTTCGCAGTTGCTTAGCTTCCTGGGAAGTGGATCGGAGGATCGACCGGTTTCCGCTGGGGGCGAAAGATATCCCAGAACGACTGATGATTCCCGAAAAGCTCTACGGCCGAGATCAGGAATCTCGAGAGCTGCAAGCAGCCTTCGATCGGATGCTTGAATCCGGCGCACCGGAACTGGTGTTGATCAGCGGTCATTCCGGAATCGGCAAATCATCGGTGGTGACAGAGGTCTGCAAATATTTGTTCTCGCCTCAGGCAATTTTCGCGTCAGGCAAATTCGACTTGTACAAACGCGACATTCCGTACGCGACGCTGGCCCAGGCGCTTAAAAGCATCATCTCCCAAATCCTGAGCAAGAGCGACCCAGAGGTAGCGGACTGGAAGCGAGTTTTGCAAGAAGCGGTTGAGCCGAATGGAGAACTCATTGTTAAACTGATCCCTGAACTGGAGTTTATCCTCGGCAAGCAGCCGGCGGTTCCAGATCTTCCTCTACAAGACGCCCAAGTTCGGTTCCAGATGGTATTCCGTCGATTTTTAGCAGCGTTCGCCGGGCCGGAACATCCCCTCGCTTTATTCCTGGACGACTTGCAATGGGTAGACGGCGCGACGCTTGAACTCGTAGAGGATCTAGTAATTGAACAGGAAATCCGTTATGTCCTGCTGATTGGTGCTTACCGTAACAACGAGGTTGGCCCCTCGCATCCGGTAGAACGCATGCTCGCTGGTATGCGCCAGCGCGAATCGAATGTTCGCGAAATTACGTTGAGGCCGCTTGCTTTTCACGATGTCGCCGGACTCATAGCCGACTCGCTTCATTGCGGTCAGGAATCGGCTGAGCCGCTTGCCCAGTTGGTGCATGAAAAAACGGGAGGTAATCCTTTCTTCGTTATCCAGTTTTTCACTGCGTTAGCCGAAGAAGGATCACTGTGGTTCGATCGGGCGAACTCTGCCTGGACTTGGGACATGAACCGCTTGCGGGCGAAAGAGTACACTGACAATCTAGGTGAGTTCATGGCAGGTAAGCTGCAGCGCTTGCCCGAACGTACCCAAGAAGTTTTAGGACAATTTGCCTGCCTGGGCAACAGGGTAGACCTGGGTGCACTAGCGCGGATTCGCGACGAAAGCGAAGAGGAGCTGCATGGTGGTCTTAGAGAAGCAGCTCAAGCTGGTCTCGTTGTCCGAACGGATGAAGGGTATGCTTTTCTTCATGACCGGGTTCATGAAGCTGCTTACGCATTAATTCCGGAAGGCCATCGAGCAGCGGCTCATCTCCGGATCGGCCGGTCAATGGCATCCCGGGTTGCGCCCACCAACACGGAAGAAGAAATCTTCGACATCGCAAATCAGCTCAACCGTGGCGCCACGCTGGTCGAATCAACGGATGAACGTGAGCGGATTGCTGAGTTCAATCTGGTTGCCGGCAAGCGGGCGAAGGCGGCCACGGTGTACGCCTCGGCGCTTAACTATCTGATGGCTGGTCGGGACGTTCTTGATGAGCAGACTTGGGGACGACGATATCAGCTTGTCTTCGGCCTCGAGTTTGAGACGGCTCAGTGCGAGTTCTTGACCGGCCATTTTGCTGCCGCTGAAGAGCGGCTATCGATGCTGGGCCAGAAAGCGGCCGGCGTCGTCGATCGGGCTGCGGTCGTCCGGGCGCAGATCGATCTCTACGCGAGCTTAGACCAGAGCCAGCGAGCGGTTGAAGCTGGCCTTGAATATTTACGAAGTGTCGGGGTTACCTGGCCAACGCATCCCACCGATGAAGAAGTGCGCCAGGAATACGACCAGATCTGGCGGCAACTCGGCGGCCGATCTATAGAATCACTCGCGGATCTACCTTCAATTACGGACCCAGTGTACCGAGCGATGCTGGACGTGCTTACCGCGCTTGAGGAACCGGCTTACTTCACTGATCAGAATTTACGCTGTTTGATCGTCGCGCGGATGGTGAACCTGAGCCTGGAAAACGGTAATAGCGATGGATCCTGTGTTGCTTACGTGCAGCTTGGTTGGTTTGTGGGACCACGCTTTGGCGATTACGAGGCTGCGTTCCGGTTTGGTAAACTTGGCCTGGATCTGGTGGAGAAGCATGGTTTGGAGCGTTTTCGGGCCCGGGTTACCCAGTGCTTCGGGTATTTCATCAGCCCTTGGTCAAGGCACCTGCGTGATAGTCTGGAATTGCTGCGACGCTCATTGGTGAGTGCGCAACAAGCGGGCGACCTCAAGTACGCGGTCTATGGTTGCGACCGTTTGACCACGGTGCTTTTGGCTGCTGGTGAACAATTGACTGAGGTTCAGCGCCAGGCCGAGAGTGCGATCGAGGTCGCTAGACGAGCCAAGTTTGGCTACGTGGTTGATATTATCGTGAGTCAACTGCGTTTTATCCGGGCGCTCCGAGGCTTGACTCCTAGCCTAGCGTCGTTCAACGACGCCGAGTTCAATGAGGACTTGTTTGAGGAACGGATGGAAGCGAATCCTCATTCGGTTTTCGCGATTTGCTGGTACTGGATTCGCAAGCTGCGAGCTGGCTTTTACGCCGGAGATTATGCATCGGCTTTGGCGGCCGCCGCGAAGGTCAAGCCGATATTGTTACCTGGGATGCAACATTTCGAAGTAGCGGAGTATCTTTTCTACGCCGCGCTGACTTACGCAGCGGCTCATGACTCCGCTTCAACGGAAGACAAAATTCAGCAGCGACAATCGCTGATGGCTGCTTACCAACAGATCTTGATCTTGGCGAAGAACTGTCCGGAGAATTTCGGAAACTGTGCCGCTTTGGTTGGCGCTGAGATCGCTCGGATCGAGGGGCGGGAATTGGATGCCGAGCGTTTATACGAAGAGGCGACTGAATCAGCGAGAATCAACAATTTTATCCAGAACGAGGCGGTTGCGCATGAGACGGCTGCCCGTTTCTACGGGGCCCGCGGCTTACAAACCGTCGCGCGCGCCTATCTGCAAAACGCGCGGGATTCGTATTGGCGCTGGGGCGCGCTGGGCAAAGTAAAGCAGTTGGAGCAAAGCTTTCCCGGTTTGCGGGAAACGCACCGCCTCTCCGGCGCGTTGTTAGAGCAAGTTGACGTGCAGGCTCTAGCCAGCGCCTCACAAGCTGTTTCTAGCGAGTTGGATCTCCCTAAGCTCGTCGAAACCTTGCTGGTCATTGCGCTCAAAGATGCCGGCGCGCAGCGGGGCGTCCTTCTCCTGCTGCGGGATCAAGAGCCACAAATCGAAGCTGAAGCTCTCACGGAAGCCAACGCGGTTACAGTCAACTTTCGCCAGGCGCCGCCGACGCCGATGGAACTTCCCGATTCGATCCTCCGGTATGTGATTCGAACTCAAGAAAGCATTATTCTGGATGATGCCTCCGCTCCGAATCAATTCTCGCCGGACGAATATATCCGGAAAAAACAAGCCCGCTCCGTTCTCTGCTTTCCACTGATTAAGCAAGCCAGTTTGAAAGGTGTCCTATACCTGGAGAACAACCTGGGTTCGCATGTGTTCACACCGGAACGGATCTCGGTGTTAAAGGTATTGGTTTCACAAGCTTCAATCTCGTTGGATCACGCTCGATTGGTTGCCGAGTTAACTAGAGAGATTGGGGAGCGTAAGCGGGCGGAGAAAGAGCTACGAGAGAGTGAAGCCTCACTACGAGAAGCGCAAACCGAGCTGGCCCGCGTTACTCGAGTAACCACCATGGGAGAGTTGGCTGCGTCCATTGCCCATGAAGTCAATCAACCGCTGGCGGGCATCGTCACAAACGGGAATGCTTCGCTGCGCTGGCTCGCCGGGTCCGCGCCTAACTTGGAGGAAGCGCGTGAGGCGATTCAACGCATTATTCGCGATGGGAGTCGAGCCGGCCAAGTCGTGGCGCGAATCCGGGCGCTCTCTCAGAAGACGCGAGCTGCTCGAGAATCGGTGGACATTAACGAGGCCATCGAAGAGATCGTGGTTTTAATCGGTGGAGAGTTGCAAAGAAATC
>JAFAZK010000071.1 GCA_019239825.1 Verrucomicrobiota bacterium | reverse complement strand
AAGCAACAACCATCGGCGCCAGACGCGATTACCAGGGAAACGAAGCTCGATTTTTCGGGCATGAAACCGACGAGACCGTAGCTGGCGCGCCTTTGGGGCGAGGCTCCCGCCCGGTCACGTGCGTCTGCGAGGGCCTGTGATTTTTTTGAACGAAGGTCAGTCTTTTTGGGCCAATACAGTCGCCGAGCCGTAAGCATATGAGCGAATCGACGTTTCCGTCCCGAAGGGGATTGTCGGACTTTGCCGCGAAACGGCTGGCCCGACAAAAAACATTCATCCCGTAGATACAGTGTGAACGAACTAACCGGTGGTGCCGAGTGCACCGCTGCCTGATTGCGGCTACTTGGCAAACCTTACCTCTTCGTACTCCGCGCTCCCGTCTTGGACGATGACGCCAAGTTCGTACTCTCCCGCGTCATAGCATCGATAGGTCAAAACCGCCTTTTCGCCGACAAAGGTTTCGACCAGGTCGTCTTCCACGAGAATTTTTACGTCGATCGCGGTGCCTTCCTCAAAGTCGAAGGGGGTTTCTGCGACTCGAGGCCCATCCGGACCGGGAATAGAAGCCTGGACCATGGAGGCAACCGAGGCTTCCCAGAACGGATCGACAGGCATAGGGTACTTGAGAAGCGACACCCGCTTCGCCCCTAGCTCGAACGCCAAAATCAGGCAGCTCGATAGATCTCGATCCGATTTAATGACAAACCCAAAAAGATCTCGGCAATCGATAGGCCTTACCTTGCAGGAAAAGAGATAATGGCGGCCTGAAAACTCTAAGAAGCCGTATGCCATTGTGCCCACCGCTTCGACCTGAACCCTATTTTGTCCAGTGAGTTTTGAATCCCCTTCGATGGGCTTGTATTTCCACTCAAGTGGTTCCTGGAAAGTCTCGGCAATCGCAGAAGGCAATTTGATCTCGAGCCCCTGATCTTTTGGCGAGCGGCTCACCTCGTGCGGAAGGGCGAAGATCCCGCCCCAATACCATTCTCCCCGATCGCTCTTGTTCGACCGGTCTGGAATCCAACCAAAGTAGTACCGGTTACCGGCCTCGTTTGCCATGGACTTCGCGGCGTAGAAACGCCGGTTCCCGATCCGATCGTTGTGAGGCGTTCGCCAAGGCCCAAAGGGACTCTTGGAGACCCGGTAAATCGTGCCTCCGAACTCCGAGAATCGCGAGTAGGAGAGATACCAGGTCTCGCCCATCCGGTAGATTTCCGGACACTCAGGGCAGTTGGTGTGTTTCGGTTCGTAGATCGGACCGTAGTACTCCCAGTCCGCCAAGTTTTGCGACCGATAGAGAATCACGCAGCCTCGCCGGGTAATTGGGCCGGCGTTTTTGCGGGCGGAAAAGAGGAGCCAATAAGCGTGGTCTTCTTCGTTGTAGAATGCGTACGGATCCCGCCAATCCAAGCGCTCGTAGAGATCGGTCCTGGGTACGAGAATCGGATTCTTCGGGTCTTTCGTCCAGCTCACCCCGTCCTCGCTGACCGCATGACAAATGGTCTGCTGAAAGGTCGCTTGAATACTGTAGCCCGTGTAAAACGCGTGCCACTGCCCTTGGCCGTAGATCACCGAACCTGTCCAGCAACCATCGGCGTCCGGCTCATCCGGCGCGCCCGGAATTAGCGCCGGGCCGATCTCTTCCCAGTCGACCAGATTGCCGGACCAGGCATGGTGCCAAGTGGTTCGCAGGCGCTCCGGATAAGTGCCGGTACCCGGAGGCGGAGTCAGAGAAAAAATATGGTACCTCCCCTCATGATAAAACGGGATGGCGTCGCCGGTCGCATCCGCATGGGCCGGTTTACGATAGAAACGCACTTTGCCGATTGGTGAGATGGTGCTCATGAGCTTTTCCGTTTTTGGATGAGGCGCCGTTGCCGGGCACAAAAGGCTTGTCACCGCGCCCACCGAAGATTCCCTTGAAGAAATTCGGGTTCCCTTTCTGGCTGTCGATAATGACTGCGATCAGGATGATGATGCCCTTGACGATCAGCTGCCAAAACGAGCTCACATTGATCAAATTCAGTCCGTTACTGACCATCCCGATTACAATGGCCCCACAAATTGTCCCGCTGATCCGGCCGACTCCGCCCGACATCGACACCCCACCTAGGACGCAGGCCGCGATCGCATCCAATTCGTAACCCACACCGACCGAGGGCTGACCGGAAAACATCCGGGCGGAGAGCACAATGCCGGCGAAAGCCGCCAACAGACCGGAGATCGCAAAAGTAATGACCTCGACCTTTTTAATCGGAACTCCTGAGAATCGCGCCGATTCCCGGTTACCACCGATGGCGTAAATGTAGGTCCCGAACTTCGTGTGGTTCAGCAAGACGACAAAGAGCGCGATCAGAACAAACATGTAGAGGACCGGCAGCGGAAAGACCCAGAGATAGCCGGAACCGATATTGGTGAAGGCGGGGTCCATCATTCGCGTCGAGCGTCCGCCGCTGTACACATAGGCGATCCCCCGCGCCACGTTGAGCATCGCCAATGTGACGATGAAGGACGGAATTTTGAAAAAGGTGACGATCGATCCGTTGATCAGACCGATCGCAAGTCCGACCGATAGACCGATAATCACGGCCAGCCACAGCGGTTGATGGTTCAGCGCCATGAAACCCACGGTGAGTGTCCCGGACATCGCGACAATCGAACCCACGGACAGATCGATCCCGCCCAGGATCATCACCAAGGCCATGCCGGAGGCGATGTACACGTTGGTCGTAATCTCCAGCAGCACGGTTCGCAGATTGTAAGGGCTCAGGAAAATCGGGCTAAGAAAGGAAAGGATCAGGCCGAGGAGGACGATCACGATCATGATCCCAAGGTTTGCGCGCACCATCTCCACGAGCGCGTTGCGCTGGGTCACCGTCCGGATCCTTAGTTGGGATTTTCCTTCTCCGGGATTCATATCCGATCGCCCCGGGTTTGAGCTCCCGCCGCATATCGCATGATGGTTTCCTGCGAGAGTTCCTCTCGAGTGAGGGTTTTGACGATCCGGCCCTTTCTGACGACGCAAACGCGGTCGCAGAGATTGAGAATTTCCTCGAGTTCAGAAGAGACCAGGAGTACCCCGAGACCCTCTCTCGCCAGTTCGTCGATCGTGGAATAGATGTCGTGTTTTGCTCCCACATCGACTCCGCGGGTGGGTTCGTCGAGGATCAAGATTTTTGGATTGATCGCCAGCCACTTTGCGACCACCACCTTTTGCTGGTTCCCGCCACTCAAGCTGCTTACGGGCGCCCAAGCCGACTTGGTCTTGATATTGAGCTGACCGACGAAGCGGTCGATCATTTGGTTCTTTCTTCGTGAGTCGACCAGCGGCCCGCTCATCAGCGATGGCAGTGCCGGCAACGTCAAGTTGAAGCCGACCGAGTTCGAGAGCACCAGCCCGGTCCTTTTCCGGTCCTCGGTGACCATGGCCAGACCGTTCTGAATCGCCTGCTCGGTATTTCTGAACCTCACCTGGCGGCCGGCTAAGGAGATCGAGCCATGGTCGAAGTCATCCGCTCCAAAAAGTGATGCCATGATCTCACTTCGGCCGGCTCCGACCAGGCCTGCGAATCCCAGCACCTCACCCTGATGCACGGAAAAAGAAATGTTCTCAAAGGCGCCGCGCTTCGAGAGCCCTTTTACTAAGAGCAACGGCTTACCCCTTGGACGGAAGTTCCGGCTGTAGAGCGCGGACAAACTTCGCCCGACCATCATTTTGACAAGTTCTTCCGGGCTGGTTTCGCTGGTCAATTTGGTGCCGATGTAGGTCCCGTCGCGAATGACGGTCACCCGGTCTGAAATCTCGAAGATCTCATCGAGACGGTGAGAAATATAAATAACGCCGACGCCGTTTTCCTTCAGCCGCCGGATGATTTCGAAAAGCCGGGTTACTTCGGGCAACGACAACGAGGAGGTCGGCTCATCCATGACGACGATGCGGGCATTCACCGAGATGGCCTTGACGATTTCGACCATCTGTTGTTGCGCCGTGGAGAGCTCCCCAACCGGCCGGGTAACGTCGAGATCGAGTCCAAGCGTCTCGACGATTTCCGCAGCCTGCTGGTGAATCGCTTTCGTGTCCTTGAGACCAATCCGGGTGATGGGCTCGCGCCCTAAGTAAATATTCTCAGCGACCGGGAGATGCGGTACGAGCACGATCTCCTGGTGGATTACGGCGATCCCCTGCTTGCGGGCGGCCGGAACGCCCTGGAATGAGGCGAGTGTCTGTCCGCCGATCAGGATGGATCCGCTGTCGGGCTGAACGATTCCGCCCAGAATATTGATCAGAGTGGATTTTCCCGCCCCGTTTTCCCCGAGCAAGGCATGCACCTCGCCCGCAAACAGATCGATGGTCACTCCGGAAAGCGCGCGCGTCGCCCCGAAGCTCTTCTTGATGCTCCTCATTTCGAGGAGCTTTTCCCTGTCCGCTCTGTTCGGATTGAAAACCACGCCCGCTCCTCCAGATTCAGACGGGTAATTTCGAGTGCTTCACTGCCATTTGCCGGCATCCTTCTGCGCGACTTCCTTGGAGATCAAGAAGGAGGGCAAATAGGTGGCTTTCTCGATATTGTCTCCCCATTGGCTGGTGTAGTAGCTCACATCGGCTTCCGGAATGTTCGATTTGGTGTGGGCGATTTTCCCGGTTCGAAGGAGTTCCAGGGCCTGATCAAAGGCTGCCCCCGCCTCTTTGATCGGGACCTGAGCCGCATCGGCCGTCATCGTCCCGTCGGCGATCGCGGCTTTTCCGTCCGGTGACCCATCCACGCTGTACACCTCGATCCCCGATTTATGGGTTGCCTGGATGGCGGCGATCGCTCCCATGGCGGAGGGATCGTTAATCGCAAAAAAGGCCATCAGGTCGGGATGAGCCTGAATGATGTCTTGCGAGATGGGCAGCGATTTATCTAGGGCCGCAGCGCCGTCTTGCTGAGCAACGACCTGAAACTTGTCTTTCGAGCTTCCCAAACCGGCCAAAAACCCTTGAACCCGGTCGATGCAGCTTTGGTTTTCAGGAAAATCGAGGATAGCGATCTTGCCGCCGTCTGGATGATTTTTGAGCATTTGTTCCCCGCAAAGCTTACCGGCCATATAGCAGTCCGAGGCCACCACGGATTTCACTAAACCGATATCCCCCGCCACCACCGCGGTGTCGATGTTGATGACCGGAATGTTCGCGTTCTTCAGCGCTTCAAGTCCTGCGTGAACCCCGCCTGAATCCACCGGGATCAGAAAAACCACGCTCACCTTCTTATTGGCGAGATCCATCATCTGGTTGACCTGCTTGCTCACGTCATAGTCCGGATCGAGCACGAGGTAAGAATCGCCGTGAGCAGCGGCGAGCTGCTTCAGCGTATCGTTCATGGTGCTCTGGTAGGTGTTGTTCAAGGTATTGGTCAAAAACGCAAAGGTGTAGTGACCCTCCGCCTTCGATGCGGGCTTCTCATTGTCCGCGCCGAAAGCGGCGAAACCGATCATTAAGGAAGAAATGCACAGAGCGCTAAACAGAGGCGTTTTCATGCCGCTTTACTTCTGATTTGGGGGTGGGTTGTGTCGCTTTAATTAGATTTAGTAAAATCCTAGCAATAATTTTACTAAATAATGAAAAACCAATGCATAAACCGAACTCTGTCAAACACAAAATGTGGCGCTGCCTTTTCAAAACGCGATGCAAACCGATTATTTACGCAAATTGCTGAGCGCAGTTTCCAAAGTGGCCGGCATGCGTTCGTGGAGAATCTCTTTCCAGGCCCGAGCGAGATTCTTCAGTTCGACGACGTAAGGCGGAACCCCAATGTATTTGTATTGCTCATCGCCTAAGAGCGCTTTCGCGGTGGCGAGCCCGACCGCGACCCCTTGCTCGTAAGGACGCTGCGTGCTCATCGCCTTCACGAACTCGCCGTTGGCCATGCAGGTCGCGATCTCGAGATCGAGATCGAAGGTCACGACCGCCACCTCATTGCGCCCCAATTCTTTGAGAGCCCGGATCGCGTTGAGAGCCGGCCGGTCCCAGGAAATGTAGAGGCCCTCAATTTCAGGGTGCGTGGTCAGCATCTCCCGGCAAACCTCGTAGGCCCTTGGGATTTCGTAGAAGTACTTGATGTCGACGACCTCGACACTCTCCCGGTAGCTCTCGCTGATCACCTGTTCCGCAGCCAGGTCGCGCAAGCGAGTGCCATAGAAGGGAGCGCCATGGTTAATAAAACCAACCTTTGCTTTTTTTCGGTGCTTGAAAAGCTCGCCCAGCAAGAGGCCGGCATTGCGGCCGTTTTCCTGCTCATTCACGGAAACGCAGGCGGCATAGTCCTGTTTAGTAAAGCCTTCCGGGACATGACTGATAAAGATCAGCCGGGTCTCCTTGGAGAGGGCCTTAAATTTCTCGGCCGTCGTTTTGTCGTCCGTGGGAATCGCGATGACCGCGTTGGGTTGCAGCATTCGCATCCCCTCTAGCTGAGTAATTTGCAGGCGCGGATCAAAGTGCGCATCGGTAACCGCCACGACCTTGACTCCCACTTTCTGCAAGGTTTCACGGATCCCCGCTTCGTGCAGTCGCGCCCACGCCGTGCCGCAGTAATGAAATGAAATTCCGACGCGGTAATCGCCCGCGCGCAGGGTTTCGATTTCCCGGTCGGAGAGGAGCAACTCATCCGGTGAGGTCGCGATTTCACCGAACGGCCCCTTGCCAATGATCTGGGTCGACTTGCGAATGGACAATTGAACCGGGACTCGCGCCTCCAGCCGTCCATTGGACGCGCCGGCAATCTTCCGCAACAGGTGTTCGGCCGCTAGGCGCCCCATCGCCGGAATGTCTTGTCGCAAGACCGTGAGGGGAGGCGAAGCCAGCGAGAACCATTCTTGATCCCCGAAACCCACGACGGAAATGTCCTGCGGACAACTCAGTCCCATCTTCTCAATGGTCGAAAGCAAGGTGAGGGTGAGCTTGTTTCCTCCGGCAATCACGGCTGAGGGTGTTTCCCTTTCGATCGCCTCTTTGATCGCCGTTTCACTGGAGCGATCATCCCGGTCGATCATGAGGACCAGGCTTTCCCGAAAGGCAATCTCGTGGTCGTTGAGACCTTTTTTGTATCCGCTCAAACGCTCTGTGCTGGTGGTCCCCCAACGGCTATCCAAAAGAATGGCGATCTTCTCGTGCCCGCTCTTAACCAGGTGCAGCGTGCCCTCGTACATGGCGCCGAAGTTGTCGGACAGAACCGAATCGGTTGCCTCGTCCTGGATTTGACGATCGAGACAGACGAAGGGTGGCCCGGAAGAGATCAGCTTTGCGTATTCCTGCCGATCCTCACTTGCTGGCGTCAGTACGATGCCGGCAACGCGCTTGTTCGTGGCAAGCTGACTCAGGATGTGCCTTTCGCGTTTGAGATCGCCTTCTGTTACGTAAATACAGAGCACAAAGCCGAGCTCTGCCAGATGAGCGGAAAGACTGATCGCCGCTTGCGAGCCCATGGTGTTGCCGATATTCGGGGTCACGAAGGCAATCTCCGACTGCCTGCCGACGCGCAGGAGGTTCACCTTTTTGAGGATCTTCTCCCGATAGCCGGTCCGATCGATGACCTGGTTAACCTTCTTTTCAACCGCGGGACGGACGTACCGGGTCTTGTTGATCACGTGAGAGACGGTCGCAATCGAAACTCCAGCCTCCCGCGCAACATCTTTGATGGTGACACTCAATGCCCGATCCCTAGTCATGTAAATTTACGTAAAAAAATACCGTTCAATTTCGTAAACGGCAACCGCCGGGCTGGCAATGGTATTCTTAGGGTCGCTTTAGCGCGATTGACACACTGGCGGGACGAACGTCCGCCACCGAGTGCGTATCGATTAGATCTCTCGCATCGTGATAGTGGTCGCGGTATTTCGGCCGAAGTCGGAAGAACGAAACGGTCAATGATTGCGCGTTCGCCTGGAGACTGCAGGGCTTCTGCTGAATTATAGACGTACCTAGGGATCGGATAACTCGCAAAAAAACTCTTTTGAGATTTGCCGTAGCGCGCTTGCTATTCATTTATACATTGGTACATATGTACCAATGTCCAGTGTCGAAATCGAACGCGTTCAGACCGGCGTCCGTATCGAAAAACGCTTGCTCAAAGTCCTCAAGGCCGTTGCCGAGCTGAAAGATATGTCCCTCGGCGATCTAATCGAAGGAATCGTGCTTCACGCTTTTGAAGGTAAGGCTGCCTTTTCGCGGGATACCCTGAAAGAAATAGAACAACTCAAGACTATCTACGGCTTGACCCTTACCGCAGAAGATAGCCACAACCTTAAGGAGCGTTCCTGATAAAACCTAAGCTCTCATCTCTAGTCGTCGTGGGAGCAATCGCCTTTATGCCTCTTCTATCTCCAGCCGATAACGATTCTGGAGCGAAGGCTGTTCCAGCGCACATTCGCACCGAGTTCCAGCTTACTATCCGCGCTCCGTACAGCGTCGCGTTTCCGCTATTTGGTCCAGATGGCGAAAGATCGTGGGCCGGGACCGATTGGAATCCTCAGTTTGTTTATCCAAGCCCAAGCGTTGATATCCAAGGAACGGTTTTTACGGTAAAGCACGGTGCTCATCAAGCCGTGTGGGTGAATACTGCCTTCGATGTTGAAGGGCGTCACATTCAATACGCCTATTTTATCAGTGATGTGATGGTGACAACTATCAATCTCACTTTTCTCCCCCTGGACTCTGCCGGCACCAAGGTCACCGTCGTATACGAACGGACTGCCCTCAGCATCGCGGCTAACGAGCCTGTACAACAATTCGGAGCCGCCGACGGAGCGAGAGGGGCCGACTGGGAGAAAGCGATAAACGCCTACTTGCAGAAACACCCGTAAAATGGGGACGTGATTGGTGATTCGTGATTGGTGCGGCGTCGGGTTTGCCAAAGCTGCGAAATCCAGACCGCAGATTTGCGATCTAAAGATACCCATCCAAAAGCATTATTGCTGGGCTGAAACTAGCAGCTAGGTTTATTGCCTTACACTTTGGGCGCAGGAGCATCTGGACTGCCATGTCGCCTCGCTGGTGTTTTATCGTATGAAAAAGGAGCCGCGCATAACGCTGCCGATCAAGAAGCCGGCGAAAGTCGACAAACAAGGACCGCAATGGCGCTTCATCATTATCTATTTTCTAGTTACCCTGTTTCTCCTCTGGGCGTGGCAAGAGTTATTCAGGCAGGCGACTCTGCGTACGATTCCTTATAGCCAGTTCAAGCATTATCTGGCGTTGCACGAAGTCACTGAGGCTGTCGTTAAAGAGACCGAGATCGACGGCAAAATCGTGCCTAAAGCGCAGGCAGTTGAAAACGGATCTTCTGCCGAGGGTAGTCCTACTGCATCGCCGGGCCCCGGAGTGTCACCGAGCCCGGAGGTGAAGAAAGAAGAGACGGCGCCGTTTTTCTTCCGCACGGAGCGGGTTGAAGACCCCGATCTTGTAAAACAACTACAGGCAGGCGGCGTCGAGTACGGTGCTGAGCGCCCAGGATTCTTGAGCCAGTTGCTGGGTTCATGGATTTTACCCATCGCTTTCATGTTCATTTTATGGAACCTGCTGGCGCGGCGGATGGGCGGGGCGGGCCAATCCATTTTTGGCATCGGCCGGAGCGGAGCGAAACTGGTCGCTGACTCCGACACTAAGGTCACCTTTGATGACGTGGCTGGCTGCGATGAAGCCAAGTTCGAATTAAAGGAAGTGGTCGATTTTCTTAAAAGTCCGACGCAATACGAGGATCTGGGCGCGCGGATTCCGAAAGGAGTCCTGTTGGTAGGTCCGCCTGGGACCGGGAAAACGCTGTTGGCCCGAGCTGTCGCCGGTGAGGCTAAAGTTCCATTCTTTTCTATCAGCGGGAGCGACTTTGTTGAGATGTTCGTCGGCGTCGGAGCCGCCCGGGTACGCGACTTATTTCAACAGGCTAAAGTGCATGCGCCTTGCATAATTTTTATCGATGAACTGGACGCGATTGGCCGCCAGCGCGGCGTCCACGTGGGGTCAGTTAACGACGAACGCGAACAGACGTTAAACGCGTTGCTGGTGCAAATGGATGGGTTCGAACCGAACACTGGTGTTATCATCCTGGCCGCCACCAATCGTCCCGAGGTCCTTGATCGGGCGTTGCTTCGTCCTGGACGGTTTGATCGCCAGGTGGTGGTTGATGCTCCCGACCTGGATGGCAGAGAAGCCGTCCTGAAAGTCCACTCCAAAGACAAGCGGTTGTCAGTTGATGTTGATCTGCGTCGTATCGCAGCGGCGACCGCCGGCCTTTCCGGCGCTGACCTGGCGAATATTCTTAACGAGGCGGCCTTACTTGCGGCGCGACGGCACGGCAACGCAATCAGCCAACGTGATCTTGAAGACGCCATTGAGAAAGTAGTCGCCGGCCCGGAACGGAAGAGCCGCCGTCTCAACGAGGAAGAAAAACGGAGAGTCGCTTATCACGAAGTCGGTCATGCGCTCATGGCGGCGTACAATCCTGATTCCGATCCGGTGCATAAGATCAGTATCGTGCCGCGTGGCCGGGCTGCTCTCGGCTACACGATGCAACTTCCGGCCGAAGATCAATTTCTGCTAACCCGTTCCGAATTGGTGCACCGGATAGAAGGCCTGCTCGGCGGACGAGCCGCGGAGGAAGTAGTTTTTGGCGAGGTCAGCACCGGCGCGCAGAACGATCTTGAGAGAGCGACTGCACTCGCTCGCCAGATGGTCGCCCTTTACGGAATGAGCGATCGGGTGGGACTGGCGAACTGCGCCCAACGCCAGCCGTCATTTCTCGATGGTCAACAATTTCAGATACAACGCGATTGTAGCGAAGAAACCGCGCGAACGATCGACGAAGAAGTGAAGAACTTGTTGGCAGTCGCCTATGCCAAAGCGAAAGAGACTTTAACTACCCATCGTGATCAGCTCGAGAAGGTGGCATCCGAACTACTAAAGGTCGAGAGCATCGACGGCCCAACATTCTATCGCCTCGTCGGCAAGGAGACTCCGATGGTTAAAGAACCTGCTCCGTTACATACCGCCGCGGCAACAGAGACGTGATTGGCGGAGCGCGGCGAAAATATCACCCCAATCCGCGTTGGCACGCAAAATGATATAGGAATGCCCAATCACAGCGAGGTTATGAAAACATCACGTACTCCCAGAGAGCAAAATCCTTACTTCTTGACGGGTCGAGGTAAGAAAAAAGTCTGGTTCGCCTTCTGGGCGAATGCTCGGAAGAACGCTCGCTAGAGCGTCCTTTTTTCAGTTCTCTTGATGATGCCCGGGATCACTCCCGGGCTTTTTTTTCGGACGAAAAGAGGATGGATACGAAATCTCGGACGGTAGGACGAAAAACTCAGACACGCCCATCGTACTCGTTCCTCACCGAATTAGATCGCGGCGGTTTTGAGCCGAATTTGCGCGCGTGGCAATCTCAGCGGCTCAAAACCGTCGCGATTTGATCCAGCGAGGAACGGATATCGTGGGCGCGCCGAGTTTTTCGCCCTACCACTCCGCGACCTACCAATCACCAATCACTTTTCACTTTTCACCAATCACTTCCCACCCTCTGCGTCGCCAACTTCCAGCACGCACCGAAACCCGTAAGTCCCATCACGATCTTGGGGAGAAACTACATCACGATACGATGTAAGTAGAAGCCGGACACCGTAGGAAGCCCAAGATCCGCCACGGAGGACGCCCCAGCTAGAGAATGTACCGGAACCGCCATACGGATCAGAGCACCATTGCCAAACGTTCCCAGCGATATCGTAGAGGCCGTAACTATTCGGAGCGTAGCTGCCTACGGGTGATGTCTGAGGAAATCGCCGTTTTACTAACTTAGAATCGCTTGGGTTCCCGAAGTTCCCGGCGTCAGCAGGAGGCGGCCAAATCTCGCCCCAAGGATAGTGCTTCTGATCTTTGGAATCGCGTGCCGCTGGCGATTGTCCTTGTTCATTGGGCAACCCCGCTAATCGGCTCCAATCCTGATCCGTTGGTAAGCGATATTTCGTTTTCGGGCCGATCAATCCCTGGCGTCTTTCTTCGTCCGTTAACCAGCTGCAGAAGGCTTCTGCATCAGGGCGGTTAATCAGGACGGCCGGATGATCCGCGGTTTGGTCGAAGTCTGGCACAACCATCCCTCGGCCCGTCGCGTGGCTGAAAGCCCTGAAATCAGATACTCGTGTATCCCAGATCGATGCCAGGATATCTCCTACCGGAACGAACTTCATCCCCAGTGAATTAGTCCAGCTTGTCTTTCCGTCCGGCCAATTCGAAGGCTGAAGTTTGACCAGAGGAAGATCGAGATTCTCTCTCGCCTCGAGCTTGGTATCGACTAGACCGGTACGATAACCAGGGAGCCGGACCTCGATTTTCAGCGATCCTGGTGTGACATTTTCTAACACTAATGGTGTGTGCCCCATTTCTTTGCCGTTGAGCACCACCTCGGCTCCGCTTGGATCGGAACGCAGCGTTACCACACCGAAGGCCGGGGTCTGCAGCACGCATCGAAACCCATAACAATCGGTCCTGCTATCCACAATGTCATCGATCCGGCGGCTTAGCCTTAACAAACCAGGATCAGCATTTGCCCAGGAACCGCCTCGCAGAACCCGGGTGTCGCCGTTCCGAGAAAACTTGTCCATACACCATTGCCAGACATTCCCGCTCAAGTCGTACATGCCGAAAAGATTTGGCTTAAAAGAGCCGACCGGAGCCGTGCGGGTAAAGGGATCAGAGTAACCCTGGATCCAGCGCCAGCTTGGTGGCCAGTCAGCGCCTTTCATTTCTGCGCCCGCATAGTTTCCGGCGCCGACCGGTGGAGGCCAAGTTTTGCCCCACGGAAAGACTTCAGCTCCTTTGTTGGATTTGTCCTCCGGGGTGTCACCTTCTTCATGGGCGAGCCCTGCAGCCTGACTCCATTCCATATCTGTGGGCAGCCGATAGAATTGTCCTTCTTGTAAAAGCCCTGTGCCCTGTTCTTTCTGGGTAAGCCAGGAACAAAACTCCATGGCGTCTTTCCAGCTAACACCGACGACGGGATGGTCACCTGTCTGGGTAAAGCCCGGGTTGTCCCAGGTTTTCCCATGTTGCCCTTGTTCACCGTTCAAGATGCTCTCCATTGGGCCGGTGGGCTGATAACCGGTTTCTCGGACAAACTGAGCGAAATCGCGTACCCGGGTATCCCAGATGCCCATTAATAAATCGCCGACGGGAACGAATTTCATCCCGATCGTGTTAGTCCAGCTCTGGCCACTAACCGGCGCTTTGGCGATCTGGAGATCGGCTTGTAATGTCAGGGACTGTCCAGTCTCTATTTTGCCCGTCACGTCCGCATAAAGGTAGTGAGCCAGACGCAATTGGTAATGAACGTCGCCGGCCGGGACGGAACTGAGATCCAGAGGTGTACTACCGAGCTCGTGATCTCCATCCCAGACTTGCGCACCCGGAGGGTCGCTCTCGATTCTAACCGAGCCCGTAGCGGGAGTTGGCGCGGGTGTAGCCGAGCTCACCGGCGTCGGACTTGCCCCTGATCGATCTTGTAGGGACGAGCTCCCGCTCGTCCCAATATTCGCGTCTTTCCGAGCAGGTGCGCCAAACCAATGATAGGCCGAACCGAAAATTGCGGCGGCCGCAACGATCAAGGCGAAACCACCCAGCACCGCCGGCAACAGCCAACGGCGTGCAGTCTTCTTGGGGGAGGGTCCCGACTCGATAGCCGCGAGTGCCTTCTGCAGCTCGTTGCCGTTTTGAAAGCGTTGTCTCGGATCTCGGGCGCAAGCCTTCAGTAGGATAGGGTTGAGCCTAAGTAGCAGCTCTTTGTCGGATAGCTGAGGCAGATTGGTTGGGATCTCAGGAAACTCGAGCCTGTCTTTGCCGGTCGCCGCCTCGTAAAGGACTTTGCCCAATGCATAAATATCAGCGCTAGGACTCCCTGGGCCCTCAGGCGGTACATAGCCTTCTGTTCCCACGTACGTCTTTCGACCGGCCGCCGCTACTAATCCGATATCGGCGAGCTTTGGCGCTCCATTCACGAAAATGACGTTGGAAGGTTTAATATCTCGATGGGTAAGTCCTTGTTCGTGGAGATAACCTAGTGCGCTGCTCAGTGTTTTCCCCAGTTCCAGGCAAGCCTTGGGTGAGAGCCGCCTAGAATCATGGAGATCAGTTGTTAAGGTGTGAGGCTTGTAAGTCTCCGGATCAATCTTTTGCCCTTTCTGCGAGTCATCTGCCAGCTCCATCGTATAGTAGAGAAAGCTGTCTCCGCGGCCCACATGGTAAATGTTAACAAATCCTGGGTGATGCCGTGAGATTGGCTCAAAGGCGCGTATCCCATCGAATTCGCGGTAGGCAAGGTCCGGTTCCGGAAACACGACCTTGATGGCGCGCAGTCCACCGGTCAGTGTCTTAGCCAACCAAATTTCGCCGTAAGCGCCTCGCCCGATCGAGCGAATCAGATCGTGATCCGGAATATCAGGTACGCGTAGGCTCATGCTCCCCTTTTTCGACGCGAGCCATGATCTCCTTTAGAATCGGCAAAAGCCGGTTTTTTGCGAGGTAAACCGAGCCGACACTGACTTGGAGTTCTTTGGCGACTTTGCGAGCAGGCCATCCTTTGATCACGTAACATTCGAAGACCTGGAATTGGGAGAGACTAGTCTTCTGTTTCAGACGTTCGAGCGAAGCGGTTAGCAGATGGTTTTCCCACTCCTGGTTCCACGCTTCGGTGAACCAAGGTTGTTCTATCAATCCTGCCTCGAGGTCAATAGCTTCCTTCGACTGCCGCTTCCGAAATTGATCGGCGATTCTCCATTTGGCCAAAGTCAACAACCAACCACGAAAACTCCCAATATCAGGGTCGTACCGAAATTCCGGGATCTTCCGAACGACAGAAATGACCGTTTCCTGCACAGCCTCTTCCGCTTCGAACGCATCCAAGCCGGCTTTTCTGGCGACCGAGTAGATCAGGCGCCAGTACGTCTCGAAGAATTCTTGCCAGGTCCGGTGATCCTCCAAGTTGCTGAGACGTTGAACGAGGCTGCGTCGAGTAGCGAGGAAAGCTTCCTCCATAAAAAGTGCCCACTATCCTAGCCGAGACATCCGGTCGTAGGCGAGACGATTCCAGTCGCTAAACGGTAGGGACGAGCTCCTGCTCGTCTTGTGGTGGGGCGAGGCTCCCGAACGACTCTATCATTAAACCGGAGTTGGTGATGGGCCTGTTCAGAAGACACTGCTAGGCCCAAAAACGCGCCGAGCCGTGATCCAGCGCTCGGCCGCGGCTCGGCGCACCTTCAGACATATTGACACCATTATCCAGGGAGTCATCAGGTCCTCCGGCCGAGTCAGGAGGCCGCACAGGAGCCTCGCCCCACCACAAGACGAGCAGGAGCTCATCCCTACCGTGCTACATCCCTATCCTTTCACTTTTTTTGAAAGAAAGCCCGGAACTTCGACGTACTACCTTGTGAAAGACCACTATGATGCCATCAGCGCCGGGCCGAATCCTGAAGTCTATACAGACTTTTTTCCTAACCATCCTACGTCTCATCTTTGGAGAGATCCATTGGCGTCCACCAATCTGGCTGCGACCGATTGGTCGGTTCATTCTAAGTCATCGGATTCTGTGTTCGCTCGCTACTCTCGGGATCGTCGTCTGCGGGTTAGCCGTTTACTACGTCGAACATCAACCTCAACCGCAATTTAATAGCTTTACGGTCAAGCCGCCCGATGTCACGCCCCTGGAGAAAGACCTGAAGCCGAACCCGGCTACCATCGTCTTTCAAGATTCAGCGGCTCCTTTGGGCAAGATCGGGGCGACGGTTAACCTCCAAATGGCGCCTCGTTTAGCCGGTGAATGGACATGGAAGAATGACCGGACACTGGTCTTCTCTCCCTTAGAGGATTGGCCGCCTAACACCCATTATCAGGTAACACTCCCCCAATCCGAATTAGCCGATAACATCCGCTTGAAGAGCGACGTGGCCGAGTTCGTTACTCAGCCGCTCACGGTGACTTTCAAAGATCCGCAATTTTACCAGGATCCGGTTGATGCGGACAAACGTCAGGTGATCGCTACGATCGAAACCAATTTCCCTGTCCAGTTAGACGCGCTCCGGAATCAGACAAAACTTCAAGTGCTCGGCGGCACCGATTTGTTTGGAAGCAAGCAGCCGCTCGAAATTGTAGCTGACCTACACCAACGACGATTCTTTCTCCGGTCAGCCAATGTAACCTTGCCGGACCAGGAAGACTTTGTCCTCCTTGCGATCAAGGAGGGCCTGGTTAGCGCGACTGGCACCTCGCGGACGACAAGAGACGAAGTAGCCAAGGTGCGTGTGCCCGATCGTTATAGCTTCTTTACTATCCAAAGCGTCGAGTCATCGACTGCGCGCCGCGAGAATGGCGATATCGCTCAGTTGATGGTGGTCTCCACCAGCACCAACACTAAGGCGGCCGATATTGCGTCCGCCGTTCAAGTCTGGCTTCTACCTAACAAGAAAAACGTAGAAGAAAGCAACGACAATGGCTCGGAGGACAGCGACTCCAAAGCCACGGATGACGAGAACAAAAACGGTGACTCCAAAGACAACAGCGCGCTGAATAGCGACTCGAAAGATAGCGACAGCAAAGACAGCGATTCGGCTACGACGGACTCGACGAACGACGAAGAGAGCGGTGATGCCAGATCGTGGAAGAGCCCGGGTGAAGTCACCGATGAAGTTCTAAAGACAGCCCAACGGTTGCCCGTGATCCTGCAACCAGAAAAAGAGAAATTCTCCCAGGAGCATCTGTTCCGCTTTGTCTTTCCAAAGGGAGGTCAGCTGTTTATCCGGGTGCCGAAGGACACGCCGGCGGTAGGTGGTTATCTGCTTGGGGCCGATTATCGAGCAATTGTCGATGTCGATCCGTTGCCGCGCGAAATCCAAATCCAAGGAAAAGGTGGAATACTTGCCCTGGGAGGAGAAAGGACTCTCTCAATCATCACTCGGGGCGTGCAGGATGTAGAGTTCGAGATTGCCAAGGTCCTACCGGGCCAAATTAATCATCTGGTTACGCAAACGTCAGGTTCCTTCAACAAACTGGAGTTCCTTGGCGATAATTTCGATCAGAGCAATATCAGCGTTATCAACCGGCCTCGGTTGCAGATCGCAGACGACGGTGATGGTACCGCTAAATACAGTTCGCTCGTACTGGATCCATACTTAACCGCGAGCGGCAAGATTCAGTACGGACTCTTTTTCATCCAACCCAAAGCGGTCGATCCGCATACTCACAAGAAGGTAAAGGCACGCTCGGAAACGCGGTTCGTGTTGGTAACCGATCTCGGTATCCTGGTGAAGCGAAACAGCGATCATAGCCGCGAGATTTTTGTGGTATCGCTTAAAGACCAGACTCCTGTCCAGGATGCTCATGTATCCTTGTTAGGAAAAAATGGTTTAGCCGTGTTCGATGGAGCGACCGATGAGAATGGACATATCCATTCGCCGGTGTTAGCCGAGGCAGAGGGCGAGCGTGAACCTGCTGCTATCGTTGCGCAATTGGGCAACGACCTTTCGTTCATGCCGTATGAACGGGACGATAATCTGGTTGATTTTTCTTCCTTCGAAATCGACGGCGAGGTATCACCCACGGCAGACACGGTAGAAGCGTTCCCATTCACTGAGCGCGGTGTCTACCGGCCAGGCGAAACCGTCCATGTTGGGCTGATTGTTCGATCTCAACACCGCAATTCCGCCGACATCCCCTTGGTAGTTAATCTGGATGATTCTAGCGGGACCTCGGTCGGTTCGCAGGTCGTCAAAACCCAGGGATTAGCCGAAACCAACTTCGACCTGCCGGCTGATGCCGGGACCGGCGAATATCATCTAACCGTCCATTTGCAAAACAAAGACCAAACGCAGATCGCCGAACAATACTTTCACGTAGAAGATTTTCAGCCTGATCGGATGAAGCTGGCCGCATCAGTTGATGCCGGCGAAAACGCAGCTTGGGTCACTCCGGACAAACTTGCCGTCAATGTTCATCTGGAGAACTTGTTTGGTACGCCCGCGGTCGGCAACCGTGTCACCGCCAAACAAAAAGTCAGCGTTGGTGAATTCCAATTATCAAAGTGGAAAGAATTTAGCTTCTTTAACCCGACGATCTATCCGGACAATCACCCGAGGTACGACGAGGAGGAAGAATTGGAGGATCAAAACGCCGATGCACAGGGGAACGCCATCGTTAGAGGCGATCTCAGCAAATATGCCAACGCCTGTTATCGGGTGGATTTCGATGTGGAAGGCTTCGAAGCCGATGGCGGCCGAAGCGTGCACAAAAGTGTCCAGACCATTGTGGCCGATCGCGATTATGTGTTGGGTTACCGAACCGCCGCTCAACTGGATTTTCTTCCCTACAATCAGCAAGCGGCGATTGAATTATTGGCAGTTAATAAGGCCCAAGTTCCGGTCGGGCTGACCAACTGCCGGTTTCGTCTCATCGAGCTAGTCAACGAGCCGGTCCTGACCAAACAGGATAACGGTACCTTCAAGTACGAAACGGTCAGCCAGGAGAAAACGGTACAGGACCAAGCCTTAGTTCTGGACAATAAGGCGACTAGCTTTTCGCTGGCAACCAACGAGGCAGGAAAATTTCGCTGGGAGGTCGTGGATCAGAATGGGACGCTCATTTTCAGCCTCGACTACACCGTAGTGGGCGCCAATCAGCGCCTCTCAGCCTTAGGCGAAAAAACCGATCTGAATCTGAAGCTTAGCAAGAAAACGGTCGCTCCTGGTGAGAGCCTCCAAGTAAGTCTGCAAGCGCCCTACGATGGCTATGGTCTTATTGCGGTGGAACGCGATAAAATCTACGCATGGAAATGGTTTCGTGCTTCGCGAGGTATGTCTGTTCAAGAGATCCAGATTCCGGCGAACTTCAGCGGGTATGCCTATATTAACGTCAGTTTTGTGCGCGGCCTGAACTCTCCGGAAGTTTATGCATCGCCCCTCAGTTATGCTGCTGCTCCCTTTAAATGTGTACCTCCTCAACGTGAGATTAAGGTTTCGCTGGAGGCGCCCAAGCGATCGAAACCAGGACAGAAGCTAGCCATCAAAGTTCGCGCGGATCGCAATTGCAAACTCGTTGTATTTGCCGTTGATACCGGCATTCTGCAGGTCAGCGACTATGAAACGCCCGATCCGCTTACTTGGCAATTCAGGAAACGCCAATTAGAAGTTCAAACCTACGAGATCGTGGAATCTCTTTTGCCCGAGTATTCGAAGCTGAAACAGATAGCAGCGTCGGGAGGTGGTGAGGAGGGACACATCGAAAAGAATCTAAACCCGTTCTCTCGAGTAGCGGAGAAGCCGGTCGTGTTTTGGTCCGGAGTTATCTCAGCCGGGCCTCAACCAATCGACGTCAATTATGTAGTGCCCGAGTTCTTCGACGGGAGCGTTAGAATCATGGCAGTTGCTGAGTCGGCGGATGGTGAAGGCTCCGCTGAATGCGAAAGTGCTATCCATGGTCCGATTATCATCACGCCGCAAGCCCCATTGTTTTCAACCCCCGGTGATCAGTTCCTGACCTCCGCCACGTTGACCAACGCGACCGAGAACGATTTGAGCACAAACGTCCATATCGAATGCGAAGGCGGGGTAACCGCTATTGGTCAACCCCAGCAGACGATTAGTTTGCATCCGGGAGCGAGCCAGACATTGCGTTGGCAAATTCGAACCACCGACACGTTGGGTAACGCGGTCATTCGATTCGTGGCGACGGCTCCTACCGAGTTAGTCCATCGTCAACGGACTCTCAGCGTTCGCCCGGCGGTGCCTTTCCTGACCTTGGTCGAAAGTGGGAGATTAGCCGTCGGCGGTAAGGAGGTACCCTTAACCCAGGAGTTCTATCCCCAATTTGAGTCCCGTAGTGTGATTGGCTCGAGTTCGCCGGTGTTATTTATCAACGGCTTACACCAATTCTTGGAAACGTATCCGTATGACTGTTCCGAACAATTGACGAGCAAGGAGCTAGCAAATCTAGCTTTGATCTCGATTCCAGGATCAGGTCTGACTAAGGTTCAGTTAGCGACTAAGTTACAAAGCTACTTCAAGATCATTCGCGAGCGCCAAGGATCGAGCGGAGCGATCGGTTACTGGACGGCCGACGATGCTCCAGAGCTCGATCCGATATCCGTCTATGTTTTGGAATTCATAACCGATGCCAAGTTGGCCGGTTTCGCCGTGCCCACCGATATAGACAAAGCTGGGGTGAACTATCTGAAAAAGATGGCTAGCGCTAACCCATCCGACCTAGAGCAAGCAGAAGTAGTAGCAAAAGCGATTTATCTGCTTACCCGGCGCGAACAGGTGATGACTAACGAACTGATTAGCTTGCGGGATACACTCGACCGAGAATTTCCCGACCAGTGGAAACAGTCAATCACCGGAGTTTATGTGGCGGCGTCTGCGCAGCTTTTGATGAAAGAACGCGAAGCGAACGACTGGATCAGCCACTATCGTTTAACCGGAGAACTCAACTCCGCCGAACTTTGGTCCAGCCTGACCGACTACGCCGAATATCTAACGGTCCTGGCTCGTCATTTTCCGCAACGTTTCCGGTCGTTGGGCCGCGATCAAGTTGAACGAATTCTGAAACCGATTTGGGCAGCGGACTACAACACGCTTTCAGCAGCCGAATGTCTGCGGGCGCTGGTTGCGGGACAGAACTTGATCGACTTTAGCAAAAACAATGTTCGAATCAGCCAGTGGAACGGCAACTGGCAGCCGCTGGTTGCTAATGCGCTTGGGTTAGTGACCCTTGGTAACGACGTTACCAAAGTGAAGTTCGACGCGAACCAAAATGGGGCGGGATACTTCCAGGTAATTCAAAGCGGTTTTCCTAAGAATGTGAAACCTTTTGCCCGCGGTCTCGATCTCCGACGCGATATCTTAGACGCCAAGAATCAGACGGTCTCAGGTTTGAATCTGGGAGATCAAATCAAAGTCCGGCTTCGGATCCGGTCGACAACCGGAACTTCAGTTGATCACGTGGCGATCTCGGATCTGTTGCCGGCTGGCTTTGAGCCGGTTCGAGACGAGAAAGGTGGCGTTGCTGTCACTGCTGACGGCGTCGACTATTCCGATGTACGGGAAGATCGCGTATTGATCTATCTAACGGCCCGGGCCAAAGACACGGAAATCACCTATGAAGCGAAGGCGACCGTTCCCGGTACGCTGATCGTGCCGCCGGTCGCGGCACAAGCGATGTACGATCAAGCGGTCCAGGTAGCCGGCGAAACTGGCCGGATCGAGGTGAAACAACCATGAGGGTAATTGTGGACCGTGGAGCCGTGGAGCGCTGCCTTCCTAGGGCCGCTGGACGAGGCCGACGAGAGGTCGGTACCGTAGAGTGTGCTTGTCCATGGCGGCCGCGACGACGGCTCCGTAGGAGCCTAATATTTATAGCAGCCAGCCCTATAAAAATGCGACGAGCTCCGTTAGGAGCGGCATCTGTAGCTGTTGGTATAAGGCGTCGCAAATTTTGCCTGTACGTTGTCCCGCAAACGGCATTCGGACGTCAAGCCGGTGGTGGACACTCTCCAAGCTATGCCGCTCCTGACGGAGCTTAATCCTAATTTTCGTCATGGTATCTATAAAGATTGCGCTCCTACGGAGCTTGGAATGCTTCCCAGGCACGACGAGTTTTGCGTGGTTCCGGCGCGCCGCTCAAAACCTCGTCCTCCTTGGCTCCATAGTAATTGCCGGTCTCCTTACAGCCTGGTTTTTCTTGCCACGCCCGCCGCTTCTGGACGATGTCCCGTTTTCTGCCGTGGCCCGCGACCGCAATGGCGCCTTGATGCGCCTAACTACCGCGTCTGACCAACGCTACCGATTGCCGGTCAGGCTCAACGAGGTTCCGCAGGATCTGATACTCGCGGTGACGACTCAAGAAGACCACGGTTATCGATCTCATCTTGGCGTCGATTTTGGCGCACTGCTGAGGGCGAGCATCGGTTTTATCCAAGGTCATCCTCGGTCCGGAGCGTCCACGTTAACGATGCAAGTCGCGCGTTTACGTTTTCATCTTAAGACCAGGAGCATCACTGGAAAACTGGTGCAGATCTATCGAGCGCTGGAGATTGAGCGGCACTATTCTAAAGATCAGATCTTAGAAGCTTATTTTAATTTGGCTCCGTACGGGAGAAATATCGAAGGGGTTAGCGCGGCCAGCTTAATCTATTTCGATAAGAGCCCGGCTAGACTGAGTCGCCAAGAGATTTTAGCCTTAGCAGTTCTCCCTCAATCTCCGACTAAGCGAACGCCGAGAAACGGTCTAGAACCGCCCGCTCTCATCGAGGCGCGCAGCCGGTTAAATAAGCTGGTTTGGAACGATCCTCTGGCTGATTTGCCGCTCCGCTATCGCGAACTTAAAGACTTACCTTACCTCGCGCCGCATTTGGTCCAAAAAGTCTTAAAAAATCAAGACGGCGAAACGCGCTTAACGGTCGATGCTGGGATTCAACGCGTCGCCCTTGATGAAATCCAACGTTTTCTAGCCAGCCGTCAATCGAGTGGGCTGAACAATGCGGCTTGTTTGCTGGTTGATACCCGATCCATGGATGTGCTCGCATCTGTGGGTTCGGGTTCTTTTTGGAGTAGCGCAATCCAGGGGCAAAACGATGGAACCAGGCAACTGCGTTCTCCCGGTTCGTCTCTCAAACCGTTTGTATACGCGATGGCTTTGGACCGCGGACTGATCGGCCCGTCCACCTTGCTTTATGACGTGCCTGGCCGGTTCGGAAATTATCTGCCTGAAAACAGTGATGGGAAATTTGACGGTCCGATTCCTGCCCGGTTGGCTCTGGTAAGGAGCCGAAACCTTCCCGCGGTTACGCTCGCGTCGCGTTTAGGTCCGGATGCGCTCTACCAGTTCTTAGAGTCGGCCGAAGTCCACGGATTGAATCAGGTAAACAACTATGGACTGTCCGCCGTGCTCGGCACGGTTGATATATCGATGCGGGATCTGGTCCGGCTCTACGCCGGGTTGGTAAATCACGGCCAGATCAAAGCGCTGCGCCTGAAAACGTCGGATCCAGCGGATTCCGGGATCCGGCTACTGTCTCCGGAAGCCGCCTTTATCACTCTCGACATGATGTCTACTAGCGAAGCTGGTATCAGGCTGCCGACTGCGCCTGCGGTAAACATTCCTTATAAGACCGGAACTTCGACCGGTTTTCGAGATGCCTGGTGTACCGGCGTCATTGGACGTTACGTCCTGGCGGTTTGGGTGGGGCGATTTGATGGAAGATCGAACCCGTCTCTGACCGGTCGTACCGCGGCAATACCGCTCTTTATCCGCCTGGCATCGAGATTAGCTGAAGAGAGGAAGGTCACGGTTGTGCCATTGTCTCCACCAGCCGGAGCTAATCTTCGCCAGGTTGACGTCTGTTCGGTTTCCGGATGTTTGCCGGGTCCATATTGCACGCACACCAAGAAGGAATGGATTATTCCGGGAGTTTCTCCCATTACACGATGCCATATTCATACCGCCAGCGGCAACGAAGCCTGGGATAGCGAAGCGGAACATTTCTTTGAAACCATTGGACTCGGTCGCAAGTCAACGGGTGGGGACCTGTCGCGCCGACTTGTCCGCCATAGTTCGGGAATCGGTGTCGACGGAGGAAGCGAAGCCGAGGCGGACGGCGGTGAAGATCTACACATCTTACCGATTGCCCGAGATGTCAGTTGGCAAACGAACCAGGCAGCGAGCGAGCATGTGATACCTCTGCGTGCCCGTACTGCAGCCCGCGCCAAGGAAGTCTATTGGTTTGCCAATCGCGACTTCATCGGCTCAGCCGGTTCGGGTGAGACTTTTTATTGGTCCCCGGCGCCAGGGAAATACACAGTCGCTGCGACCGATGACCGCGGCCAATCGGACTCGGTGCAGATAACGGTTGAAGGTGATCGGTAGCGGTAGAGACGAGTTCCCGCTCGCTAGCGGATTTTCTGAAACTTTGCCCGCCCATTTCCGGTATTACCTCGTGACGACGGATGCTGCTGGCCACTGGGCGGCCAAAAAAATCCAAAAGAGTTGTCAATTGAGGCGGTTCCCGATCGTCGCTTAGAAAAGACTAAACTGAGGTTATGAGAACGAAGACCATTTCGGATTATCCGCTTCTGATCGGAGAGCTGCTGCGCCGTTCGGAATTACGAAAGGCCCGGCGCCAACGCTGGTCTGCCTTACTTAAGGGCAATCGGTTAACGCAAAAAAGCTAAATCAACGTCCGAGGACGGTTTCACCATGAGATTTGTAAAGCGGCCAAGAGAACAGAATCCCTATTTTCTTACGGGGCGCGGAAAGAAGAAAATGTGGTTTTTCTCGCTCTGGAATCCCGTTAGAAAAATTTAGCTCAAAAGCGTGGTGACCGTCCCAGACGACTACACTTCCAATGACTTTGCAGGTCCCGGCTCGAGGACCGGTCTCGGCAAAAAGCTGTTTCCCTTGGTCACGATAAAGTTCCACATGGCACTCCCCGCCGGAGTCAGCACGCGTTCCGCGTGATGCATGACATACCACTCTCGCACGAGGGGTAAACCTTCTACTCTTAGGAGCACCAATCTCCTGGTTGCGAGTTCGACTCCAACCGTATGCTCGGAAATCAGAGCGACACCTAGCCCCGCCATCACCGCTTGTTTAACGGTCTCGTTTGAAGCAATCTCGATTCTCACTTTGTCGGACTGAATCGCCAGGTCGCCGAAAAAGTATTCAAACATGCTCCGAGTACCGGAGCCGACTTCACGCAGGATAAAGTTCTGATTGGTCAATTCCGTCTTGGAGATTGACGATTTTCCGGCCAGAGGATGATCGGGCGGAGCAATGACGACATAAGGGTTGAGTCCGATCGCTTCACTGGCCACGCTAAAGTCTTCCGGAGGGCGTCCCATCAAAGCGATATCCGCTTCGAAGTCGCGCAGCGTTGCAATAACACTATGGCGATTACCCACGTAGATTCTGATATCGATTTGTGGGTGTTCCCTCATGAAGGCGGCGATAAGCCGGAGAGCAAAGTATTTCGCCGTCGCGACCAGAGCGATGCGCACGCGCCCCCCGAGATGTCCGTTTCTGCCGTGAAGCGTGCTCAGAAGTTCCGACATCACGTTGTCGATGCGCGTCGCTGCTGCGACCACTTCTTTACCGGCCTCGGTCAATCGCAATCGGCCTTCGAATCGTTCGAACAATTCGAGGCCTAAGTCCTCTTCCAGAGACTTAACCCGCGAGGTCAGCGCCGCCGGAGTCACATGCAGCGCTTGAGCCGCCTTGACCATGCTGCCGCATCGAGCCACTTCGCGAATCGTTTCTAGCTGCCTGAACGAAAGATTATGCATCGTGCATCCGCCAGCTGATAAAGACCATACGCGCCTTATCCGAGTTTCACCAGAGCAGTCTACACCGTTTCGGAGATCGATAGCGCGGCCTCGAGTGGACCTGTCCTTTGCTAAATAACGCGGATAGAATCGTGGTAACAGCCGAGGTTGTCGCGAGGCAATTTGAGGCTTAGTCTTGTAGGCGAGATCCCTTAGCGGCAATCACAACCCCTTTCCCCCAGGACCCGATCCCGTGCCTGTACCTGATTACATTCAGAATCAAGGCCTGTTCAAGACCTTGCGCCGGTTTCGCGAGCGAAGTGCTTACCAAGAGAAGTGTGAGTTTTGCGGAGCCGGTCTCGCGCCGGAACACAAGCACCTGTTGGAAGTAGCCAATCGGCGCATCGTGTGTACTTGCACCCCTTGTGCGCTTCGGTTCCAAGACGTGGTGGGAGGCCGGTTCAAACTTGTCCCGAGTGACGTCCGGTATCTATCGGATTTCGATCTATCGGATTCTGAATGGGGAAATCTCGCGTTGCCCATCAATCTCGCCTTCTTTTTCTATAGTACGCCGCAGCAGAAGGTGAATGCGATGTATCCTAGCCCGGCCGGCGCGACTGAGTCGCTTTTACCGCTAACCGCGTGGAACTCGTTAGTGGAAAGAAACTCGGAGTTAACCACGATGGCAGCCGATGTCGAGGCGCTGTTAGTAAATCGGGTTGGCGCGAAACGCGAGCACTATCTGGTACCGATTGATCTCTGTTTTGAGTTGATCGGATTGATCCGGGTGCATTGGCGCGGGCTTTCTGGCGGCGACCAGGTGTGGGAGGAAGTTGACAGATTCTTTTCCAAACTAAGAGCCAGTGCGCGTCCTTGACCGGTCGCGAAGATTTAGGGCGACTCATCTGCAATGTAACCGCGGACCGCTCACTTCTCGCGACCGCGGGACGAGGGCGACGCACTGGGCAATGACAGAAGACCAATCGAATGCCTGATCTAAATTTCAAAGTGACCGGAGTACAGGCGGCAGCCCGCGGGTTGATGCCGTTGCTGCATTTCAATCTCGAGATTTCCAATCAACCTCCCACGGAAACGATTCAAGCGGTGATGATTCAGGCACAAATTCAGATTCAATCTGCCCAGCGAGCATATAACGATGCCGAACGAAAAGGCCTCGAGGAGTTATTTGGCACTCCGGATCGCTGGGGGCAGACCTTGCGAAACCGGCTTTGGACGCACGCCAGCACCACGGTGCCGCCTTTCGCCGGACAGACAAAAGTGAATTTGCCGGTTCAGTGTACCTACGACTTCAACGTGATCGGCACTAAATACTTTTATGCCTTGGAAGGTGGCGAAGTGCCTCTGCTTTTTCTTTTCAACGGGACTATTTTCTACGCGGGACCGCATGGCGAACTGCTGGTGCAGCAGATCTCTTGGGACAAAGAATGCGTCTATCGGATGCCGTCCGAGGTTTGGACAAACCTCATGAATCATCACTACCCCAATATTGCCTGGCTTTCGATTGGCCGAGACATCTTCGACAGCCTCAGTGAGTTTAAGCGCGAACACGCCTTACTCACCTGGGAACAGGTTTTCGAGCTGCTCTTGAACCTGTCGCGCCGTAGTCCCGTGGCCGCGGCAAAGACGGAAGGCGTAACCAGAGAAAACTGATTTCGATAGTTAAAACAAAGTCTCCTCAGTCCTATGAATCTCCCCCTAGTGAATGAGGTAGTCGAAGCCGTGCTTTACGAAGGATATATCCTTTATCCCTATCGGCCCACGGCCAAGAAGAATCGACAACGGTTCACTTTTGGGCGCGTATATCCTCACGATTATAGCGTTGCCCAGAATGGAGCGGAACCTTTTGTGATGCGGACGCAATGTCTGCTCAGCGGCAAAGAGGAAACTCGTCTTGAAGTGAGCGTTCGTTTTTTGCACGTCACCTCCAGGCAGATCTTATCGTTCCGAGAGCCCCAGCTTGAACTACCAACTTCTCTTTCCGCCGCTGCCTTTGAAGTCGTACCGGAACTACGAGTGGACGATCAGAGCTTCCTAACCTGGCAGGAGGCCGTGGAACGGGAAGTAGATGTTGATCCACAGACCATTAAGCAGATGGCCGGTACTAAATGTCGGGTGCCGTTCCAGTTTCCCGCTGAAGAACAACTTGAACAAATTAAGGATCGTCACGGCTCGATTGTAGGCTCAGTCCGGCGCCGGAAAGAACAATTGGACGGTGAAATTCTCTGCGAGATCGAAGTAGAATCCGGCCTATTTAGAATTGCGGTAGAGATCGTTAATCGCAGTTCTGTCCCCGAAACCGAACTCGAAAATCAAGACGCCGTCCTCCTGCGAACGCTGGCTTCGACTCATACTGTCCTTCATGCGGAGGAAGGAGAATTTGTATCTCTGATGGATCCTCCAGATTCACGGCGTCAGCTGGCCGCAGCCTGTAAAAACCAAGGCACTTGGCCAGTGTTGGTCGGCGACGAATCGGCGGGCGATCGGACTACGATGCTCTCTTCCCCGATCATCCTTTACGATTACCCGAAGATCGCGGCGGAAAGTCCGGGCGAGCTCTTTGATGGCACCGAGATCGACGAAATCTTGACCTTGCGAGTAATGACCATGACCGACGCCGAAAAAGAGGAGGTGCGACAATCGGATCCAAGGGCCCGTCGAATCTTGGAGCGGACCGAATCGCTTCCCGAAGATCAACTTTTGAAGATGCACGGGGTCGTGCGGGAATTGCGATCGTTTGACGAGGACATCTTTGGCAACGACCGGCGACTCGAAGAAGCCGAGCTCAATGGTGTCATGCTCCGGCCCGGTGATCGGGTGAAAATCAGGCCTAGGTCCAGGGCCGATATTATGGATATCGCTCTCGCAGGAAAGATCGCCGCCATTGAGGCCATAGAGCAGGACGCCGAAGGTCGTATTCATTTCGCTTTGGTATTGGATGACGATCCAGGCAAGGACCTTGGATATATGCGCCTGCCTGGGCATCGTTTCTTCTATACAGTTGATGAAGTCGAGCCGGTTCCGAAGACGTCATGAATGCCAGCGATCGCATTCTTATTGCCGGAATCGGGAACATCTTTTTCGGCGATGATGGTTTTGGAGGCGAGGTCATTAAAGAGCTGATCAGGTCTCCGCTACCCGAAGGCGTTGTTGCGGTGGACTTTGGCATCCGTAGTTACGATTTGGCCTATGCGATTATGGATGGATATGCCGCCACGATCTTGGTCGATATCACGACGAGAGGTGAACCTCCGGGCACGGTTTACCTGATCGAGTTGGACCAGGAAAAGATCGGAAATTTGGAGGTAACGACCCCGGATGGTCACAGTTTAGATCCGGTCGCTGTTCTCCGTTTGACTCAATCATTGGGCGGTCAAATCGAAAGACTTTACCTGGTCGCCTGCGAACCCGCGGTTTTGGAAACGGAAGACGGCCGGATTGAATTGAGCGAATCGGTACAAGCGGCTGTCCCCGAGGCAGTCCGGATGATTCGAAGGTTGATTGATAAGCTGTGTAGCGAACGGTAGGGACGAGCTCCTGTTCGTGCGTACTTGCCAGGCTCGACTTCCCGAAGCCGAAATCCGGACGAGCAGGAGCTCGTCCCTACCGCTCCCCACGATTATCCGCGATCCGAATTTTGAATTTAAAAAAATTTAACAAAAATCGCTAAGTTAAGATTTGATTTAAATAATCCATGGGTGATGGTCTAAACTTGTAACCCCCATCCGGCTACTCGTGCTGAGTAGTCATTCTGTATATGGAATCAACGCCTCGCGTTACCGAGGGTGCCACCCTCTGCAGGCGTCTTTTGATTTATCGCCGCGGGGAATGGCTCCCGCTTTCGCTGAACACCTGTCTAGGCTAATAAATGAGCGCGAAAATCTCTTCATTTCCCGGCGCCTCCGGGCGCGGAGCGGATCTCCTTGTGGAAAAGCTGCAGGATCCACAGGTCGTCCATTCGTTGGTTTCCCTGCTGGAAAAGTCACAAATGCTTAACGACTTTTTGGAGAGAGGGGAAGCGATGCTGAACTCAGTCTCGAAGGGTGTCGGCCAACTTGGCCGAGCGGGGGTAGCCGGTCTCTCTAAAACGTTCGAGTCGGTTGACTTAGATGAGCTGAAAGCGGCTGGTCAAAATCTCCAAGCGATGATCCCGGCTGTCCGCGACTTTATGCGCGAGCTTGGATCGTTGAAGGAAGCCGGTTTCTTTGAACCGGAAGTGGTGAAAATCATCTCACAAACCGGCCGTGCCTTGTCGGCCGCCGCTCGAGATCCGGAGGCGCGGTCTGATCACGGGTACGGGCTTCTCAGCCTCCCCGGGTTGCTAAAAGAGCCGGAGGTTGCCCGAACCTTCAACTTCATCATTTCATTCGCTCGCCATTTTGGCGGCGATCTCGACAAAGACGGAGCTGTCTCCGCCAGAAAGTAACTAAGTAGATCTCGCGAGTTAGGCCGAGACGGCACCAGCTCGCCAAAAATCAGAAAGCCAAAACGGAAAGAAAAGCCATGGCATCTGCAGCATCCCCATCAATCGGAGCTCACCGTCCTCCGGACGTAAAGGAAGTCCACGTTGTTTGGATGACCACCGGTCTGGGATGCGACGGCGATTCAGTTTCAGTCACCGCCGCTTCTTTGCCGAGCATCGAAGACGTTGTTATGGGAGCGATTCCCGGGCTCCCCACCGTGCATTTGCACAATCCAGTACTGGCCTACGAGGTCGGCGACGACTTCATGAAGCACTGGTATGACGCCGCGGAAGGAAAATTGGATCCGTTTGTTCTGGTCGTAGAGGGCTCGATCCCGAACGAAAAGATCAAGAAAGAAGGTTACTGGGCGGCGTTAGGAACCGACGCAAAAACTGGGCAACCGATAACCACCAACGAATGGCTCGACCGGCTTTCACCCAAAGCGCTCGCTATCGTTGCTTGTGGTACCTGTGCAACTTACGGCGGCATCCACGCGATGGAAGGTAATCCAACTGGCGCCATGGGTGTTGCTGACTATCTCGGTTGGGATTGGCGCTCCAAGGCAGGACTTCCAGTTGTCAATGTCCCGGGCTGTCCGGTGCAACCAGACAACATGATGGAGACACTGCTTTACTTGCTTTATCAGGTCTCGGGTTTAGCGCCGGTAATACCGTTGGACAGCGAACTGCGCCCACAGTGGTTGTTTGGCAAAACGGTGCACGAAGGTTGCGATCGTGGCGGTTACTATGAAGAAGGCGATTTCGCCGAGGTCTATGGCTCGCCGAAGTGCATTGTGAAGCTGGGGTGCTGGGGCCCGGTAGTGAATTGTAACGTTACCAAGCGAGGTTGGATGGATGGAATCGGTGGTTGCCCCAATGTCGGTGGAATCTGCATCGGCTGCACCATGCCGGGCTTTCCGGATAAGTTTATGCCATTCATGAATCCGCCTCCAGGTGCCATGGTTTCCTCTGCAATGTCCGGAGTTACCGGTGGGATCATCAAAGCTTTGCGGGAATTAACTCAACGCTCCGCGAATAAGGAGCCGGCCTGGCGCCATCCTCGCGGGGAACTAACCACCGGCTATCAACCCAAACATTACGCAAACGCTTAACCCTCGTTAACCAAAGGAGATTATCAAATGTCAGTCGCAACTGCTCCTGTTCGGGAAACCAAATCTCATCCCGAAAACATTGTGGAAATGTCTTGGGATCCGATCACGCGTATTGTCGGAAGCCTGGGCATCTTCACGAAAATTGACTTTGCTAATAAGAAGGTAGTCGAATGCCACAGCACTTCCTCGATTTTCCGCGGTTATAGCATTTTCATGAAGAACAAGGATCCCCGCGATACGCATTTCATTACGAGCCGTATCTGCGGGATCTGCGGTGACAATCACTGTACCTGCTCCATCTACGCGCAAAACATGGCGTACGGGATCAAACCGCCGGCCATGGCCGAATGGATTCTGAATCTGGGCGAAGCTGCCGAGTACATGTTCGACCATAACATTTTCCAGGATAATCTGGTTGGGGTCGATTTTTGCGAGAAGATGGTGCGGGAAACCAATCCTGGTGTTTGGGAGAAAGCCAAAACCACCGATGCGCCGCATGCCGCTGACCATGGGTATCGTAAGATATCGGATATCATGACGGCTCTGAATCCGTTTGAAGGCGAATTTTATCGCGAAACGCTTCAGGTGAGCCGGATGACGCGGGAAATGTTCTGTCTGATGGAAGGCCGCCACGTGCATCCGTCGACCTTGTATCCGGGTGGTGTTGGTACGGTGCCGTCCGTCCAACTCTTCACTGATTTCCTAATCCGGCTAATGAGATACATCGAATTCATGAAGCGGTGTGTACCGCTGCATGATGACCTGTTCGATTTCTTCTACGAAGCGTTACCTGGTTATGAACAAGTCGGATTCCGCCGGCCTTTAATGGGATGCTGGGGTTCATTCCAGGATCCGGATGTTTGTGATTACAACTACAAGACGATGGATAAGTGGGGAAAGGCGATGTTCGTTACCCCGGGGATCATTGTCGATGGTGAGCTAGTTACCACTAACCTTGTAGATATTAACGTTGGACTGCGCATCCTCTTAGGATCGTCCTATTATGAGGATTGGGATAAGAGCGAGACTTTTGTGAAGGAAGATCCGCTCGGTAATCCGATCGATCAGCGTCATCCTTGGAATCAAACCACGATTCCACAACCCCAGAAACGCGACTTCGGCGGAAAATACACTTGGGTTATGTCACCACGCTGGCTTGATAAAAGGACTGGAGATCATCTGGCGTTGGATACCGGTGGCGGCCCGCTGCCTCGGCTTTGGGTAACGGCGATGGCCGGCTTGGTCGATGTCGGTTACGTCAAGTCTACTGGTAAGAGCGTCAAGATCCTCCTGCCGAAGACCGCAATGAAACCGGAAGTGGAGCTCGAGTGGAAGATCCCAAAATGGAGCAACGCACTCGAACGCGATCGCGCCCGCACTTATTTCCAAGCTTATTCAGCCGCGCTGGCGATGCATTTCGTGGAGAAGGCCATGAAAGAATTGCATGCCGGCCGCACTGAGACGTTCACACCGTTTAAGGTTCCGAATGAAGCCATCGGATGCGGTTTCCACGAGGCGGTGCGCGGCGTACTATCGCATCATCTGGTGATTCGAAACGGTAAAGTCGCTAATTATCATCCTTATCCACCGACCTGTTGGAATGCCAATCCGCGGGATTCTTACGGTACGCCTGGTCCGTACGAGGATGCGGTGCAGAACACACCAATCTTCGAAGAAAACGGTCCGGACAAATTTAAAGGAATCGATATCATGCGGGCGGTTCGCAGCTTCGATCCCTGCCTCCCGTGTGGAGTTCATATGTACCTGGGTGATGGCAAAGTCGTGGAGCAATACCATACCCCGACCGCGTACGCCGGACTGGCCAAACGATAAGCAATTCCGTTACGCCAACTTCTAAGAAAGAAAGGCTATGATTCAGCAAATCGAAGCGGCTCCGGACGAGATATACGACATCGAACTTGAACATAGCCTTCTAGAAGCCAACGCAAAGCTGGCCCACGAGAACCGGGCTCTGCTCGATAGCCGCGGGATAACGGCGATCGATGTCATGGGCGCGATTGGATCCGGTAAGACCACACTGATCACTCGGCTGGTAGAAAGATTAAAAGATCAAATTGGCGTCGCCGTGTTCAACGGCGACGCTACTACCAGCAACGATGCTGATCTGATTGCCAGTCAAAGTGTGCCGGTGGTGCAGATCGCTACGGTCAATGGTTGTCACCTGGATGCGAACTTGGTCGGCAAAGCGCTTAGAAAGACGAAGCTCGATAATCTGCGGCTGATCTTCATTGAGAACATCGGCAACTTGATTTGTCCGGCGGAGTTCCCACTTGGATCAAAGGCGCGTGTGGTCGTGGTAAGCGTTACCGAAGGTCCGTACATGGTCAGGAAACATCCGCATATGTTTCTGGGAGCCCAGCTGGTTGTGATCAACAAAATTGATCTCGCCGAAGCGATGGGGGTAAGCGTGTCTGAACTGAGTGAGGACGTTCATCGTTTGAAACCGGATATCACGGTCATTCCTACCAGTTGTAAAACTGGCGCTGGTCTTGACCAAGTGAAGGCAGCTTTGCTCGCTGTGTAAACGTTTGGCGTTTGGCGAGATCAGGAGCGCGCTGGGGAAATCACAGCCTCTGAAAAATCCAACTCAATCCGTACCCTTGCCAATGACAACCCTCGACGGTCGAGACAGAGTTGTAACCGGCGAATGCCAAACGCCAAACGCCAAACCTCAAATGCCGAACGGATACGATGCATGAGCTGTCGATTGCCTCGGCGGTTGTGGATAGCATCCTGGAGTTTGTCGCTGAACGCTCCGTCAAACGAGTGATCGCAGTCAGGTTGGCCGTTGGCGAATTGAGCCATGTAGAAGAAGAACAACTCCGCTTCTGCTACATGGCGATTACTCAAGAAACACCCATTCGCGATTCCGCTCTGGAAATCGAACGAGTTCCGGCAGTGGTGCGGTGTCATTATTGCGATTACTCCGGGCGACCCAAGTATTGGGAGGATGCACTCTCGGCAGCGCCCGTGCCAACTCTGCAGTGCCCAAATTGTGGTGCAGCGGTCGAGCCTATAGAAGGGAATGATTGCGCGATCAAATCCGTCCGATTTGTGTCCGACGAACCCGTAGAGACCTTGCCGGGCTCATCCGATTTTGTCCGTAACCTAAGCTGAAGCAGCACTTTGTATGGAACAGAAATCCGCAGGTCCGAATGGTGAGTTAGTCTCGGCGTCGCCCGCGGCTAACCCGGGCGATGATATCAACGCACATGGTGAACGCCTGCAGAAGTTGTTAGCAGAAGTCGAAGCGTTGCCCTATCCCGGAGCCAGGGAGCTGATCCAGGATTGTATGGAGTCAGTGTTAGGTTTCTACGGGACTGGCTTGAAACGGATTCTACAAGTCGTGAGCGAAGACGGGCCAGAAGGCAGAAAAGTTTTTCGCGATCTGATCCGGGACGATGTCGTCAAAGGGCTTCTTTTAATTCATGATTTGCATCCGTTGAACTTGGAAGACCGATTGCTTGAGGCGCTCGACAAGGTCCGCCCTTATCTCAAGAGTCACGGCGGAAACGTGGAGTTGATTAGCCTGGAAAATGACGTTGCCAGGTTGCGGCTACAGGGGACTTGTCAGAGCTGCGCTTCATCATCGGTAACGCTGGAGCTCGCGATCCGGCACGCCATTGAACAAGCCTGTCCGGATCTGGTGCATTTTGAAGTCGAAGGGGTAGAACAGGATAAGTCAGCGGCTTTACTCGTCTCACGGCGGGCCGTCACCGAGTGGACGGTTGTAAAGACCGCTCATCAACTCGAAGAGGGAGCCTGGATGCCGGTCCGGATCGGTGATGTGCGCCTCGTAATATGCAAAGTCAACGGCATGCTCTATGCCTATCGTAACCGGTGCCCTGCCTGTAATATGCCGCTCGACACGGGGTCATTTGAGGGCGGTTTCCTATCCTGTGCGTTGAATCATCGGTACGATGTAGTACAAGCCGGCCGTTGCGCTTCGATGCCTAGCGCGCATCTCGATCCTCTCCCCCTTCTAGTACAGGAAAACGTTGTGAAAGTGGCGCTAACTAAAGAGGTCGTGGATGCACCCCCCGAGACTGTTCAGCAAAATATCTGAGTCTAAGGGTGCGTCCGAATTGCTCCGCGCCAAGATCATCGTACACGGCGCGGTTCAGGGAGTCGGGTTCCGTCCGTTCGTTTATCGTTTGGCTACTCAACTTCGCTTGGACGGATGGGTGTTAAATTCTTCTCAGGGTGTATTTACCGAGGTCGAAGGGCCGCTTGATCTCCTTCAGGAGTTCCTGGACCGGCTGGAGAAAGAGAAGCCTCCCCTGGCCATTATCCAGAGCTTGGAATCCTCCTTCCTCGACTGTGTCGGCTATCAAGGCTTCGAGATTCGCTATAGCGACGACTCGGGACCAAAGACAGCGCTTATTCTTCCGGACATCGCGATTTGTGCGGATTGCTTGCGTGAACTCTTGGACCCTGCGAACCGGCGATATCGCTATCCGTTTACTAACTGCACGAACTGCGGGCCGCGATTCAGCATAATCGAGGAACTTCCGTACGATCGCCCAAACACGTCCATGCGACGGTTCAAACAGTGTCCCACATGCGACGCGGAATATCACGACTCGCTGAACCGCCGGTTTCACGCCCAACCGAATGCCTGCTCAGTATGTGGGCCCCATCTCGAGTTGTGGAATCCGAGCGGTAAGATTTTAGCCTCTGAAGATGCGGCTTTGTTGAACGCCGCTGAATTGATCCGGCAAGGTAAGGTTATCGCTTTGAAGGGGATCGGCGGATTTCAACTTATCTGCACCGCACAAGAGGAAGAGGTCGTCATACGGTTGCGGCAGCGAAAACGCCGGGAAGGAAAACCCTTCGCCTTGATGTATCCTACGCTAGACGAAGTTAGTCGCGATTGCGCGGTTTCAACCCTGGAGGAACGATTACTAAGTTCTCCAGAATCACCCATTGTTTTGTTGATGCGGCAGGCTGGAGAATCGGCCGTCGCTTCCTCCGTTGCACCAGGTAACCGCACTCTGGGTGTCATGCTCCCCTGCACGCCGCTCCATCATTTGTTGATGCGGGAACTTGGCGTCCCGGTCATTGCTACCAGCGGGAATTTAGCGAACGAACCGATCTGTATCGACGAAGTGGAAGCGTTAGACCGATTGAAAGATATCGCGGATTTCTTTCTGGTACACGATCGCCCCATTGTCCGGCATATCGACGACTCCCTCGCCCGGGTAGTCTGCGGTCGTGAAATGGTCCTGCGGCGCGCTCGCGGTTATGCGCCTTTGCCGGTCCGGATGAAAGAGTCGCTGCCATCCGTGCTCGCGGTTGGAGCACATTTGAAAAACGCGGTCGCATTGAGCGTCGGCCGCGACGTATTCATCAGCCAGCATATCGGCGATTTAGAGACCACGATGGCGTTGGATGCTTTTCATCGGACGGTCGAAGATTTACCCAGGCTGTATGGAGCGCAGCCAGAGTTAATAGCCTGCGATTTGCATCCGGATTATATCTCCACCAAATACGCAGACAGCGCTCAGCTAGCCATAAAGCGAGTTCAACATCATTGGGCGCATGTGCTCGCCTGCATGGCCGAGAATGAGTTAGAGCCACCTGTGCTCGGAGTCTCCTGGGACGGGACC
>JAFAZK010000308.1 GCA_019239825.1 Verrucomicrobiota bacterium | reverse complement strand
AGCATCAACCAGGCGGCGAATCCTTGCTTCACGTTCTTCAAGATCGCGGTAAAGGCGTGTGTTCTCGATTGAGATGGCCGCCTGGGAGGCTAGCAGGCTTAACGCTGCGATCCGGATCGGCGTAAAAACGTCGGGGCCCAAATTATTCTCGAGATAAAGCACTCCGATCAGTTTGGTTTGATTAGTTAACGGCAAACAGAAAATCGAGCGAGCCTGCCGCTGACGAACGTAAATATCGGTAGAAAACGGCTGCCGGATTAAAGCATCATCCAGAATCACGCTTTCCCGAGTGCGTCTGACATAATGAATGATGGACTCTGGCACGGTATCCGCGTCGATGAGTGCGTCTCGCAGGCGCACTTGGATGATATCTCGGAAAGTGGTCGCTTCTGCCCGGATTCGCACATCTGCGTCTCGGATTAGAATTAACAGACCGCGCTGAGCGCCGGCCTGCTCAATTACCATGCGCATGAGCGTGTCTATCAGTTTTTCAAAAACGATTTCGCTCGACAGAGTTTGCAAGGCTTTGACGACGGCAGCCATGTCCAATTGATCAACCGGCGCGCCGATTGTGCTCGTGAACGTTGATGCAGGGCCCGCCTCGATGAGTTGCGGATGTGTCTGATCTAGTTGTCGTACCTTGCCAACCGCACCCCAAGCAAGATATCCAGCCCGAGCCTTCTGCAGGTAGCCTCGCGCAATCAAATCGAAGCCGCGCTCCGCGTAAAAATCCGCCGCGAGCTCGGTGGCAAGTGCCTCGTTGTGAATAAACCCGTTAGCATGCGCGGAGCGTCTGGCCTGTTCGTACAAGCGCTCCGCATCGAGTTCGCGGTTTTCGATTCGGGCAATCTCGGCTTCCACCAGAGCGACCCGGTCCTCGAAATTGTTGGGACAGTTTTCTGCCCACCGCGCGAGTTGCGTATGATGCTCGGTTATCGCTCTCAGATGTCCATCCCTCGTTGTCGCGTTGACGGGCGAAGATCTCGCAGAACGGAATAGGGCGGCTCGGGCCAGAGCAGCATAAAAGTGATATTCCGCCGCTTCAAAGTGTGATTCTGCCGTCCAAAGCAACTGTCGAGCTTTTAGCGAGGCGTCGACAGCGGAGTTATACTCCCCGGCAAAGAAGCGCGCTTGTAATTTCAGGATCCAATAAAAGCACCCCGGCTGCGCCTCCGTTGCAACCGCCAATCCGCTTTCGAAGCGAATCTCGTCAAATTGTCCGTCAGTGAAGAATCCGAATCTCGGCGTTGAACCTCGAAGTGTTCGGATCAATGCAAGCTGCGAAGCGATGTGGTCAATCACTGCCCTGAAGCCAACCTTTCGCGCGAATCCCAAGCCATTCTGGGCTTCACGTTCTACCTCCGTCAGCGGACTTCCTGCTGCGAAAAGGTTTGTATTCAGATTCACGCAGCTGTACGCCGCAAAACTAAGATCCCCAATCTGGTTCGCGATCTCGAAGGCCCGTTCTAAAAGGTCGCGGCCAAGTCGAAATTCTTTCGTCCATGGCATTACGCAGGACCCTAGGACCGTGTAGGTCCTGGCCCGGGATCGTTTTAACCCGCGCTTCTCCACTAATTCATAGGCAAGCCGCCCAAATCGAAATCCGTCCTTATAATTATCGAAGCTGGGACCTGCGATCATGGCCAAGCACACAAATGCAAATGCCGAGCCGTCGCTGACGCCGTCCTTAAGGGTGAGATTAACCATCCGACAGACGAACAGAGAATTGAGGTTGACGTCTGTAAACATTGCCGCCGGCAAGACCTTGGTTAGAACATCTAATGTGCCCAGGGATGTCGGATCACTCATCGTCGGCAATTCAATGAGTTCTTCAATCGTCCGGCTCCCGATTTTTTTCCAAATTCGCTCGTACTCTCCGCGGACTTCCTCTGCTGCCGGATGATGGGGCCAGTCGGCGTCCGAATGTTGAAGGTACTGAAGACAAATGGTAACCGCGCGATCGCTCCGACCGGTCGTCGTGTATAACTCGATATGTAAGCTAGTGACAGTCGCTAATTCGACGGCATCCGCTGCGCGAGACGCTAGCATGGTCAAGCGCTCATCCGCAGCGGCACACTGCCCAGTTAAGAATTCGCATTCTGCTCTGTGCAATTCTAATTCGAAAGTCAGCTGACGGTGCCGTTCCCAGGCATCGGACTCCAACATTGCCGCACCTTCGGACAGATAGTTAAGCGCCGAAGTGTACGCGGCGGACTCCTTCGCCCGTTTGGCTGCCATCACGTTTAACTGTGCTACTTGTGCTCGCTCTGCAGGCGAACTAATCAACGCCGCCCCACGATTGAGTTGACTAACGATCTCGAAGACGGCTTCCTCACGTCTCTCTATTGGAGTGGCAGTTATTAACAGCCGCCCTATTCGCAGATGAGCGTCGCCGCGCAGTTCCGCTGGAATCAAGGAATAGGCCGCTTCGTGAATACGGTCGTGAAGGAATCTATACGAGCCGTCCGTTCGACCAATAAGCTCCAGACGAAGTGCCTCCCACAGATCTGCATGGACCTCCGCTTCCGACGTCCCGTGAACAATCGAAAGCGTAGCGACTTCCGCGCTGTTTCCAAGGCAGGCAAACTCTTCCAGCGTCTGCTGGGTTATCACGGGCAGACGGTTTAGCTTACCAACCATTAAATCCCCGACATTGTCCGTGTAGCCCTTAGCCTGAATGCGACTCAGGTCCCAAGACCATCTGCCGTCACGATGATCGAAAGCGAGCAATTCCTCCTGGGCCAGCGCAGAAAGAAACTGAATCGCGAAGAATGGATTCCCGCCAGTCTTTTCATGAATCAATTCGGCCAGCGGGACCGCCTCTTGCGGTTCACATTGAACAGAATCCACAATCAATTGCGTCAAGTCGCCCCGATTTAACGGAACTAGAACAATTTCGTGTACGGCCGCCCCGGCTCGGCGGATTTTCTCCAGCCTGCGCCGAAGCGGATGGCTGGCGTCGACCTCATTATCTCTATAGGCGCCGATCACCATCAAGTGCTGCACCTCTGACTGAGTCGTCAGATCCTCTAGAAAGTCCAGCGTAGCCGTGTCAAGCCACTGCAAATCATCCAGAAACAGGGCCAAGGGATGCTCGGCTCGCGCGAATACTCCGATGAATCGCCGGAATACCATTTGGAAACGAGGTTGCGCCTCTTGGAGCGCAAGTTCTGGCACCGGAGGCTGCTCTCCAATGATCAGCTTCAAATCAGGAACCAGGTCGCAAACGAGCGTAGCGTTTGGCTCAAGCGCCTCGCTAAATGCGGCCCGCCAGACTTGGAGCTCGGATTCGCTCTTACTGAGAAGCGGACGGATGAGACCGGTGAAAGCCTGAGCTAAAGTAGCGTAAGGTACGTTGCGCTTATACTGGTCGAATTTACCCGACGCGAAGAGACCTCGAGGCGGAATCAACACTTTGTGCAGCTCATTAACGATCGAGGATTTACCAATTCCAGAGTACCCGGACACGACCACCAGCTCAGGTCTGCCATTGACGACAATGCGATCGAACGAGTCGAGCAAAGTCTCAATTTCCTGAGCGCGTCCGTATAACTTATCGGGAATCAAAAGACGATCCGGCGTATCGTGTTCGCCAAGTGGAAACGCAGCAATGCCCGGTAAAACTTCGGCGAGATCAGTCGAGCCGGACGCACACCGGTTTGTCTGAGCTGCCTCCGATTGGCAAAAGCTCCTCTCTATCGCCTCCAAAGCACTAAGACACCGTCGAAGATCGGCATCGACTCCAGCTGCTGTCTGATAACGTTCTTCAGCCGTCTTGGCCAATAGCTTCATGACAATAGCTGCAACTTGCGCCGGAATCTTATCGCATACCGCGTCCGGAGATACCGGCTGTCTGGCGATATGACAGTGAACCCACTCCATTGGATCCGAGGCCGAAAACGGCAAAGTTCCCGTCAGCATTTCGTAAAGCGTAACCCCGAACGAGTACAGATCGCTCCGTGAATCAATCGAACGGTTCATTCGCCCAGTCTGCTCGGGTGCCATATACGGAAGGGTCCCGGCGATAAACTCGGGAGGCGCGGCAGACTGCCGTTCGCGGAGAAGTCGTGAGGCTATTCCAAAGCCAGTCAACCAGCATCGCCCAGTCACCGAGTCCACTAGAACGTTTGCGGGTTTTATGTCCTTGTGAATGATACCCTGCTTGTGCAAAGCCCTAATCGAGGTCACCAGGCTGCTGGCCACACGCAAGCACCGACCTAGTTCCAACCCTTTGCTTTTACCCTCACGCGCTCCTGTAGCCGCCGCACACGAACGCCCAAACGCCGAGTCGAGAGGCACCCCGCCGGGATCCTCCAACACCAGTACGGTACGGTCCCAATGGGCGCAAATGGCAGCCGGTCGGGTAGCCCAGCTCGGATCCAAGGATTCTTTCAAAGAGTATTCGTTCTCGAGTCGTTTTAGATTCTCCTGCAAAGGAAGCTGCCTCATGGGAGAAAGCACCAGAATCCGGGACGGGAAGCCCTTACCTTGCCCTCGATAAAGGACAAATTCCTCATCCTTTCGCAACGTCTCGAAAGCGTATTGTGATAGCTCAATCACGAAGTCTATCCACTCCCATATCGCCCAATATTTGCGCTCGCTTAGGCAAAGGCAAATTAGTCTCTATTTGTTATGCCAAACTGCTATACTAACAAAGTCGTTCTAGTTGTCGGAGGAACTTCTGGTATCGGCAAAGCTACGGCGCTAGCCTTCGCCGAGGCCGGAGCCAAAGTTGTCATCACCGGACGCCGAGAAAAGGAAGGGAGCACCGTCGCCGCCCAGATTACAAAAACTGGAGGTACGGCAGCGTTTTTTCGCGCCGACGTCGTTCAGAACGCCGATGTCGCGAAAACGATCGACTTCGTTCAATCAACCTACGGTCGTCTCGATGTTGCATTTAATAACGCTGGCGTCGAATTTGCCGGCTCGCTTGATCAAGTTACCGAGGAACAATATCGGCGCGTCTTCGACGTCAGCGTGTGGGGGGTCCTGAATTCTATGAAGCATGAAATCGCCGCGATGCTCAAAAATGGGGGCGGCGCTATCGTTAACACGTCGAGTGTCTTTGGACATATCGGAGCGGCCCAGGCGAGTATTTACGTCGCGGCAAAGCATGCGGTGGAAGGACTTACTAAGGCCCTCGCGCTGGAATTCGCAAACCAAGGTATCAGGATCAACGCAGTCGCTCCTGGCGTTGTGGATACTGAGATGATTGCCCGGGTGGTGGGAACAGAAGCCGACCGGCGGAATTGGCTTAGGTCGTTGCATCCCGTCGGTCGCTTGGGCACCACTGAAGAAGTCGCAGCTGCCGTTCTCTACCTTGCCTCCGACGCCGCAAAATTCACTACCGGTACGACCCTATTGGTCGACGGCGGCTGGACCGCAGCCTGAACAGACGATGACCAATTCGTTCGACTGCTGATCGCTAAGCGGCAATTTTTGGAGACTTCGTTAGACAAGAATCGAGCGGATCGAATAAACCTTCTTGTTTCACATCTTTGCAGCTGCCACCTCGTCCTGGATCACACCATAAGCACGAATAGTTACCGTTCGATTTCTACGCACCGAACCTAACACGAGAAACCCTTTGTAGTGCGGCGACCGAGTAACGGTAGCAACAAGGCCCTATCAACCCGAGGTTGGTCGCGCAGTGAGCGAAGCTAAGATGACGGGAAACCGTTTTGCTCTACCACCGGCGAAGCCATCCTGCGGTATAGGTCGTCCAATACCAAGGTCGCATTGAAGCTTGACTTGCCCTGATGTTACCATCGCGAGGTAACATGAAACGAATCCAGTACGTTTACGTCGCCCGGGCGCCAACACCGGCAGCACCCAGCCGGTTATTAAAGGCTGAGAAGTAACATGAGCAAGATCGATGTGACTCCTTTGGGAACTGGGCACGATGGCATCGTCGACCGGGCAAAACATGAGAATGCTTCGTGGATTATTGCCGGTGAAGTTATATCTACTGGCAGAGCGACATCGCATATTGGTTCTCCGAATAGGAATCAGGCAGCAACCTATACCGGTGTGGAGAACGGTTTATTAGCTCTCGCCGTTAGCGCTGCCCGGCAGGCATTTTGGGCATGGGATGCCCTAGGATTCGATCGTCGGAAAACAATATTAGCAAGATTACCCGATATATTTGACGAGCACGCGGATGAGTGGAGCATCCTTCTTTCCGCGGAACTGCGGATCTCATTGTCGGAAGCTAAGTGGGAAGCTAAGCTTCTGATTAACGCATTCAGGTTGACCCTGACACAAATGGAAATCGGCCACAAGGAGACGAATGCGCAGGCCCCGCAGCACATAACCAAGTGTTACGTCCCCATCGACCACGCTGGTAGGCGGGGGACAAGGAACCTGCCGATCCTGATGACATTTGGGAAGGTACTTCCGGCATTGCTCGCGGGAGAAACCATGGTCCTGAGACCTCCTCTGTCCGTCCCATTGACAGTACTGCGAATCTCAGAATGTATCTCCGCATTGCTTCCAGCAGGTGTCTTTAATCTGGCAGCTAGGGACCGCGATCGCCGCCCTAAATTGGCACTCCAGACCGGCATAGAGCTTATCACCTTCAGCTCCTCGGCAAACATCGCAGCGCTGGGCTTGGCCCAGCCGACCCCCGCCGGGAAGTTAGAATCAAGCACCTCGGGCCTCGTCCCCGACGCAGGAGGAAATCCTCTTCTCGGCCGCATAGCGCTGCTACCTATCATCAGAGAGGCTGGACGACATGGTTTGGCAAGCATGCTTTTTAACATCCTTTCGTTCCAGCCAACGCGTATAATTAGCCAGGTACTAGTCTGGAGTCTTACCAGGAGAGCGTCATACACCTGTCCTTTGCTGACCTGAGGCAGCCCGAAGAAGCGGACCGGCGCTGTGAATCTGCGTAGGTTGTCTGTTCCGGCTACCCAAGTTAGTCAAGCCATTCTAGAAATGTAAACCCCGACAGGATCTGCGATTGCCACGTGATCTACTGGTAGTTTGGTAGTCGAACTAGCACGGTAACGTGAACTAATGCAGTTACACCGTTACTCTCGGCCGTCGGAGCGCCCGTCTTAATGCGGTCGGACTAACCACCCCAACCGGACTCGGTGTAGCCGCATCTTAAGCGCTCACCTGAAAGGTTGAGGAATCGTCACGGGCTAGCTCCTAACGGAGGCATTCCAATAGTATGGGTCAGCTGATACCAAGGTCCCATAGAAACCAACCCTCCTCAAATGCTACCTATTTAAGAGAACGGAGAAGGGAAGCTAACGCGCACTGCGAGGAACTATGCATCCGAAGGGAGATTCGTAGGCGTCGTTCCCGGCACAAACCGCCATCGGCAAGATGATTATCTGAGGCACACTCAGATTGTGGTCCGCCGCGACGGCAACGGCCATGATGCTGCCTTCAGGTAATTGGCTGCGGGTTAGTAGGCAGCTCGGCCACCGGATTTAGCTTCAGAAACAAGTTCGTTAACAGTCAGTAAGAAGAGATACTACTTATGACACAGAAGGACGACCAAGAAGCCAGACCCCCGTGGGATGCTGCGCGGGTAAACCTCACCTCGAAAGAACTGGCTCCCGGTGTATTCGCGGTCATGCCGGACGACGTGTTTGCTAAAGACCACGTCGGCACGACGGCAGGTTTCGTGGTGGGAGAGCGAGGTGTTCTCGTCATCGAGTCGCTACTCAACGGCGATCTTGCTTCACAGCTCATCGGGCTTGTGCGCCGTGTAACGACGAAACCGATTCGCTTCCTGGTCAACACAAGCTATCACGGTGACCATTGTTACGGGAATTATCTATTCCCCGAAACCACCACCCTTATCCAGCATCCGGCGACCAAGAAGTATATGGAAGAAAAGTTCGAGGAAGATCGCTCTTTCATGATCGGCCTCATGGGTAAGGGCAAGGGCATCGAGCGCGTGCAGGCGCGCACCGCCGATATTTCCGTTCCGGACATGCTCAGTGTCGATCTCGGCGGCCGCACCGTCCAAGTGCGCCACTTCGGCTTCGCGCAGACGCCAGGCGATCTCGTCGTGTGGGCGCCCGACGCCAAGGTTCTTTGGGTCGGCAATATGATCCAGGCACCGTCACCTGCCCTTCCGTGGCTCCTCGAAGGCCGGCACAAAGAATCAATTGCGACCCTGACCCGAGTGCGCGACTTCCTGCCGGAAGACGCCACGATTATTCCCGGCCACGGCCGGCCGATGCGTCCCGCCGACATCGAGTTCCCGCTTCGTTACCTGGACGAGCTCGATCGCGCCGTGCGCGCGGCGATCCATAAGGGGCGATCGCTCGAGGCAACGCTCGATGCTCTCGCCATGCCCGAGTACAACGCCTACAGCCTGTTTGACTGGGCGCACAAGACCGTCAACGTGCCAGCCGCTTACCATCACCTACGAGACTCGGTAACGGCAAGCTAGCCGACATTGTCCCCTGCGCCAGCTTCTCACTTCTCACCTTCGGTTCGTCTGCCTGCGCGGAGATTCAGCATTTCCACGAGGGTCGAGAATGCCATGGCGAAATAGATGTATCCTTTATCGACATGTTGGCCGAGACCTTCGGCAACTAGGAGCACACCGATCAGGATAAGGAAGGCGAATGCTAGCATCTTGATGGTTGGGTGCTGGTTGACAAACCTGGCGATAGCGCCGGAGGCAGCCAACATCAGCAACATCGCTAAAACGATGGCCGCCACCATTACGGCCAGCTGTTGAGCCATTCCGACTGCTGTAACCACGGAATCGAACGAAAACAAAATGTCGAGAAACATGATCTGGAAAGCGACCCCCCACACGCGACGGTGAGTTGCCTTGGTGACTCGCCGGTCGGCGTTTTCCAGGCGTTCATGGATGTCGCGTGTACCCTTGGCAATCAAAAAGAGGCCGGCGCTGAGTAACACAATATCCTTGGCAGACCACGTTCTTCCAAAAAGGTTGAACCAAGGCGCAGTCAGTGTGGTCAGCCAGGAGATACAAAACAACAACAGGACTCGCGTCAGCAACGCCAACAGTAGCCCGGCGACTCGGGCTTTGGGCTGATCTCGTTCCGGTAAGTTACCGGTGACGATCGTGATGAACACGAGATTGTCGATGCCGAGAACAATTTCCAGGCAAGTGAGCGTCGCGAGGCTTGCCCAAATACTCGGCTCTGTGATCCAACTCAGGTGTTGCATAGGCGTCCGAATGTTCGCACCAGTGTCATCGAAGCCGAACTTGGCTAAGAAAACAACGCGGATCGGCGCGAGAGGCGAATGGGGAAAGAGTGATTAGGGAGGAAAGAGTGATTGGGGACAGGTACGCGCTCGGTATCAGGCGCGTGCGGCGATGTTCATGAATGGGACTTATAGGACTAGCGACGGGAACGTTGCCCCCCCTTTGGCGAATGCTCTTCCTATTCGCCGTTTCGCCCCCTTTCCATTGCGTTAGATTCCCCACCACCCATGAAAAGCTACCGGAAAGAACTTTGGTTCGAGACGAAAAAGCGGCGGGAATTTTTGCGGATCACGCCGCAAATCAATCAGTGTCTACAAGAAAGCGGCATCCAGGAAGGATTGGTCCTAGTAAACGCTATGCATATCACAGCGAGCGTCTTCATCAACGACAATGAGTCGGGTCTACACCGCGACTTTGAGAAATGGCTGGAAGAATTGGCTCCGGAAAAGCCGTACGACCAATACGCCCACAACGGGGCCGAAGACAACGCAGACGCTCACCTCAAACGAACTATCATGGGACGCGAAGTGGTCGTTGCGGTCACAGAAGGCCGACTCGATTTCGGTCCTTGGGAAGAAATATTCTATGGCGAATTCGACGGAAAACGGCGGAAACGGGTACTGGTCAAGATTGTTGGGGAGTAGTGGGGGGACGAGCGAGAACGCCGCGCACTGAAGACGAAAGTAATCAGTAATCAGTAGGTCAGTAATCAGTCCAGACAGTGCCCATGGCATCGACTCAACACTGGTTACTGACCTACTGATTACTGATTACTGATTCCTTTGCCGTTTCTTCCCAGGACGTATATGGACACACTATGAACGGCGGCTACATCGACGCCCACAATCATCTCCAAGCGACGGACTTACAGCGCTTTCTCGGTCAGGTAATTCCTGCTTGTGAAGATCTCGGAGTAGCTCAGATGATCGTAAACGGGATCACGGAACAAGATTGGGACCGGATTAATGACCTGGCTAGACGACACGCCTTCGTAACTCCGAGTTACGGACTACATCCTTGGTATCTAAAGGAGAAACAAACCGGCTGGGAAAAGCGCCTGGGACAACGGCTGATCGCGGATCCGAAAGCGCATGTCGGCGAAGTCGGGCTCGATCTTTGGATGCCTGATCCAGATCTTTCCGCTCAGATCGAGACCTTGCGGCGCGGCCTTCAAATCGCTGAACACTATCATCGCGCCATTACGATTCATTGTTTAAAAGCTTGGGACCGGTTGCTCGATGTTCTGTGCTCAGGACCCATCCCATCCCGAGGATTTCTCTTGCACGCGTATAGCGGTCCGCTGGAATTGATCGAACCGTTCGCTGAGCTCGGCGCTTATTTTTCTTTCTCAGGATATTTCTTAAACCCAGGCAAAGAAGAGCGGTTGGCGCCTTTCCGCGAGATTCCTTCGGACCGGTTACTTGCCGAGACTGATGCACCTGCAATGCTTTTGCCTGACAGCCATAGCGAGTTCCAGCTACCTCCGACGCCTGACGGTGAGCCGATCAATCATCCAGGAAATATCAGGGCTGTATACGCCTCGTTGAGCGGGCTGCGGAAAGTCGACTTATCCGATCTGGTACAAATCTGCGCAGAGAATGCTAATCGGCTCTTTGGTTAAAGTCCGGCGTTCGGGGTTTGGCGTTCGGCGAGACGTGCAGGTGAATGGGTGCTCTCGGTATCAGACGCGCGCGGCGCTGTTAACGGATGGGACTTATAGGACACATGGGACTTATGTGACTGATATCTTCCGCACGCCTCGCCAAACGCCAAACGCCAAACCCCGAACGCCGAACGCTATCCCCACGCAAACCGCTTAACCGCTCGCATCCGGCGTGCTATCCTGTTAGGAAGAACCTCAGGAGAAAGAGAGTTGATCAACACCAAAACGCTTGAGTCGCTGCGTACAGCCGCTTTTGTGAACCCCCTGGCCGCAGGTTCAGAGATCGAAGCGATTGAACGCTTGTTGGAAGAGTTGAAAACAAATCCGCTGGTCGCCGATCTGGCTGAACTTAAGAGGACCATCATTGAGCGGCAAAAAGTGGATCCACCATTCCTACCCATGGGTGTCGCCTTCCCTCATGCCAGAACCGACAGCGTGCGAGGCATTGTCATCGTGGTCGGGATCTCCCCGCAACCAATCCCTTTCTCAGTGGGATCGGCCAGGCTGGTACTCTTAATCGGGGTGCCGAAAAAGGCGGTGGCCGAATATCTGGAATTGACCTCGTTTCTAGCCCGTCATCTTCGAGACGAGAACGTGCTGGACCGGTTGATGGGAACGACAAATATCGAACAGTTCCTGGCAGCATTCGCGCCATAGGGCTGCGGTACACAATATGCCCAGATCGCGTGCCGGCCTGAGCCCTGCTCTGCGGCGTCTCCTGCTCCTCAAGGTCTGGCTCGTTGAGCATTTTCGCCTCAGCGAACGCCAGGTAACACTATTTTGGGCGGCAGCGATCGGATTTTTCGGCGCTCTAGCAGCGGAATCTTTCCGGAAGGCAACCGATTTTCTGCAGTTCCTGGGAACAGGTCATCTGAGCAGTATTATCACTAGTTTCGAAGACCTGCCATTGTGGCAACGTTTTCTGGTTCCAACTATCGGAGGGCTGCTCGCGGGTCTCACCCTTTTTTTCGGCAATCGATTGATCAGCAGCGTTCGCCAAAAATCGACTACGGACTACATGGAGGCCGTAGTCGTTGGAAACGGCAAAATTTCGTTCCGGGCAAGCCTGGTAAAAACTATCTCGGCGCTATTCTCGATCAGTAGCGGTGCATCCATAGGTCGCGAAGGCCCGCTGGTTCAACTCTCTTCCCTGCTCGCCTCCCTCGCCGGCCAGGTACGGAGATGCCCGGTCCCGCAGAAGCGCCACATGGTGGCCTGTGGCGCTGCGGCTGGGATTGCCAGCGCTTATAACGCGCCAATTGCCGGCGCCTTCTTCGTCGCCGAAATCATCCTCGGCACGGTGGTGGTCGAATCACTCGGGCCATTAATCCTGGCTTCAGTCGTTGCCACGTTCACCACCCGTGCTATCCATGGCGGCAGCGCGCTTTACCGATCGCCCGATCTCGAGTTTCACTCACGTTGGGAAGCCATTCCGATTTGCGTGATGGGCCTTCTGCTCGGGTTTCTAGCCCCTGTCTTTTTGCAATTGTTGCGCCGGTCGGAAAAGCTTTTCTCCAGGCTCCGATCTCCGGCTCCGGTTAAGATGGCCATTGGTGGCGCCATCGTCGGCGGTATCGCGATTTTTTGGCCGCAAGTCTGCGGGAATGGACAAGATTTGCTTAGCTCACTTTTTCATCAGAACTGGGATTTCGATACCATTCTCATCCTTTTGATTGCCAAACTGGCTGCCACCTCGGCCACATTTGGTTCCGGGGCAGTGGGAGGGGTCTTCACTCCTACTCTGTTCATCGGGTCAGCACTTGGATTTCTGTATGGCCAAACCGTGCTACTGCTGTTCCCGGGCCTGCAACCGGATCCTAACATCTACGGACTGGTGGGAATGGGGGCATTTCTGTCGGCTGCCAGCGGAGCACCGATCATGGCTATCCTGATGGTGTTCGAGCTAACACTCAGTTACACCATTGTTCCTTACCTGATGGTGGCATCTGTGCTGGGCTATTATTGCAGCAGCATTTTCGAACGCCGCTTCATGTACGGCGAATCGTTGGAGCGGAAAGGAGCTGCATTCTTTAACTCCCAGTTGGCGGAAGTCAGCATGACCGACCTTATTCGGACTGACCCTATCACGTTGCCAGAACAGGCTAGCTTCGCGGAAGTCGCCCGTACTTTCCTTCAATTCCAGTTCCAGCATCTTTATGTAGTAGATAGCTCGCGCCGATTCCTGGGTGCGATTTCGCTGCATGATGTAAAAGCATTTCTGGACCGACCTGAGTTAGAGACGGTGGTTATCGCTGCGGATATCATGGATGAGAATTTCCCGCGTATCTCTCCACTTCAGGGTACCGCGGACGCCTTGCGTAAATTCTCGGAAACGAACTCGGAACGACTCCCGGTAATCGACAACTTTAATTCGCAGCGACTGATCGGCAGCGTCTCTAAGACCGACTTAATCCTCCATTTAGCTGGAGAACAGAGTCGCCCAGCCGTTGCTCGCGCCGTGGAACCGGATGTTGCGGAGGGGCCGGCTGCCTCTGGAGATGGCGCCGTGGCGGCAAAGGGCGACACGACGAAAAAGAGCATCTAGACGCATCGGCCTAAGTGGACCTAATGGACCGAGTAGACAAGGTGGACACGAGTGGGCGCTGCCCGCTCCAAGGGCACAGAGCTGAGGATGTTCACTACGTCTGCTCAGCCCACTACGTCCACTTTCGTGGACACGTGGGATCGCCCCCTGCCCTTTCGCCGCTCCCGGTCGTGGATATACTAGCAAACCATGGCCAACGGTTATCAACCCATTGAGAACCACAGCATTGTGGGGAATCTGGAGACGGTGGCTCTGGTTGCCATCGACGGGACCATCGATTTCTGCTGTTTTCCCGATTTCGATTCACCTTCGATTTTTGCTGATTTGCTCGATTCCGACAAAGGCGGACGGTTTTCACTCGCCGCCAGCCTCCAAAATAGCAGGCCCAGACAGAGTTATATCCCAAATACCAACATTCTCCTGACTCGCTTCCTTTCGCCGGATGGTGTCGGTGAGGTCAGCGATTTCATGCCGATATTCGACGAAGCGGTTGGGAGCGAGGAAGGGCTTCGCAAAGGGGCCAAGATCATTCGGCGCGCAAAATGCGTTCGCGGCGAAGTCCAATTCCAGATGATTTGCCGACCGCGCTTTGATTACGCCAGGGCGAAGCATCAAGTCAAAAAGCTATCAGACAACGAGGTTCTTTTTATCCCGGAAGCCTCCCATTTACCAACGCTGCGCCTACACTCGGAAACGCCGCTTAAGATCAACGATCAGGATGCCAGCGCCGATTTTATCTTAAAGGCCGGAGAAAGCGTATTATTTGTTCTTGAGCTTGACGTTGGTCACGAGGTTGAGGCCATTCGCTTAGTGAAAGAGTCCTTTTTGCAGACTCTTAACTTTTGGCAGAGGTGGATTGCGAAATCCCAGTACAGAGGCAGGTGGCGAGAAATGGTTGATCGCTCGGCCCTGGTTCTGAAGCTACTGACTAGCCGGCGATACGGTTCGATCGTAGCAGCTCCAACTTTCGGGCTACCGGAATTCGTTGGCGGTGGGCGCAACTGGGACTATCGATTTACCTGGATTCGAGACGCCAGCTTCACCTTGTACGCCCTCAGCCGGTTAGGCTTCACCGCGGAGGCAGGCGCTTTTATCCGCTGGTTGGAAGCCAGGTGCGCAGAAAGCGCTGCAAACGGCCCTTTGCAAATCATGTACGGCATCGATGGCCGCCACGATCTACCGGAAGAAATCTTGGATCATTTTGCCGGTTACCGGGACAGTCGACCTGTCCGCATCGGCAACGCTGCAGCCGGCCAGTTGCAACTGGATATTTATGGAGAGCTATTAGACTCGATCTATATCTACGACAAGTTCGGAGAACAGATCAGCTACGAGCTCTGGCTTGATCTGGTGAAGATCGTCAATTGGGTTTGCGAAAATTGGGACCGCCAGGATGAAGGCATCTGGGAGGTGCGTGGAGGCCAACAACACTTTTACTATAGCCGGTTAATGTGCTGGGTTGCAGTGGATCGGGCTATTCGGCTGATCAACAAGCGGAGTTTTCCTGGCCCCCATGTGCATTGGCAACAGGTACGCGACCAGATCTATCATCAGATTCAGACGGATTTTTGGAATTCCGGCATTAAAAGTTATGTCCAGACCAAGAAAAGCGATTGGCTGGATGCGTCTTGTCTATTGTCGCCGTTGGTCAGGTTTATCGGCCCCACCGATCCTCGCTGGTTGTCCACGTTGGACGCGCTGGAGAACCGGTTGGTTGACGATTCGCTAGTTTACCGTTATCGAAGCCCAGACGGAATGGAAGGTGGAGAAGGCACCTTCTGCATGTGTTCGTTTTGGTATGCTGAGTGTCTGGCTCGAAGTGGAGATGTGCACAAAGCGCGATTCATTTTCGAAAAGATGCTGGGATACGCCAACCATGTCGGCCTCTATTCCGAAGAGCTAGGCCCCTCAGCCGAACAACTCGGCAATTTTCCGCAAGCCTTCACTCATATGGCGCTTATCAGCGCCGCGTTTGAGTTGAACCGGCGGTTGGATCAAGGAAGGTAATGCGAATGGGCGAACCGGCGAAAGGTGGAGTGGGCCCGCCGCTGAACCAAAAACTATGAGTCGCATAGCCGAAGATTTGGTCTACCGATCTTTATCGTCTTTTTGGATAAACGCCGGCCGAGGGTTGCGCGGCAAACTGGAGAGAACGAACCAAGCCGTCAAGGAGATCAAGCGCACTTTCAACTATGAATCAGCATTCGTCTGTGATTTGGACTAACGTTCGCTTAGGGGAGCCAGAACTCGATCTGCTGCAGGCCGAGACCAAGAGCCACGAGCTCATCGTCGCTGCGGCTGGTCCCCACGTCTTAGCAGAGAATACCGGTGACCCGGAACTGGCCAGCGCATCAATCGTTTTCGGCCAACCCAGCCCAGAAGACGTTCTCAAATCCAAAAACCTTCGCTGGTTGCATGTATCCAGCGCGGGTTACACGCGGTACGATCGCAAAGACCTTTTCGAACACTTTTCGGCCAACAAGATCGCGTTCACCAATAGCTCGAGCGTCTTCTCTGAACCTTGCGCCGAACACGCTCTATCGGTTCTACTAGCGCACGGCAGGCAGCTTTATCCCTCGTATCTGGATCAACTCAAAAATCGGGAATGGCCACAGAACGAGATAAGAGCCGCGTCCAGTCTGCTTTCGGAGCAACTTATCCTTATCGTGGGCTTTGGGTCGATCGGGCGTCGTCTGGCAGAATTCTTAAAGCCGTTCGGCTGCAACATCCTCGGGTTCCGGCGCCGTCCGCAACCAAGCGAGGGCGTGACCGTCCTCGGGTTGGAAGAACTCGGATCCAAGCTTCCGATTGCTGATCAGGTTTTGAATTTTTTGCCGGAGAACTCAGCGACCATCGGCTTCTTCGACAAAGACAAATTCTCGAATTTCAAAGCCGGAGCCTGCTATTATTCGCTCGGGCGCGGCACAACGACGGATCAAAACGCATTAATCAATGCCCTTAAGACCGGGCCAATCCGAGCCGCTTATCTCGACGTGACCGATCCGGAACCCCTTCCGCCGGATCACCCTCTCTGGTCAGCTCCAAATTGCTACATCACACCTCACAGCAGCGGCGGCCACCACAACGAGGCATTGCGTTTAACCAAACATTTCGTGACTAACCTGCGCCGATTCGATAATGTCGAGCCCTTAATCGACCGGATCATTTGAAGATTTTGGTCAGTCACTACTCTACAAGATCCCCGGCGGCCTGACTCGACGTCCGGATTGAATCTGGTTTTGCCCGAAAACGCCTAGTCTGGGCTAACATTTTGCGGGGCACGTCTTCCCATCCCCGTGCTGGTGAAGACGTGCCCCTGGTACTCCCTACACTAAGCTATTCAAAGTCTTAGGGAGGCGGAAAGTCGTGGGATATACTGAACAAGTTTTTCCCAGTTTACGATTTTGCAGGGACCCCCTCCGAAGTTTCTAGCGCAGGCGGCCACAATCTGGTCATCATTTGAATTAGTAACACGTGAAGAGGTACCAGAGTTCGGACGCAGGAATTGGGATGGAACCATCTGAGATAGAGGACGACCGCCGGGTCGCCGGCCAGGATCCGTTGTTACATCCCTTTCTGCGGGCCCCCGGTGAGGAGTCAGCAAAAGCCGAGCTAGATGTCCTTTTGCAGATCGAGGCGATGCCCATCATCCAGAAGGTGATCAACCAAAGGCTCGGAGCCGGAGCAGCGCCCCGAACCACCGGATCCATTGATGAACGGGATCTGGATGCCCAGGACCTGCGTCAGCAAACTTTGATGGCGCTTACCGCCCACCTCTGGCAAGTGTACGCCGCACCCGAGAAGAACAGGATCGGCGCCTTTCGCGCCTATGTCGCCGGGGCCAGCTTCAATACCTGGAGAGCGGCCGTCCGGGACGAAACCCCGCTGTGGACCCGGCTCTCGTTTCGTCTGGCCTACCTCTGCCGAGAAAGCGCCGGGCAAACCGGCTTTACCAAGTGGCAGGACGCTAAACACGGTTCCCTGGTCGGGTTCACTGCCTGGCGAGAAAAACGGCAAGCTCCAGCGCCGCATTTTGCGTTATTAGAACAAAGCTCGATTGACGAACTTCCGGCTCCAACCACATCGCTCCCAGAGATTGCGGCTTGGGCGCTTCAACAGGCTGGCGGACCGATGCTCTGGAACGATTTCGTGACGGCAATCGCTTTTATTTTGCAGGTCAAGGACGAGCGCATCTCGCTGGATCGCCGCAACCTCGAGTCGATGCTAACGACCCGACAGTCCAACATGGAGCCCGGTGGCGAATCGCTGAACCGCGACCGACTCAGAAAGCTATGGGAACAAATCCAACGATTGGACCGAAAAGAACGGGCAGTTCTATTGCTAAAGGCCGAAGATTTGCTCGATTTCGAGCTAAGCCAAGTGGCAACGCTGCGAGACCTCTCGACATCGCTGGCTATGTCGTTAACGCAGGTTCTCTCCCTGCTGCCCAGCTTACCCTTGGACGATCATCAAATCGCTCGTCTCCTGGGGATTCGGAGACAAACCGTAGTGAATCTACGAAGCCAGGCACGCTTAGCCCTTCGTCGCAGGCTCCAGGCAAAGACCGAAAATGAATAGCAACCGCGAATCGACGCGAATGGGAACCACGAATAAACGCGAAATTTACACGAATACCCAGATCATGAATGGAGCGCGTGGCCGGTGGCCGCCAATCCCTGCCAAAACTGTCGAAACTGAACCCAATGAGAACCACATTCACCTTTTTGTGTTTCTTCGTGGCGATTCATTCGCGCCCATTCGTGGTTGCTATTCGCGTGGATTCGCGGGGTTCCTCGCAATTATTGCCAATATGAGCGCGATTTCCTCATCTCAAGTATGAAGAACAAAGGACGGCTCGTGTTACGGCCCCTGACTCGGACACGGGATTCTCGCTGCAACTAATGGATCATCTTTCTCTACAGCTACAACACCGGTTCCTGGCCCGGCTGCTCTCGCCTGAAGAGACCCTCGAAGTTATCAAACATCTTCGAGAGTGTGACGTCTGTCGGGGCAAGGTGTCTGCTTTACGGTCGAATAAGCCGGGCTCGGTGGCTGACGCGATCTTGCCGGAGATACCTGCCGCGGGCCATCCTTCCGCTGATTCCCTCGGAGCTCATCTGGATGAAGATCTAAGTGAACCGGACGAAGCGGATTTAGAGGAACATCTTCGCACTTGCGAGCTTTGCCAGAAGGCCTTGGCTGATCTTAAGTCTTTTCGCGAAGAACTTCTGCAATCGCCGGCGCAGGAGTATGCACCGGTTGCAAAGGTTTCCAGATCATCTGATGCAGCTCCCCGGCCTCCACGGGACTATGGCGCCACAAATTCTGGGAGATGGCTGTTTAGTCAGGTAAAGACGCGTTTTTTTGACTGGTTCAATCAACCGCTTGTTTACGGAGGAGTTGCTGCGGTTGCAGCATTGGTCGTCGTTTTTTGTATTGTGGTTCTTCGATCGCCAGAGACACTCGGAATTCACGGCGAGAAACGAGTCACGGTCAGCGACGGCGGTCACCGGACTGTGGTTGGCCCAAATGGAATCACCAATCCCCCGGCCGGTCTACCTCGTGAAGTTCTGACTGCGCTAAACAATGTGGCTGCGACGATTTTAAAAAGCGAGCCACCGACACTGTCACCCACCGTAAAAGAAAACCTGATGGCTCTGAAACGAGCACCGTCGACGTTGCTCGGGCAGCCACCAGCCACTGTTCCTTTTCAGGTTCTCAGCCCAGTTCGAACGATGGTTGAATCGGTTCGACCGACATTTAGATGGACGGCGGCAGCGGGTGCAGCCAGTTACATTGTGCACGTGATTGCGGACGACGGTAGCCAAGAAGAAGTGGCTACTTCCCCGCTAATCATTTCCGCGACAAATGCGACCGTATGCCAATGGGTCGTGGAGGAATCGATGGCGCTAAGTCCGGGCAAGCGTTACCGGTGGTATGTTACCGCGACCATTCAGAATCAAGAGGTTGACGCCCCCGGAATAGAGCAGGCACAAGCTAAGTTTGCTGTATTAAGCACAGAGGACGTATCCAATCTGAATGTGCTGAGAAAAAGCGCGCAAGGTGATCGGTTAATCGGGGCGTTGTTGAACCTGAATGCCGGTCTGCTCGATACTGCTCAAGGAGATTTCGAGATCCTGTTAGCCGATCCTGGTCAATCAACGAACGCAAAATCCTTTTTGCAAGGGATGATTGCCGAGATCTGGCGACTGAAGGAAACCTGATTGAAGTAGTCAGGAGCCAGAATCCAGGAGCCAGGAGAGGCTCACGTTCCTCAATTAATGGTAGGGTGAGAAAACATCGTTTCAGGCAGGAGACGTTCAAGGAACCTAGTTCGGCATCGATTTCTCGCAGTGTCTTGGACGGAACTAACGATCGTGCAGGATCGGTCCCGATCTTTATGGTTGAATGAAACAGTCCGAGCTAGGACACGATGGCACGGCTGATGACTGAACTACTGATTACTGAACACTAACTCACTGATTACTTCTAGCGGCCTGCCAGTGCCAGTGCGGATCTCCGACCAAAGCCATACCGGCCCAGTAAGAAGGATGGCTGTAACGGTCGTCGGATAGCAAGCTGAGCTGCGTCGAGCGCAAGAGATCAGCCAGCTTGATATCCGAAGAGTTTGTCCCCAACTTCTGCGCGAGCTCGCGGCAAAATCTTGTTGTTAAATCGAGACTGGCATCGCGGTCGATTTTCCATTGACTCACAACCGTTGATGCGCACCCGGCGTCGAGAAAGGCCCAGCCCAGCCCGATCTCGCCCTCTCCTTCTACAAAACGGCCAAGTTCTGTTTCGCAGGCAACGAGGATAACTAGACTCGCGTTGAGCTGGGTGCTCATAATATCCGCGGCAGTCAAATGTTCTCCACCGGTAGCATCAGCATCCGGTGTTAATAAGAAATATGACAGTGTCGGATCGCTTCCACCGACGATCGCGTGCGTCGCAAAAAGTATGAGCTTGCTATAGGGAGCTTCTTCCAGAAACCGTCCGCGCGTCGCCTGTTCTCCCAAAAAGAATTTGCCGTCCAATAGCTGCGGCTCAGAACAAAGCGCAGTTTTGATGTTGTCGAAAGGAGCTGGCCCAGACGTTTGAGTCTGAGATAGCAAAGTTCCCAGTAACAGAAAGTTTCGACTCTCGAGGTTGCTATGCGATCGGGTCATCAGCCGATTAAGGAAAAGCAGCGATGGCGCATAAGAAATCGAATAGCTCTCGATGAGATAGCCCGCCTGCGCACCCTTAGGAGCTACCAGAGCTTGAAAGGGTAATTCCCAAAGTTTACCGGCAGGCACCAGGATAAGGTGAGTTCTGGCAGTCAGTTCTAGCTGGAACGGTTTTACCAGTTTGCTGTACAAAGCTCGCCCAAGAGCCTTTGGATAGGCCGCATAGCTTTTCTCGATCTGACTCCGGAATTGTTCGATTGCAACATCGAGATCCGCGATCGATCCAGCGCCCGTATCGCCGGATTCACCGACATCAGACTCAGGCTGTATCGGCTTTACCTGTACGATCAATTGGTCCGAACCATTTCGGGCAACTAGAAATATATATCCACTATCAATGCCGCGGAGATACTCAAGCGCCGCGGTCTTCTGGTCTGGAACCGAGGTCAGCAGGGCGCTGGATAGTTGATTCAAATTTACGGTGGTTGACCCAAGCGAATCTCCTCGGGCAGCCGTGCCCAATGGCCGGCCGAGTAACAGGGTACGCGCCTTCGCTAGTTCAGCGTACAGAAGCGCCTCTAGCGGTTTATCTTGGCGAATGAGCACTTCGGCCAGCGCCACGTAAGGCGAGACCTTTTGGCGGAAGAACCAAGTTATACTATTGAAAAATGACGATTTCTCGTCACCACCGATATCGGGATCCTTTATTCCTTCGACCGTACTGATCGCTTCTTGAAGAGCAGCTTTCGCATCATTCAATTGGCCTAGCTTCAACATGCTTTGGCCTTCGGCCAGCAGGGCTTGCCAGTGGATGTCGGGATTATCTCCTTCCGAACCGGGCGCGGTCAGTTTAGCGGCTGAAACCGAAAGCGTATACGCTTGGCTATAGTTGTGCTCGGCTATTTCGAGCTTGGAAAGGAGAATTTGCGAATCCGCAATATAGACATTGTTTTGCAGCTCCTGCCGTAAGTGGAGGCTCCTTTCCAAGTTGCGTCTGGCCTCCGTCAGGTCTGGTTTAGGTTTGTCGGAGTAAGCTCCGCCGAGGCTTCCCAGGCAATGCGCAAGATCTACCTTTGTGCCAATCCGCTCCCTAAGGGGAAGCAGCTTATCTGTAGCACGTTCACGCAATTGGATGTAACTGAACTCGGCCTCGAAAATCCTTCGGCTCTCTTCGTAAAGAGGGATCGATCGATCATAGAGAAAACGCTCCGTGTACAGATCTGCTAACCCACTCTGGGCTCGAGCTAGCAAGTGTTTGATGAACCAACCTTCAGCCGAGGTTCGCGGCTTCTCCAGCTTAGCCAGGCTGATTACCCGGCGAAAATAACGCTCAGCCGAATCCATCTTTCGCGCATTGGTGCACAAAACGCCCACATTCAACAACGTCTTCGCCGCCACGTGTTCCGTGTCCAGCGTAGCCACGTCGGCATCATTCTGGTCGTTCTCTAAACTCACCGGGTGCCCGGGAATTACATAATCGAGAGCCAATCGGTAAGCGGTCAAAGCTGCATCCGCCGCACCTTGGAAATGATAACTAAAAGCCATCAGCCAAGCGCTGCGGAACATTGCTGCCTGATCTTGCGCCGCCGTTGCCGCCAAGTAACCCACCAAAGAGATATCGGCAGAATCTCGGTAAAGTTGCTTTTGATAAGCTTCGTCAGCTGCAGCGTCGAACAACTTCCATAAGTCAGTGAACCTGCTAGCGTCGTCTAGGGCGGCGATAGTCCTGCGTTCTCCTTGGACCGACGGAAGAAATGGCGGCTTAGCGAAAGCGGAGAAGCTTTGACAAATGAGGACTGTTACCGCAACCAAAACGGCGTTACATCTCCCAACGGGTCTCATCGAGCGGCGCCATTCTTTGAGGACAGGTCGCCAGCCGTCAAGGAGAAAGCGCCCAGCTGCGCCTCACCACAGTTGGTATTTTTATTACAATTCCGGGTGCTACAGCGGAGATAAAGCGTGCAGATGCTGAGCCAGGCGGTCTACCCACTCTGGGTTCCTTGCCAGCTCAATCAGCAGTTTGTCCCGGCTTTTACGGTCCAGTCGGCCCACCGCCAAGAGCCGCAAACGGTCGTCAAGAACCGAGTCGATTCGCTTACCATCCTTCTTACCAAGTGAACGCCATTGAGTTCTGGCCATACGTCGGTTGTTCTCTATCAGAGGGATGTAGAGCCAGGCGGCGTATACTCGGATTTCTTTCGTCCTCGTACTGCTCGTCGTCCTCCCGACTTCGCCCGCTCGTTGAGACTCCAGGAGGCTTCGTCGGACAGGCCGGAAGGCTACGTCGGGCAGGCTGTCCTCGAAAGGGGGAGCGCGTTCACGGGAATGTGCGATCGCCCAGCGCCTGGAGGGGAGCCGCTTTGGCATGTGCCCCGCCTCCCCGTGCATATCGTCTCAGCGCGAATACGGTCGAAACGTGCGATAACAGGCGGCTCCCGCTAACAACCCAGGGCGATGCAGCTCTATGAGCCGGGTCTAAACGGTTCAGAGGCCACGAGTGTATACATCGCGCTGGGTCGTTTCCGGGAGCCGCTTGCATTCACCCATTCAGGCGGCACCAGCGATTGGGCGAAAATCGGGAGGGAGGCGGCACACATGCCAAAGCGGCTCCCCTCCAGGTCATGGGCGATGGCACATCTCGTGAACCTGCCAACGCCTTTCGAGGACAGCTTGCCCTACGAAGCCGCTCCCGAAAACGACCCAGCGCGATGCATACACTCGTGGCCTCCGATGCGTTTACACCCGGCTCATAGAGCTGCTTCGCACTGGGTTATTCGCGGGAGCCGCCTGCTTTCATCCGTTTAGGCCGTATTCGCGTTGGGAAAAAATTCGCGGGGTGGCCGGGCACAAGCCAAAGCGGCTCCCCTCCAGGCGTTGGGAACAAACACACCCCTTCGACACTCCAATCCTTTCGACGACGAGGACGAAAAACGGGGCCTAAGATAGGCCCTATTTGGCCACTTCCTTGTGCCGGAAACAGGTCACCAGATGGTCGTTTACCATTCCGACAGCTTGCATAAAGGCGTAGCAAGTTGTGGGGCCAAGAAAATGAAAACCATGTGCTTTCAAGCGCTTGGCGAGTTCTTGGGACTGTTCGGTCTGAGCAGGAATATCGGTGCCCGATTTCCAGTGGTTCTGCATCGGTTTGCCACCGACTGTTTCCCAAAGAAACCCCGACAGAGAACCTGTCTCCTTGATGACTTTGACCGACGCCTTGGCATTTGCGATTGCAGCCACGATCTTTGCTCGGTTCCGAATAATGCCAGGATTGGTTAAGAGTTGTTCAATTTTCTTTTCATTGAACTTCGCCACCGCACCGATTTCGAAATTCTTGAATGCCTCTCGAAACGATTCCCGTTTTCTCAAGATCGTAATCCAGCTCAGCCCGCTCTGCATACTCTCCAAGACCAGCATTTCAAACAGATGCCGATCATCGAATGATGGGTTACCCCATTCGATATCGTGGTAAGCGACGTAAAGCGGCTCGCTATTGCCCCAGGCACAACGTTTCTTCAAATCAGTGGTCATTTCTGCAGGGAGAATTCACCACACAGACAAAGAGTTCGCAATCTTCACCTTTTCCTCTCTCACAGAACCTGACCAGCCTCCTGCCGGCCAGGTTCTCGAGTTACATCCTTTTGCTCCTCGTTATATGCTGAGCAGCTTATTTCCCTGAGCAGCCGCCCGCAGTTGCTTAGCCGCCTCGATGATCTTGGCGATCTCGTCCCCGGTGACCTGATCGCTCGGATCCAACGGATTCGCCGGCAACTTCAACTTTCGATCGAACGACGCGATGAACGCCACCAACTTCTGGATATCAGGTGACAACGCAGAAAATGTCGCTTTGTAGACATCATCGGTCGAGAAAGACAGGAAGTCATCCGCCGCGCTTGCCATGGCGTCCGTCGCATCCTGAGTCCACCCCTGGCTTTGATAGTATGGGACCGCATAAGATACCTTAATCGTATGGCGGCCTAGCCAGTAAAAGAAAAGCGACTCCGGCTTCTTCCCGGCTTCAGCGCTCATGGCTTTATACCAGGGCGACCCTCCGTTTACCCACGCGTCCTTTTGTTCTTTGCTCCATTGCTGCCACTCCTTATCCCAAGGCAACGATTTTAAGACCGTATACCAATCCTTAAAAGCGGCCAGCGTAGCCTCGCTGACGTCGGCCTTTACCATCGCATCATAAATCCTTTTGTACTGATCATCTATTTGTTGACTGACCCGTTGATTAAAGCTGAATTCCAGAGCCGCACCGACGCATTCACCCAGATTATACCAATTGTACGCAGCGGTGTTAGTCGCATCGGGACTTGCGGTGGTGATCTCAACCGCACGGGCTAGTGGAACGGCCGCGAGGTTTACAACGCTCGCGGTCGACAGTAAACCTATTAGTAGATAATTTCTTGATAGGTATTCTTTCATATTATTTTCTGTAGTTAGTGACGGGCGTATTACCCGTCTAGCTCCATTTGGATGCTCCCAACGCAGCGCGCATACTTAGGGTAGGACGAGATGCGCAGGTTAGGTCTCACCCAAAGGCACGGAGAAGAAGACAGACCAACCGGAGATGAACGCAGATAAGATAGCCGCTCCTGGAACGACTCCTGACAACACCAGAACGGCGTTCTCCCGAGGTTGGGTCGTTTCGGCCGCGGATTCGCCCACAATCAAGCCGACAAAGAATCCAACCTCACGAGATGCGAAACCCGGCGTTCACGGTTTCCCTTGTGACGTCATGATAAAAGGTCCCGCGATTTGCACTGCCGCGCGCAATCGGCTCCCCTGGATCAGATTTTTGACCCGCTCAAACTGAGGCCCTTTGCCATCCCGAATACTGACCAACCAATCTCTCTGAGTGTGGGCCAAAGCCTGCGGCGCTTTACCAATTGCGTTAGCCGCTTGATAAAACTCTGTCATGATCGGGACGGTCGCGCGGTCGTCGATCGGCCAAAGCGACATCAAAAGATTTTGGGCGCCAGCCTCAATGAAACCGCGGCGTAGACCGAGCACGCCCTCACCCGCCTTGGCTTCCCCGGATCCGGTATCGCACGCTGAAAGTGTCACCAACCAAGTCGACCGCAAATCAAGGGTGCTAACGTCCTCCGCCGTGAGAATGCCGTCCTCGTCGTGATCGATTACCCGACCTTGCCGCCAATCGTTCACCGTGGTTTCGGCGCCGGCCAAGGCCAAGCCGCTCCTGTGCAGCGGGTTCGAGAAAAACTTAGACGCAGTGACATCAGGCCTGCCCAAGCTAACAGATTGTAGCTCCTGAGCGGGTTCTCTTGGCTTATCTTCTTTGACAAAAAAGCCGTGGGTAGCCAAATGCAGGATATAAGGAGAACGCACTTTGAAGAGGGCTTGCTTAGTGGCCTCTTGACCCAACAACGGCTTTTGTACATTCCAGCCCAATTTTCGGAATTCACTTTCCAGTTCCTTGGCCTCCATCCCCGTGCCTTCGATAGGATCAAAGTCGAGCTCACTCACTTCTTCCATTTCCTGGCCACGAAAGCCTCCTCGCGTTTCACTTATTCCAGAGCCTTGGCGAGCATTGCTCGGTTCTTTGGCTAACGAGCAATCGAAACTCGGGTTCGCCAAAATCACGACGTCTGCGTTAGTCGCAGCGGCGGTTTCACGGAGTAGGTCACGACCACTGGCAACGTACTGGATATCATCGTCTTCTGCGAGAAAGTGGCTCTGCGGCGTCAGCAAGGTTGCAAATGAAACAAAGTTTAGCTCGCTGTCTGGGCTGCAAATCACTCGATGAACATCCGGTGAGATAACGTTCGCGATTGGTTCCCAAATCAACTGATAGAGCCTGGTTAAGCAGCTTGTTAGGCCGGCTTCATCGGCCTTGTCGCTCGCCCTCACGAGCTGTTTGTATCCGTCTTGACCCTTGCTGCCATCAATCAGGCGATCGATTTCGCCAGCATCGCCAAGAGGAACCCAACGAAGCTCCCCGCTTGAAGTGACGACTGCTGCACCATACCAGCGATCAAATTGCGTCTGACCGATGTAGTGCACGTACATAATATATTCGACTAATACGGCGTCTTTTGGCAGGCAATTGGCCACTTCTTTGACGCTACAAGCGAAGCCGCGCCGGACACTGCCGGTGCGATTCGCCAGCGCGGCTATTTTGTTTTCTGTCTCCTCGATTCGCTGTTCGAGTGCGACACCTTCGTGATTCAAATCAGCTGCCTTTGCGGTGGTTGCCAAAAGCAGTTGTCCATATTGGCGCTTTGCCACAGCGAGACCAGCTAGAAGGTCTCTCCCCGCCTCACCCGGGAGCGCTTCGGCTGTGGCACGATCGTCGATAATTGAATCCAGGACGATGCCTTTGTACCTGAGTATAGCCGCGCCCAACCGGTCGACCGCTCCCGGCAACGCAGCTGGCAAAGAATACGGGTTGATCGTATCCTGGTACGCCAACCGTTGCTGTTCCGACATAAAAGCTAACATTCGCCCGAAGACTTCGTCTTCCGCTTTAGCAGAAGGTCCGACCAACGGTTCGGCGCGCTCTGAATGCTTGGCATCTATCTCCAGCCATGCCAACGATTGCATCGCATGGAGAGTAGTCGGATGAGAGTCACCGTAACGTTCTCGGAAAACCGCCAGAGCTTGCTCGATCAACGGCTCAGCTTCCGTATACTTAGCGAGGCGCTGATAAGCGACCGCGAGATTCTCCGCCGCGCGTGCAGTTGTGGGATGCTGCGAACCGAACACTCTTTCAAAAATCTCCAAAGCCCGGTACGCTAAGGCTTCGGCCTCGTCATTTTTCCCTAGGCCGCCCATCAGGAGTTCCGCATTGGTGAAGGTGTAACCGGCTAGCTCATCGTTTCCTCTTGACGAGGTACGCTCGGCTTGTACTGCCTCACCCAAGACGGACTCGGCAGCCTGAAGATTTCCTGTCTTCTCGTACAGCAAACCCAGATCATTCAATTCCCTGATAATTGACGGGTGATCGGCCGGTAAATGACTTTGATCAATGGTTAGAGCGTGCTTGTATAGATGTTCCGCCTCAGAGTAATTCCCGGTATCCTGGTAGAAGTGCCCAAGCAGATGAAGGAAGGTTGCGGTGCCCAAGCCTTCAGCACCGTAACACTCTTGACTAATCCGGAGCGCGGCTTTCAGCATTTCCTCCGCCTCAGCAAAGCGACCGACATCGAGCAGCACTTTACCAAGACCTTTACTGGCCTCTGCCGCAATTGGTGCGTTTGTTTCACCGCGCCTCTTAATAATGTTTAGCGCGCTTTCGAATCGCGCTTTGGCCTGCTCGAAATCACCGGTTATCGCGTAGAGACTACCAATATTGGTCTGGATGGTTGCGGCATCCAAGCTGTCGAGCCCATTTAACTTGGTTGCCGACTCGAGAATCGCATCAAATAGAGAGGCAGCCTTAGTGTAAACTCCCGTCCAAACGTATAGAATGGCCAAGTCGTTCAGCGTCGCAATGAAGTCGCTGTCTTCGGTCCAGCCTAGCTTTTTCCTGACCTCTAACGCCTTTAAAAATAGGGGTTCGGCTTTGCTCGTCAGCTGCAGTTTCAAATAGGCTCGCGCCAAAGCTTCTTCCGATTCAACGGTATCAAGATGCTCCATTCCAATCAGCCGCCTCCGAGTCTCGAATGCTAGGCGTAGCAACGGCTCTGCCTTGGAATAATCTTCCATTTCCAGGTACAAAGTCCCAAGCCGATAAGTAACTTCGGCAGTATCCCGACTCTCTGTGCCGTAAGCTTTCTCGAAAATTTCTTTCGCGCGAACATAAAGCGATTCCGCCTTGGCCAGGCGGCCGGTCAATTGATATAACCAAGCGAGCGTATAAGCGATGGTCCCGCTCTCAACGCTTGATTGACCTTTGTCCTTCTCGATTTGCCTCAAAAGCGCTTCCGCTAGAGGAACCGCGTCCGCAAATTTCCCGGCCTTCAATAGAGCCACCAGCTGGCCTTTCAACGACATCGACTCGGCCGTCTGACTTGGCTCCTGGGCAACGACGGCTGCTACGGCGCTAAAACAGACCAGCAAAGCGGCGATCGCAACTCCGGGAAGCTTAACCAGCATAATTTCTCGCCCGCCGCTTGCTAGATCATTCAAAATCCCAGACTTTATTCATCTCCAGAACGCCAGGTCTACCGTGTTTCGAAATCCAAGTTACCGGGAGTTTTGGTCCCCATTCCCACGATTGATCTCCGAGATGCATCCCGTTTGACATCACGACAATCCATCTGCCGTAGCCTGTAGCGGCGGTAATCTCGTAGCCTTGACTCCGTTTCTGCTCGATCCATTTGTCCGGAAATTCGCCTGGCCCTATCCACACTTGCTCGCCGATCCCACTTTTCTGGCTCAGAACGATAACATATTGCGCAGCCGCACGCCCTCTATCGCCAGCCAGGTTGGTAATGCGATAACCCTCGGCATAGTGATCCTTGAGCCACTGCTGTTTCTTTTCAAAATCTGTCGGTTCGGTAAAAAGCTGACCCGAGATTCCCGTGCCCTTGGACATGACTACCACCCACTGATCGTTGAACCCGGCGATGGCCGTAATACGAAAATCGTCTTTCAACTTTTCCGCGATAGCCTCGCTAGGAAACATGCCGGGCCCGAAATAGACCTGCTCACCCAATGCCGAGGCGTCATTCATTACAACCACCCAGCCGTCTTTATCGCCAGCGACATTCGTGATGTGGAATCCTTTATCCCAATCACCAGCGATTAATTCCTTCGGCCAATCAGTGTGCACGAAAATATGATCGGTACCGCGAACACAGAAGCCTTTTGACATAACGAACAACCAGCTCTGTGGGAAGCCGGCCACTAGCGAAAGACAGTAGTATTCCTCCGGAGTCGTGCTTGGACCGGGGAAGGAATCCGCAGCTGAGGCCGGCTGATAGAGTGCTAGGAAGATTCCAACCACAATCGCAACAGACCGCAGAACCTTGAGCATAATACTCATCAAGAATAGTGATGCACAGCCCCAGGCTTATGTACTCTGCGTTCTCGATCGGGGCTGGCTTCACCGGCAAATCCCGCTGCACTTCAGCGAGCCTTTATGAACTCCCTGAGAGATAGGTCGCTACATCGTTGTGCATCTCAAACACTGCGTCTCTCACGACGTCCTCTGATTTCTGGCCGTTTATCGCGGACACTAGCGAAATCCAAAGGTTGGATGGTAGCTGGATTTCTTTGCAACGTGACTCGATCACTTGACTGATCGAACGTCCGGTTTCCTCACCGGGCGAGTACAAAATCAAGAGCAGATTCGACTTCACTGATATCTCAAAAAGAATTCCATCTTCCTCGCCGTATTTCTTGTCGAGCGCGGTACCAATGTGCGCGCCGTCTCCCTTGATCAGATAATGGATTACGTCAGCCAATGCAGAAGTCGAACCCGGTGATTTTGCTGGAAACGCCGCGATTTCAACTCCCAGAGCCCCGGCTAGCTCTTTGGCCTTGTTTAGGTATTTCTCTGCGGGAGTCTCCTTATCTTGCGCATAGAGCAGAGCAGCCACGCTCAAATTGTCACCAAGACGCCAGCTTGCTTCTTTGTCCAGAGCGCCTGGTTCTTTGGCTGTCACCTTTTCACGGAGGAGAGTGCAGGAAAAGCCACTGAAGCACAGTAATCCCATAAAACGCCGCCGAGAAAAATAGTTGAGATTGTTCATAGGTTCTTCGCGGGCTCGGAAACTTATCCGCTCCCATATCTAGCTAGATGAACGAAAGGCTGGAGAAATACTGCGCGTACGAGCGCAGCGACTCGACAGAGCTCCCTGAAGTCCCCCGGGCTTACCTGATAGTTCCTTGATCCCCGCCGAAGAAAGTCGGCCGCGTCCCGCGACCGTGAGAGGGCGCGCTCAACAGATCTTTAGCGAGCGAAGTCGGGAGAAACGATTTTTGTTATGGTTTACCCTTGAACACCAGAATAAAAGGGCCAGCCCAGCGGACGGCCGCAGCCACGCCTTTTTCACAACGAAGTTTAACTAACCAATCCCGTTGAACGTCCGCCAGCGCTAACGGCGCGTCGTTAGTCGAATGTGCCCGGGCGTAGAAGTCTGCCATGAACTGAGCCGTGTAAAGATCGTGAACCGCCCAAAGCGTAATTAGCACATTCCGCGCTCCTGCTTCGAGAAATGCTCTCCGCAGGCCCATGACGCCTTCTCCGGCACTTGCCTCCCCTCCACCGGTGTGGCAGGCGGCCAACGTAACTAGCCAGGTGTCTTGCAGGTCCAACCCGCTTGCATCCTCCGCCGTCAGCACCCCGTCGTCTCCCCAGGCAACCTCTTTCTTGTCTCTCCAGGCAGCAAAAGTCAGGTTCGCTCCTGTCAATGCGACGCCGCTGCGATGCATCGGGTTTTCAAAATATTTTCTCCGGCTATCTTCGAGTTGAACAGTCTGGTTGAACTCGCTCTCTTCCGAATCGACTGGTTCAAAGAACCCGTGCGTCGCTAAATGCAGAATATAAGGATGACGGATCTCGAGCAACCTCGCCTTCGTCGCCTCCCTGCCCATAAAAAGCTTCGGCTGCCAACCCCACGCTTCTGCCTGCGCTCTAAGCTGTTTAACTTCTTCGGCAGTGCCGGCCAACCGATCGAAATGAAGGTCTTTCAGGTCACGGGTTTCGGTGCCCCGCATTTGCGAGACCTCCAACGCGCTGGCGCCGGTCTGGGCGAGCGCTCGATTGTCAAAATCTGGGTCACCGAAAACCAGACACTCATGGTTGGCCGTATCCCGAACCGCCTCTAAAAGATCGCGCCCAGTGCTAACATATTCTACTGTCAGCGTCTCGCCTAGGAAACGCTGATCCGAGCCAAGCAACGAAGCAAACGAAACAAAGTTCAATTGTCCGTCCGGGCTGATGATCACTCGTTTAATTTCGGCAGGTAACACTTTGCGGACCGGTTCCCAAATCTCCCGGTAGAGCAAGGTTAGATTTTGGGTAGTTTGATCGTCATCGAGGTTTTCGTTCGGCCGCATCAGGCTTACATGCCGCTTGATAATTGGATCAAGCGTCTTCGCGTCCGGCAGGACTACTAAAACGGGGTCACTATTTGGGCATATGACGACCGCTCCATAACCATTTTCCATGCGAGCCTGACCCGCGTACCGATGATAGGCAAAATATTCCACTAAGGCCGTATCGTTTTTTAGCACCGACGCGATTTGGGCGGGAGTGACAGTGAAGGCCCGGCGTGTCTTACCAAAACTCGTGAGGTTTTTTGCTAGCTCAGTCTGAATCTGCTTAATCTCTCCCTCCAGCACATCAATGCGTTTAGCAGTCTCTTCCGTAGGAAGGCTCCCAGACTGTAACTGCAACTGGGCGAGCTCTCGCCGGTCACTGGCGAGCTTCTTGAGTAAATCCTGACCCTCCGCGTTCCTATTAGCCTCGTAGAGTACCCGGTCTTCGATCACGGAATCCAGCACGATTCCCTTGCACCGCAAAACCGCTGTCGCTAGTTCGTCGTCATTCCGGTGGGTTGCCGCCAGAGCGTAGAAAAAATCGGTTTTGTGGCGGTAAGCCAAACGTTGTTCCTCTGGGGCGAAAGCCAGGATCCTAGCCAGGAGACTGGACCGGAGAACAGCCGCTTTGCTAGCCAGCAAGGTCGCTTCATTCTGCTTGCCGAGATCGATATCCAGCAAGACAAGATTTTCCATGACAGCCACCGTCACGGCCTGCTCATTACCAAGCATTTCTTTCAAGATTTGATACGCCTGCTGACAATATTGCTCTGATTTCACGAGCTCACCCCTCCTCCAATAGACCTGAGCGAGATTGTCGAGAGCAAAGGCACTCGCCAGACGACCAGCCGGCGCCTCCTCAAGGAGTTGAAGCACCTGCTGAAACCGTTCTTCGGCCTTTTCGTACTCTGCCATGAAAAAGTAGACTAGCCCTTGGTTGGTAAGAGTGACCGCCGCCGTGGTAGAGCGCTCGCCAATGGTTTTCTTTTCGACCTCCAAAGCCTCATCGTAGCGCTTTAGAGCCTCAGGATAGTTACCCTTCACCGTGTAGAGCCAGGCCAGATTGCTGAGTATCGCGGCCATGATAGGATCCTTGTCCCCGTATGCTTTTCGCACTCGTAGCGCTTTCAATAGCAGCGTCTCAGCTTGCTGGTAGTCACCCATCATGAGGTAGAGCTCCCCAAGGTTGGTATATACCGTGCCCGGCTCCGAGCCATGCATCCCCAGGCCCTGCTGGTAAAGCTCCTCAGCCTTTCCATAGTTACCCGCGCCCGCATTCGCAAGACCCAGGTTGTTTAGCAGAATAGCGCCGACCCCCGAATTATCTAAGGCGTCCCTTGGCAGCTTCAGCGCCTCCTGATAAAGTTTTGAAGCTTTTTCATAGTCGCCGATTCGAGTATAAAACAGGCATAGAATGTTGAGCCCAGCGATGACGTTGATATCGTTTTCACCGGGCGACCGGTAAGCAGACTGAAGCGCTTCTTTGTAGAGAGCCTCGGCCTGCCCGTACTGTTGTTTCTTGTCATACAAAGAACCTAAGAGGCCCAGCACCCCGGCAACATCCGTTTGTTCACAACCACGCCATATCCTTGTCAGTCGCAGTTCCTCCCAATACAGCGGCTCTGCTTTATCATATTGCTCCAACTTCATGTATAGATCGATCAGACCGCCAATAGCTTCGACCATTCGTTCGCTGTTTTTCCCATACCGTCGCCTAGTTAACTCGACAATTCTTTCGGCGAAAGGAATCGCCTCCAGGTCTTTCTGCTGGTCGCGCAGTTGATCGGCGTGCTGCTCCGCGTCTTCGATCTGCTTGCCCAGCTCTTCGACGTTCTCCACGGAAGCCGGCGCGTCCACACCTAACCCCTTTTTCGCAAATACATAGTCAACCTCACATCGGAAGTTAGTGCAGTTAACGACTACCTCGCCTAAAAATCGGCGAAGGCTGATCGTATGGCTATTGGCACCCATCGAAAGCCAATACTGCCATTCCGACGCTCTCCCAACCGGTTTCAGAACAACATGCAGACACGTCTCGGCCTCGATTCGCTCTTCACCCAGTACTTTAATTTCCGCCGGGGCCTTCGCGATCTCGACCCGGATCGGATCAACCAGCAGCAATTGCAAGAGAGGATCGCGATTCCTCTTGACCCAGGTTGCGCCCCCATCTTCGCTCGCCCAGGCGCTGCTCCCTACTACAATCTCCCGGGTCAACGGCTCGTTGCCGCTCTGCCAGATAAGGTCATAGTCGTTGCCGGCCAACAAGCCGTGAGCCCGGGTCGTCCCGGTATCCGCCGCAGTCATCGTTGCCTCAAGTTGAACGAGTCGACCCGCATTCAAATCCATCAGAGCCGCCAGTAATTTGGCAACTGGAGTTTCAGCGTTGTCTGCTGCATCGGCGACGCGAAAGGTTTGTAGGGCCGCAAAACTCAGCGCCAAGATAAGCCGGTTCATGTTCGCACGATGAATATGAGGTAACCGCGCTAACTCAAAGCCCCCTCTAAAAGCGAGTATCGCGCAGCACACCAACCTGAACTGTGTCCTCATCAAAAGATATTGATCCACGAAAAGGTGGCAACCTACCCGCTTCACTAGGACTATCGAGGCAACGCGAAGCAGGGGAGGTCCGGATTTTCTCGCTCGCATGATGCCAACTAGATTTGTGATGACTCGCCGAAATTGCTGCTGTGGAGCGATCTGGGCGCTATCTTGCCCCTAACAACTAACAATAATCATCTAGCCATTCCCGCACTTCGTCCGGGCGACGCTTCTGGCCGTATTGAATCACGATGCTTGGTGAGACGGGCTCATCGTCATCCGAGACATCGTCTCCTTCCTCCCTGGCGATTTCGTTCACTGTCCTGATCTGGTTAAGGACCTTCGACCCCGGGAGCGTACCCAAGTCCTCCCGATAATAGTCAAACCAGGGTAGACCGTAGTCACTGTAGGCCTTGGCCGTAATCGGTCGATGTGGCGGTTTCCCGCCCGTGATCCGGCTCCACATTTGAGAATTGCAAAAGTGCACGAAGCAGCCGCACCGAAGTTCCTGATTCCAATCTTCCAGCTCTCGCCAATCTTCGTAAATTTCCTGTTGCATCCTTCCCCCGGCGCCGAGCCCCATTTCTGGTGCGGCACAGTAACAGTCCATGGCAGCCCTGCTCTCCGACAGCCTATGGTCTGGTTCCGGAGGAACCAGCCGGGGCAGGAGTTGCACCAGCGATTGAGGGAACCGGCCTTCGATCGATTCCCGAAAATGGACTTCCGCCTTCAGCGGATATGCTTCCAGTTGCAGACCGCCATACTCGGCCGTTCCGGTGATTTGTTCTTCGACGGTATAACCTTTACCGAGCGGCATGGCCACAAACTGCCGGATAAAGCCTTTTTCTACGCAATAACCGTCAAGCCAAGGTTGTTCCGGAAGAATAAGATAATTCTGTGGATCCTGGTTCAACCCGGGACGCCAAGCCTTTCCCGTGACCGAATCAATTTTTCCAGTAGCAACCCGGAGCGCAATCGGATAATCCCCGGCGAAATTCAGCCAGAGCGCTTCCGCTTGGTAGATCGGGAGCATCACACCGCCTTGACTTAACCATTGCTGCGGGACTCGCCGGCAGTAATCATCGACTCTTCGCAACGAAAATCGGCCAAGACCTGGAGGAAGAGGATAGGTCTTTCCATCATCCGGGATGCGCAAGGTGCGCATGAAAGAAATGCCTCCGCCAACATTCATCTTTCCGCCACGGCCGACATACGAGTACGGATAAATGCAATTGATGATCGCGTCGCGAATCGCCTCTGGAGAAAGGGCCAGCACCTTACTTGCCGCTCGCTGCCTGGTAACGGTGCTCGCATTGCGGTACGCGTGATGCGTCTTAAATAGTTGATCGACGCTGGCTAGTCGGTCTTCGCTAACTAGGTGCTCCAAGGTTGCTTGAATTTTCTGTTTCACTAGCAATTCAACCCGATCGGCGATGGACGTAAAATTGAAATGAAGCTGGTTATCGACTATATAAATCATACTCTAGTTGGCTCTAAGAATGTTCCCATTCGGTTTGTGATGAAACATCTTTGCCCTATCTCGGCATATTTTCTTTCCTGCTCTAATCGCTCAATGCGTTCCTTTAGTTGTTGAATCTGGTCGCGAACCGATTTGTCCTGGTCATCTGCAGCCGCCGGGAGGCGCATGTCGGTTACCAGCGCCCAAACGAACAGCGCCACCGTCCCGAAGAAGATCACATCGAATCTGTCAGCCTGTCCCATTGCGTCTCTTTCCTCATCTTCTTTAGATGAGCCGACAGATCATCACATACTGAACTCGGATTCCGCCGGTTCGGCGTGGCCGCAAAGGAGCGCAAAAACGCAAAATTGGTTTTCGCCGATCTCGGGGCTACCAAGGTCGCCTTTAGGGTTTACCCCGAAACGTAAGAATAAACGGGCCGGCAAGCCGCACGGCTTCGGCTAAGCCTTTCTCTTTGCGAAGTTTGATCAGCCAATCTCGCTGCACGACGGCCAGCGCTGAGGGGGCATTACGCGATTCGTGAGCAGCACGATAAAACGTCACCATGAACTGCGCAGTGAAGGCATCTTCGATCGGCCAGAGCGTCATCAACAGGTTCTGAGCGCCCGCTTGGAGAAATCCTCGCCGTAAACCCATGACGCCCTCTCCAGCGCTCGGCTCACCCTCACCAGTATCGCAGGCTGATAGTACCACCAACCATGTCCCATGCAGATCCAAGGTACTTGCGTCCTCGGCGGTAAAGATCCCGTCATCTCCCAGATCGACCTCGCGATTCGAGCGCCAAGCAGACAAGGTGGAATTGGCCCCGACCAAGGCAAGGCCGCTTTGATGCATCGGGTTCGCGAAGTACTTCGAACCAAATCCCGAACCGGACAACAGCACCTCGGTTTGCTCCGATTCGTTCGCCTCGCCAGCCTCAAAAAAACCATGCGTAGCCAGGTGCAGAATGAATGGGTGCTTAACCTGGAGTAGGGCCGCTTTAGTGGCTTCCTTGGCTCCGAAGATAGAGCAGGTCCAACCCCAGTCCTCAAAGATATCCCGCAGCTTGTTGACTTCCTCAGCGGTATGCGGGAGCTCCTCGAACCGCATATCGGCTAAGCTTCTCTTCTCTGATCCGCGAAATCGGGAGCCTCTCCTCTCTCCTGCTTTGGCGCTAACCGTCTCAGCAAAATCCGGGTTCGCGAAGGCAACGCAATTGGTGTTGGCAACCAAACCAGTCGACTCCAATAGATCGCGCCCGGCGGACACATATTCAACGTTGAGTTTTTCAGCCAGCAATCGCTGTTTAGAATCGAGTAGCGTAGCAAAGGAAAGAAAACTGATCTGATCATCCGGACTAATCAGTACCCGGCGAATGTTAGCGGGTAGAGCCGACTCTACCGGTTCCCAAATCTGCTGATCCAGTTTCCCTAGAACCTCTGACAAGATATTATCGTTCGAACCTGATTCGCTCTTAAGCAGGTCAAGGTACCTGGTTATCAGCGGCTCAATATCTTTAGTCGTCACCAACTCCACCACAATCGGGTCATGGTCTCGCAGAAAAACAATCGCGCCGTAGGCAGGCGCCGATTCACCTTTGGACAGGTAACGGCGATACCGATAGTATTCGACTAACGCGGTGTCAGACGGCAAGGCGGCCGTAATCTGCTTGGTCGTGACCGCCAATGAGCGGCGAGTTTGGCCGGCAGCCGCCACATTGGAAGCCAATTTCGACTCGACTCCTTGAATCTCTCCTTCCAGTGCGTCGATTCGTTTGGTGACCTCTTGACCGGCAGCACTCGAGCCTTGCAGTAGCAATTGACCGATTTGTTGTTTATCAGAGGTGAGCTTGTCTACTAGATCCCGCTCTTCTGGCGTTTTGCCGGCTTCATAGAACGCCCGGTCTTCCATGATCGAATCCAGTACCACCTGCTTGTAACGCAGGACGGCCGTTGCCAGCTCCAGGTTATTGCGATGCGTTGCTGCCAAGACCGAGAAGAAATCAGTGTTCTTTCGGTAAGTCAGGCGCTGCTTCTCCCCGGTGAAGGAAAGAACCTTTGCCAGGAGGATCTCTTGCAGATCACCCGCTTTGGTGGCTGTCTCTTGTGCCTGATCAGGCCGGCCAAGATCGAGATTAAGGTACGCCAAGTCGTTCAGGAATTTCAGCTTAAAAGGATCATCAACACCCCCTTTTTCTTTAATTCTCAGAGCTTCTTCCAGTGGGGGTAGAGCCTTTGCGTATTGTCCACTCTGATGGTACAACCGCGCCAGATTGAACAAGATCGTAGCCACATCCGGATGGCCATCGCCGAGCGCCTTTTTCAGAATGGGAAGCGCCTGCAGATACGATTGTTCCGCCCGGTCATTATCTCCCGACTTCCAGGAGAGAAGACCGAGAATATTCTTCATGTAAGCAACGTTTACACTGTCAACGCCCGATTTCTTCGCCTCGATTCGAATCGCCTCGTTCAACAGGCGCTCACCTTTCTGATATTCTCCGGTGTTGTAATAAATTTTCCCTAAGCTTGCCAAGTCCCCGGCGACAGCCTCGCTGTCCGAGCCGAATACCTTGGTATCGATTTGCATCGCCTGCTGACAAAACGATTCCGCTCGTTCGTAATCGTTAAGGCCGATACCCCAAAGATCGGCCAGGTCTGTCAGGATGGTTGCAACCTCTGAGTGAATCTCTCCGTAGACCGCTTTTGCCATTCTGAGGGCCTCCTGGAGAGAGGCCTCCGCTTTGGCGTATTCCCCTTCCACGTCGAGGAGTAACCCCATATCCCGGGTAATAGTAACCACTAACGGATGATCGTTCGGATAATTCTTGCGCGCGGTTCTAAGCGCCTCCTGATATGATAGTTCTGCCTTCTGATAATCCCCAAGTACCTCATATAGACCGCCGAGATTGTTCAGAGCCAAGGCTACCCGCGGTGCGTCAGGGCCTAACTTTTTCTTATAAATCTCGATCGCCTGTAAATAGTAAGGTTCTACTTTCCAGTACAGGCCGATATAGCCGTAATGGGAGCCCAGATTGCTGAGAGTATCGGCGATAGTAGTATCGTCAGGAGCAAGGGCTTTCCGTCTTATCCGAAGCGCCTCCTGATAGAATCCTTCCACTTTATCAAAGTCACCTTTGACATCGTAGAGGCCGCCGAGATTGTTCAAAATAGTCGCCACCTCGGGATCCTCGTCGCCGAGCAACTTCTTATCGATCCGGAGGGCCCCAAGGTAGTCCTTCTCCGCATCCTCGTATTTGTCTGTGTCCTGATAAAGGATAGCTAAATCGTTGAGCGCTGTCGCTACCTGCAAGCTCTCGGGACCAAACAGCTTCTTTGCTAGGTCCAGCACCTGCTCTCCCGTCGCGATGGCATTCGGAAAATCGCCTTGAGCGATGAAAGCTTCTCGTTTCTTGATGAGCGGACTAAGCTCATCATCCGCGGGCGTGGCTTGGGCTAAGGGTGTCCAACCTGGTATCAAAGAGAGCAAAAACAAACACCAAAGCGCCAAAGCTCGGCGCTTTGCAGCAACCGTCTTTTCGGCCTCTGTCATCGCGTCTGGGTTTATCTTATATAGATGGGCGGAAACGTCGTTACATACTGGACAGACGAGACGCCGAGACAACAGGTTTGCCTACTTAGAACTCAATTCAGCTGCTTTCTCACGATTAAGTATGTCCGCTTGGGTTACTCGATCATTTTGCTGCCGTATCGGCCTTTCCCCCGTCGCCGACACAGAGGAACCCCTGACAGCATTCGCTGATCGGCCGGCGCCGGAAACCTATGGTTTGCCCTTGAAAGTGAGGATAAACGGGCCCGCCAACTGGACGGCTGCAGCCAAGCCTTTCTCCTTGCGCAACCTAACTAACCAGTTCCGTTGCACTTCAGCCAGCGCCAAGGGCGCATTGTGATTCTCGAGTGCGGCAGTATAGAAATCTTTCATCAGGTCAGGCGTAGCCTGATCATTCACGGGCCAGAGGGTCATGAGCAGGTTTTGCGCACCGGCCTCTAAAAACCCGCGGCGCAACCCCATAACTCCTTCGCCACTCTTCGTTTCCCCTTCACCTGTATCACAGGCCGACAAGGTCACGAGCCAGGTGCCCTTCAAATCTAGTGTGCCGGCATCCTCGGCGGTGAGTACACCATCGGTCTCCGGGGTGTTCTTCTGTCTCCAGGCCGCAACCGTCAAATTTGCTCCGGCCAAAGCCAGACCGCTGCGATGCATCGGGTTATCGAAATATTTCCTCCGATTCTCCTGAACCGGGGTCTTTACCTCATTTTCCGGCTCACCGCCGTCTATCGGTTCGAAAAAACCATGTGTCGCGATGTGCAGGATGTAAGGATGATGCAAGGCCAGGAGTGCGGCTTTGCTGGCGGCTCTGCCGGTTAACACGGTCGTGTTCCACCTTTGAGCTTGGATCGCTTTACTGATCTCGTCCACTTCGGCTTCTGTGCCAGTCAGCGAAGCAAACTGCAAATCTTCCATGTTCTCGGTCTCGCGACCTCGCATCTTCACTCCGCCTGCCTCTAGTCGATCCGCCGCTGCCAGAAGTGCACCTTCGAAATCGGGGTTACCAACTAGAACGCAATCTCGACCATCGTGCAGCCCAATCGATTCCAACAGGTCGCGCCCGGTCGTGACATATTCGAGCACGAATTTTTCCGCCAGGAAATGCTGATCCGAATCTAACAAAGTAGCAAAAGAAATAAAATTCAGCTCACCGTCCGGACTGATAATCACCCGTTTAACTCCGTCTGGCAGCAGTTTCTGGATGGGCGCCCAGAGGTCCCCATAGAGCTGAGTGAGAACCTTTGTCATGGCAATATCATCAGGGACGTCATGCTGACCTACCAGATGCCGGCACCGCTTAATGGCCGACTCCGCCGAGTCGCTTGGTAAGGCCACAAATTTAGGCTTTCCTCCGGGGAGTAGCACGATGGCTCCATAAGCCGGTCGCCAATGGGCGCTATCCACATTTGTCAAATAGCGAAGATAGTCTACTAAAATGGTATCCCGCGGCAGAACGCTAGCAATCTCATCGGGCGTTACCCCAAGCTCACGTCGTCTCTCGCCTCCCCCTGTAAAGACAGCTGCCAATTTCGATTCCATCGCCTGTACTTCCTGTTCCAGGGCCTCGACCTTCACTTGGGTTTGAGTAGCTGTCTGGCTTGATGCTAGCAAGAGCTTTCCGATCTCTTGCCGATCCTGCGTGAGCTTTTCTAACAGATTCTCTCCTCCCATAACTCGGCCACTTGCCCGGTAAAAATTTTGATCCTCAATGATCGAATCCAAGACAACGCCCTTACACCGGAATGCCACTAGTCCCAGCCGTTCGTCATTGTTCGGAGTCGCAGCCAAAACTGAAAAAAAATCGTTCGCCTCCTGGTAGGCCAGTCGCTGTTGCTCGGAAGTAAAGGAGAGAATCTTAGCAAACAAAGTTAATTGGTCAGTCGAAACCATCCGAGCCAATTTGCCAGCATCTTCAGGGCGACCGAGTGCGAGATCTAGGAAGGCCAGATTCTCTAAAGAAGTTATCGTGTCAGGGTGTTGGCTACCCAAGACCTTCCTATGGATCCGCAAAGCTTCCAACAACAATGGCTCGGCTTGCGCGTAGTTGCCCATGTGCTTGTAGAGCCCGGCCAGATTATTGAGGCTGGCTGCGACCTTCCGATGTTCCGGTCCCAACACCTTCTTTCGAATCCGCAACGCTTCCAAATAAAGCGGCTGGGCCTGCCCATAGTTGCCCATGTATTCATAGAGCTCGGCCAAACTATCGAGGTTTTTCGCAACACCGAGATGTTCCGGCCCCAGCACCTCCTTCTGGATCCGCAACGCTTC
>JAFAZK010000297.1 GCA_019239825.1 Verrucomicrobiota bacterium | reverse complement strand
CGGATAATTCGATCCAGGGCCAGGAACGCAGATCCGCTGGACCTTTTGCATTGGGACGACTCCTCACTAGCGCAGGCGAGGCGACGAGATATTGGCTCATCGACCCGGCGGCATGGGCGACAACATTCTCATCCGTCAACCGTCCGGCTACAATGGCGACGTCACACCCCTCGTGGATCAAGTGCAAAGGCCGGTTAGTGAATGCGAGCTCGGCGGTTACTTTCGAGTTCAGCTGCAGAAACTTGGCAATGAGCCGCGTAACGAAGGACTGTCCCGAGTCAATCGTGGCGAAGATACGCAGGTGTCCGCTTAGGGTGGATTGATCCGCATTCAACCGAAGCTCAGCTTCCACAGCCAGATCCAATATCGCGCGAGCATCGGCCAGGAGACGATGACCGGTCTCGGTGAGGCTCATCCGATGCGTGTCGCGCTGAAGCAAGAGTGCCCCGGAGCGTTGTTCCAACGTTCGCAGGTACCGGCTCAGGGTTGGTTGGGGGATTTTTAGCCGTCGCGCCGCCGCAGAAATGCTGCCGCTTTCCACAATACCAACGAAAGCGCGAAGCAGCTCAAGATCGTCGAAAGTGGTCATTCAATTTCTGAATATCCGTTATGGCAACTTTGTGGCTACTCAATTGTTTCTGGGTCAGCGACCATTGGCTCACTATGAAAACTCCAAATTCGAAAGTTGCCATCGTAACCGGCGCCTCGCGGGGTATTGGCGCGGCCATCGCCCGTCGTCTTGGGACCGATGGGTTTACCGTGGTGGTCAATTACTCTGGTTCTGCGGACGCGGCCGAATCGCTGGTTCGCGAAATCGAGAACGCTGGTGGTCGCGCGTTAGCGGTCCAGGCCGATGTGAGCGACCGAGTCGCGGTGGCTCATCTGTTCGAGGCGGCAGAGAAAGAATTCGGTGGCGTAGACGTGTTGGTTAATAACGCCGGAGTGATGCTGCTCTCGCCCATCGCTGAGGCTAGCGACGAGTTGATCGATCGCCAAATCGCGATCAACCTAAAGGGCGTGCTCAACGGTATGCGAGAAGCCGGCAATCGGCTCCGCGATGGTGGACGGATCATTAGTTTCTCATCGAGCGTAGTTGGGCTTTATCAACCGAGCTATGGCGTCTATGCCGCGACCAAGGCGGGTGTCGAAGCCATGACCCATGTGTTGTCGAAGGAGTTGCGCGGCAGGAACATAACGGTTAACGCCATCGCCCCCGGGCCTACGGCAACCGACCTTTTTCTCAAAGGCAAGCCGCAGGAGGTGGTGGACCACCTGGCAAAACTCGCGCCTCTGGAACGCTTGGGGCAACCGGAAGACATCGCCAATGCAGTGGCTTTTCTGGCCGGCCCCGACGGCTCATGGATTAACGGGCAAATAATCAAAGCTAACGGCGGCATTATCTGAAGAAACAACCGCGAGGATAGGAAATTCTCCTTGAACTACTTGTACTCCTCGAACTCCGTGTTTCTCACGGCCGCGCTTCCAGGATCATATTGAACGGAGTTTCTGCGGCACGACGGACCCGCGTAAACCCACCCGCGGATAGCACCTCTTTGAGGCGCCGTTCGCCGGCTTGCGCTCCAAGGGCGAGGCCGACTTCCTGACTGAGCGAACCAGGCGTGCAGATCATCGCGGAGAACCCATAGTATACTCTGCCGACCGGGTTGATATTTTCAGCAAGCGAATCTCCAGCTAAGGGCTCCACAACCATGAAGGTGCCATCGGATTGGAGCGACCGTTTGACATGGGATGCTGCACCGATTGGATCACCCATGTCGTGCAGGGCGTCGAACACGGTCACAAATCCGTAGTCACTACCCGGGAAATCTTTCGCGGAAGCCATACTGAAATGGGCGTTCGTGATCTGGTGCTCTCTGGCGTGCGAATTTGCTGACTCAATGGAAGCTGGATGCAAATCAAATCCATAGAACTGAGACTTAGGGAAAGCCTTTGCCATAATGAGCGTAGACGCACCATGACCGCACCCGATGTCCGCCACAAGAGTTCCGGCAGTTAACTTCTGCTGGACACCCTCCAATGCTGGTATCCACTTCTCGTTGATGTTGGCCTGATACCCGGGACGGAAGAACCGCTCTATCCCGCAAAAAAGGCAACTGTGATGCTTTCCCCAGGGCAGCCCCGCACCGGTTCGAAAACTCTCGGCAACAAGCGATGTATCGTGGTAGATGGCCGAAATGGCATAGAAACCGCCCGTCATTGCGGCAGGACTACTTCGATCAGCAAACACGGCAACCTGTTCGGGCGTGAGGAAAAAAGCATCGTTGGGCGCATCGTAGCTAACGTACCCCGAGGCAGTCTGAGCGCTAAGCCATTCGCGAAGTTGACGCTCATGTAGTTTGGTCTTCTTAGCGAGTTGCTCCGAGGTCGCCGGACCAACTTCGGCGAGCGCTGTGTAAATTCCAAGCTCGTCGCCAAGTACAACCAGCGCGCCACTTACGGCAGACCCAAGATCATTGACCATCTGCCCGATAAGCTGATTCAGTGTATCAGGGTTCAATGCAGGTTTCGCCGTGCTTACAGGGGACTCGATGCGAGTTGCTGGTTTCATTTATTTTTCTCGGATGGAAGAACTACGCAGACGAGTTTCCCTTCCATGGTCGCGCCCCCTTCCTCGCCTGCGTAGTCAGCGAACAATCAACTATGGAAATCGTCACCAATCGCAGGCGTGTCCGAATCGCCGTGATCCTTGTTTGAACAAAGACCGCGTGTGCATCAGGGGCTGCTGTGTCGGCTCATAAGGGTGACCTAACCCATTCGGGACAGCGATTGCGGCCGTTGAGACAAACCGCGCAACCGGTGCGGGCGTGGATGCTATAGCGATAAGCATCTATGAAAATAGGTTTTATTTGTCCGGATGTACCGGGCCACATTAACCCGATGACTGCGTTGGCTCGGCATGTCGTCGCGCGCAATAACGAGGTCGTATTTCTTTACTCATCAGGGGCTAGAGGGTTGCCCTATATACCTTACGACGATGATGAATTCCAAACAGCTATAAACGAGGTTAGTAAAAGGCAGGGTGAAGACGCTCTACAATTTGCCCTGCAGCACGTGATGACCCGAACGGAAACGATAATGAAATCGTTACCGAAAATCGTGCAGGATAATAAAATAGAGGCGTTAGTAATCGATAACATATCATTCTACGCCGAACTAGCTGCTATCCAATTGGGTATTCCATATGTACACGCTTGCGGAGCGATGCACCTTGATTTTTCGGGGCAAGTTCCGCTAGCCACGGACCCCTGGCCTCCTGAAAAGACCGCCGTGGCTTTTGCTAGAAACCGAGAAGGCGTCAACAGATGGGTCCAGATGGTGCAGAACTGCAACGCAGGAGTCAGAGCGAGAGCCGAGACCGCCGGATTGACGGTAAACTGGGACGATCCTTCGGCCACGTATTCACCGCTCGCCTTAATTACCCAAGTCCCTAAGGCGTTCGACTTCGAGAGTTCACATTGGCCTTCGCATCACCATCACACCGGACCGTTTCATGATGGCAAGGGTCGGGACACGACGGACTTCCCCTGGGAGCGGCTCACCGGCGCACCCTTGGTTTACGCGTCCATGGGGACGATACTGAACGGTCGAGTCGACGTGTTCCGCACCATCGTCGCGGCGTTAGCGAAGAATCCCAACGTCCAGCTTGTGCTTTCGGTGGGAGACCGCACTAACCCGAAAGACTTGGGACCGGTGCCAAAGAACGCCATTGTCATGCAGCGGACACCGCAACTAGAAGTCCTTAAACGTACTTCCGTCTGCATCACGCACTGTGGACTTAACACGGTCTTGGAGTCTCTGACTCAAGGTGTTCCGCAAGTCGCAATTCCCGTAACTTTTGATCAACCGGGTGTGGCGGCTAGGATTGCGTATCATAAGACCGGAGCCGTTACTTCGTTAGATAAGTTAACTCCGGAGCATCTCTCGGACCTATTAAAAGAAGTTCTGGAGGACCCCTCGTATCGCAATAATGCCCGTAGAATGCAAATGGCGATTTCTGAGGCTAACGGGCTATCCGTCGCAGCTGATCTGGTCGATCGGACTCTCCGAGCGGCCTAAAAAAAGGCGATAACCGGGATTGACCGGTTCCGATAGACGAAAGCGGCAATGCGAATCAGAAGACAGCAGATTCTCATCGCCTGGATCTGTTTATACCGAGTACACCCGTCAGGTCGTGAGGTTGATGTATGGGGAAGGAGTTAAACAATATGAGTCATTTGGAGCGGAGGGGAGAAAATCAGTCGGTTGCCGACAAACCATCGGCAAAAATCGACCCGGAGCGGCTGAAAGCCAGCGGAGCCGGGACCAGGCAGCCGCAGTTAGTCGGGCCCGGGGGCAGAAACGGTCAGAAGGGTATGAGTGGTGCCGAAAGTCTTGTGTTTACCCTAATAAACAGTGGGGTTGAAACCTGCTTTACGAACCCGGGCACAAGTGAGATGCATTTTGTGGCTGCGCTGGACCGGCTTCCGGGGATTCGCTGCGTTCTTGGTCTTTTCGAGGGAGTGGCATCGGGAGCGGCGGATGGTTATGCGCGAATAGCCCGAAAACCCGCAGCAACCTTACTCCATTGTGGGCCCGGTTTGGCTAATGGTTTGGCTAACTTTCACAATGCCAAACGCGCCCGAGTGCCCATCGTCAACATCGTTGGAGATATGGCGACCTACCATCGGTGGTTTGACGCGCCGCTGACCGCGGACATCGAAGGGTGGGCACGCCCAGTGTCGGTGTGGACTCGGTCTAGCTCAAGCGCTGCGAGCGTCGGTATGGATGCCGCAGCCGCGGTGCAAGCGGCACGCAACGCTTCGGGAATCGCAACTTTGATTTTGCCTTCCGATACTTCATGGGGTGAAGGGGGAATACCCGCTACCGCACTTCCCATATCACCGCTGCCCACGACGACACCGCCTCGGATTGCAGAGATAGCCCGCGTATTACGGAGTGGTGAACCCACCGCTCTAGTGGTGACCGGGAACGCGCTGGAGGTCGATGGTCTAGCTGCTGCCCATCGGATTGCGGCACTGACTCAAACAAGATTGGTCGCACCGACGTTTAACCGTTTGATCCAAAGAGGTCGCGGACGTTATCCGATTCCACTCCTGCCTTATGTTATTGATCATGCCGTGGCCGCGCTCTCCGGCATTCGGCACGTGGTCTTAGTCGGCGCCCAAGAGCCTGCGGGATTTTTTGCCTATCCCGGCAAACCTAGCCTGATTCGGCCAAATGACGCCATCGTTCATGTTCTCGCGCGGCCGGACGAAGATGCCGCAGGCACTCTGATGGCCCTTTCGAATGAGTTAGGCGCTCCGCAGTTTGAACCTCCGGGGAGCCAGGCGCCCGAGCCGGCCAGCGGATCGGTAAATTCATCCAGCGTCGCCCAGACGCTGGCAGCCCTGATTCCAGAAAATGCGATCGTCGTCGACGAGAGCCTGAGCTTCGGCATGTCCTTCTATCCGGGGACACATTCCGCGGCGCCACACGACTGGTTGCAACTTACCGGTGGAGCGATCGGCAGTGGATTGCCCCTTGCCACCGGAGCTGCCCTGGCCGCGCCCGGTCGCCGGGTTATCAATTTGGAAGGCGACGGCTCCGCCCTTTATACGATCCAAGCTCTTTGGACCCAAGCACGCGAGAAGCTCGATATCACGACGGTCATTCTTTCTAACCGGAAATACGCGATACTGGAGATGGAGTTGGCCAAGGTTGGCGCTAACCCCGGGCGTACTGCGCTTGATCTTTTTGATCTTAGTTCTCCTTCTCTCGACTGGCTGCGGCTTGCCGGCGCAATGGGGGTAGAGGCGGCTCGAGCCGAGACGTTGGAACAATTCGCGGATTTATTGATGGTTGGTAACCGACAGAATGGTCCGTTTCTGATCGAACTGGTGATACCGTGAGCTAGGAGAGCGGTATTAGCCGCGAAGCGGCGGCTTATAATAGCCTAGGGCAAAGGCCCATAGGCGTTAACTTAAGCGTTTGGTGTAGAAGTTTGGTGGGGCGAGGCTCCCGATCGTCCTGTCAGTGGCTGCGGAGAACTGAGCCCTGTAGAAGTACCTGGTTCCATAAGGCCGCTGGAGGCGCCGAGCCGCGGGGCAGCGTTTCGCAGTGACATTAGGTGGAGACTGGAGAAATGGTCAAATATTAGCCTAACGGTGCGCTTGTCCGCGGCCGCACAGCATACCCCGGCTCGGCGAGGGTTTCGGCCTAGAAACATCTTGGGAATAAGCACATGAGCGGCTTCGTTGACATCATTAGGCCGGAAGGGAGCCTCGCCCCCCCAAAGTTAAGTTAACGCTTACGGGGCTTCGCCCTAGGCTATGTTGAATCGCGGCTTTGCCGCTGGCTTCGACCGCAATTCTTAACCGCCCAGTTAGGCTTGCTTGCCGGCGCCGCAAGCACTTGCTGCACGCTCGCCGATGATGATACACGGGGCCATAGTGTTACCGCTCACCACCCGTGGCATAATTGAGGCATCGGCGATTCGTAGATTTCTTATACCATAAACTTTCAGTTTACTATCTACAACGGAGAGCGCATCTCGTCCCATCTTGGCGGTGCCGCTCTGATGCCACCAGCTCATCGCGTTATCCCGAATAAACATCTCCATGGCCGACCGTTTTATTTTGCCGGGGGAAACCTCCTGCTTTAAAAACGGACGCAGCGCAGCGGAATTACCAATGTCCCGGCAGATCTCCATGGCATCGCCCAATGCTTTCACGTCGTCCGGGTGAGCTAAAAGATTCGCCTCGATATCCGGCGGATCGAGCGGGTCTGTTCCGGTAACGTGAATCCGGCCTTGGCTCTTGGTTCGGATAAGTGCCGGCAACATCAGCCAACCACTCGCGGGAAGATTGGGGTTCATTCTTCGTATCCCGCTCAAAATCGGAGCCTGAGTCGTCTGGAGATTCGGCGTATCGCCCTCGGTCTTCCAGAACCAATGGAAAACGGCTTCTGGCTGGTCACCCTGGAACTCCCATACTATCGGCGGTAATGCGACGTGGTCTTGAAAATTCCGGCCGACTCCCGGCAGATGTTCAACTACAGGAATACCAAACCGGCCTAGTTCGGTTTCATCGCCGATTCCGGACTGCATCAGCAGCTTAGGTGTGTTAATCGCGCCCAGTGATAGAACGACCTCGACTCCAACGTTTAGCCGGTGAACTTTGTCTCCCCGCACAAACTCTACGGCCGATACCCGTTTCCCTTCGAAAATCAACCGGGTCACGAATGCGGAAGAGAGGACGGTAAGATTTGGCCGGTCCATGTAAGGAAACGTGTACGTACGGAAGGCGGAAAGCCGTTGATGGTTACGGGTCCGGAACTCGGTGAGTGAACAGCCGCCTGGCCCTTCCATCATTCGCCCGTTGATACTATCGAACGTCGGAATCCCGACGGAACGTGTAGCCTCGAACATCGCGGGAATAATCGGGCCGGTACCAATTTCCTGTTTCACATAGAGGAGCCCTCCTGTGCCACGGTAATCTGGGTCCGGCGTTCCCTGCCAGTCCTCCAATTCTCGATAAAGGTTCAATACCGACCTCCAATTCCAGTCCGAGTCACCTGCTTCCGCCGCGAAATAATCCCAATCGCTTCTATGACCTCGCGCCCACGCCAATGCGTTTATACTGGAGCCGCCGCCCAAAACTTTGCCCGCAGCGATCGAATCGGTTCGACCGTTCAGGTGCGGGTTGGGGCGCGTTTGAAAACTCCAATCCCGCTCGGTCCTGATGTTGCTGGCCCATTGAAGAGCATCGGTAATGCTTGGCAAATCGTCGTGACCGCCGGCTTCCAACAAGAGGACTTGCATACTCGGATTTTCGGCCAGCCGTCGTGCTACCACTGAACCAGACGAACCCGACCCGCAGACAATGAAGTCGTAATGTGGTTTTAGTTCAGATGTGAGTTTCTGTTGATTGAGCCGAACGCGATCCGCAAAATTATTGTCAGGGCCAGCCGGCGGCAAATTCTGATTTGAAGTGTTCATAAATTAGGCCGTCGTGGTTTAGTCACTTCGACACGACGTTTTTGAAGACCTGAAAAGTGAAAGCCGGGAGGGCAACAATAGTCTGGTTTTTGTTCCAGTTGCCGCTATTTCTTGCTGAGAAGGCGGCGGCTTAAACTTCGTCAGAAGCCAGGAGCCGCGACGGGCGCCAAGCGCCGGAAGCGCTTGCGTCGTAACCCACGTTTAGCCGCTTCGTAAGAGCAAGATCGCGCTCTGTGGGAGCGAGATATTTATAGCTATCGGTGTCTCAAAGGCGACAAGCTCCGTAGAGGGGGCATATTTGAGCGAGCGGTAATGGCGAGAGATTTCTGAATCTCACAGACCGATGCTCGGTATGATTGGTGCGTGTATCGATTGAGATGCCGCTGCGCTCGAGCAGCAATTACGGCGGTTAAGACAAAGCCGAGGCCAAGCTGAAGGTTAGCGGGTACGGTCTGATCTGTAACTCCCGGCGATACAGAATAAAGGAATATGTCATCAAAGAATTTGTTTGATCTAAGCGGACGCGTGGCTGTGGTAACCGGCGGGAATGGTGGGATCGGTCGTGGGATGGCCTTAGGCTTGGCTCAGGCCGGCGCCTCAGTCGCGGTCGTGGCGCGCAACGAACAGAAAAATCGACGGGTGGTCAACGAACTCCAGCAGCTGGGTGTCCCGGCGATTGCGGTAGAAGCTGATCTCGCCCAGCGCGAGCAATTGCCGGCTATTTTCCAACAAGTCGAGAAGAAGCTGGGACCAGTCGATATTCTGGTCAACAACGCCGGTATCATTGTCCTGGGCGGTGTCCTCGAACTTAGTCCCGAAGACTGGGATCGGGTATTTGAAACAAACCTGAATGCTTGTTTCCTGCTTTCGAAACTGGCAGCTAGGTCAATGGTTCAACGGGGCGGGGGAAAAATCATCAACATCGCCAGCGAGCTAGCCCTGTTCGGGTCGGCACGTGTCCCATCTTACAGCGCCTCCAAGGGCGCTTTAGTTCAGTTGACAAAGTCCATGGCCATCGAACTCGCCAAGTCCAATATCCAGGTAAATGCGATCGCACCCGGCTTTATCGATACCGATATGGTGGCGCCCATCAAAGAAATGCCGCTCTACGAGGATGTCATCAAACGGACCCCGGCTGGGCGGTTTGGCACGCCAGAGGAATGCGCCGGAACGGCGATCTACCTGGCCTCGCACGCTTCCGATTTTGTAACCGGTGCTACCATCTACCTGGACGGCGGGTTCGCGGTGCAGCTATGACATTCGACTACGGCGCTGAAACACCGTCAAGCGAGTTCGTAAACCCTCCGACGCTATTAAATTGCATCGGACTTCCCTCGGGCCGGGTAAAACTCTTAAATTTCCAGGCGAAGCTTTCCGATGTCTGGCAGTGCGCGGATGTCTTGCCGCTCCATAGTCCGAAGCAACATGTCGTATGTCTCCATCACTTCAATAAGTCAATGAAGTTGGACCGAAGCTTAGATGGACGAACCAGACGGGAAATTACGGGAAAAGGCGACGTTGCTTTCCTTCCGGCTGATGTGCCAACCATGCTTCGTCCGGTTTTGCAGGACCAACACCAGGTATTGTCCTACAGCTATCTGGTTGTCGAACCCGGCTATCTAGCAGAGATGGCAATAGCCAACGGAATTAGCCGCCAACTCGAGTTCATACCAAGATTTGCGGCACCGGATCCACTGCTTCACGAAATCACCGCAGCCCTTACCGCTCTACCAGCGATTCCGGATCCGGCGGACAAGTTGTTTATTGAAACGGTGTTGAACGCAGCGTGTGCCCAGCTTCTCCGTAAATATGCGAAAATTCGTCATCCACTCTCTGGTCCGCCGCGACTGACTAACGATCAACTGAGTGAGGCGATCAATTATATCCATCAAAATCTGGGGGAATCTCTCGATTTGAGTTCGGTTGCTCGAGCTGCCGGATTGAGTGTGTTTCACTTCGCTCGCTTGTTTAAAGAGGCAACCGGAGAAACTCCTTTCCGCTTCGTGACTCGCGCGCGGATACAACTGGCAAAAGGGCTTCTGCGTAAAACTCGCCTGCCCATATCAGAAATCGCTGAGCGAGTTGGTTACCGGACGTCAAGCCACTTCAGCTCGCGATTCCGCGTTATTAGCGGATGCAGCCCGGATACTTATCGCCGTCAGGCACATCCCAGTGCACCAAGTCTGAGGCTGGTATAGCAGCGCTGCTGCGAATTTTGGCTGGGTGTCCCGCGTCCGCGGGAAGGAAGGAGAATACCCGCTGTGGTCTTTGACTGACGAGCAATCCCGCGGACGCGGGACACCCGCGCGCAGCCCTTCGGGTTGGGGCGGCGCCGGCGCCTCGCCGCGTTGCTGGCTCGTTAAATGGGGCTCAGCTATTCGCCTCACCAGCGCCTTGCGAGTCATCCGGCGGCGCTGCCAACGCTGCTATACCAGCCTCGGACTTCAACAGTTCTTGACCTGAAATTTCTCCTTGGGTTTGGGCGCAGCCTGGCCGGTGATTCCTTGCTACGCTTAGTGGTGTAAATACGGAGAAGACGAATCGCCGCGAGAGATAGCAAGGCAGAGCATAGCCGCAAAAAGCACAAAACGCTTTGTGAGAGTGACATAGAGTGACATACCGAAAATCCCAGGTTTTCGCCCACCAAGGTAGAGCGACTCAGGAGACAACATTGCGATCAAAAGCAGCACCTCAATTTCTTAACGGGTGTGCAGAAGCCGGCTTACGCTCAATTCATAATCACGTCGCCAACGTACAGATCGCACAATGGCCCATAATAGCAGGGCCATGCATGCGATCAGAATTGGAACTGCAAGACATGGGACTATAACGCAGAAAGGTGCCGCGATGGCCGCGATCAACCACAGAACTAAGCCGACTGCGGTTAGCGCGCGCGGCCGGCGTCCCCAGAACCAAACGACTCGATCTAGCTCGTCTTTGGGCACTATCCGATAGTCGATTTCCACCTTTTGCAGGAGTTCAATAGGACACAACTCCTCGTATTTCCAAGCCTCATCGTCGTGCAAATCCCTCCAAAATCTAATCAAGGGCCCACTACACTTGATCCTCGGTACAGAGGAAGTATTCGAGCCCTTGCTTTCCAGTTCACCCTTCTTCATCGTCCTTCCTTTCAATCTATCTCCTTAACTCGAACCAGGTCTTGTCTTTAGTGTGAAATCCACGGAATAAAGCTCGATTCAGGTACCAATTTTGATCTGTGATTGGACGGCCGTTCTTTTCGTCCAGACTGCCGATTCTTTAGCCGAGCGTCTGCCGTTGGTGATGACCGTTGGGTGTGGCGCGTCTGCGCAAGAATCAGAAAATCTTCAGCAAGAACTCGCTGCTGACAGTCGTGGACTTGCAGCTTAGGCATCTAGCGGGAACTAAATAGATGAAAGATATAGGACAGAACTTAAAAGCAATTGCGGCGAGCCATGGTGTGAGAAAACTGGGACCGAAAGAAGGCCGGACCATTGAGGTAGGCGGTACCCGGTTGACCTGGAAAGCAAGGGGAGCGGATACTGGCTACGCCAATAGTATCTATGAAATGGACCTGCCCCCCGGCAAGGGCATCCCAACGCATAGCCACCCATATGCGGAGGTTTTCTATGTAATTACGGGACAGACGGACTTTTTGCGGATCGATGAGCAGGGTCAGGAAGACTGGGTACGGTGCGGGCGGGGTGATACGCTCATCGTACCGGCAAATGCCCTGCATGCGTTTCACAATCGGACCGATCAACCCACCCGTTTTCTGAGCTCGTCGGGCTACTATCATGAAGTCGCTCTGGAGAAGTATGGGCGAGGAGTTGATATCGACGCTCCATTGCCTCCGGACAAGGAGCCTGACGCACAGGAGGCCCAGCAGTATCTCGACGTACTTAAAGATGCGACGGTGAACGTGCAGATGTACTTTCCGCAAGCGACGGCCGAAAGCGGACTCGCTCTCGTTCAACAACTGGCTAAGCGGAACGCTTCACCGTAGGACAAGTGATTGCGGTCCAGAAACGGTTGAGACAGCAAATACAGCCACTCAGACAGGAAGCGGCAGATAGTCATATTATGACGGGATAATGAGTCTCTAGTTTAGCTGGCCGAGCAGATTCAAAGTCGGCCGAACGACTTATAAACTTGTTTAGTTATGAAAATCGCCATCATCGGAACAGGCTATGTTGGATTAGCCACGGGCGCCTGTTTAGCAGAAGTAGGCCACCAGGTCATCTGTATTGACAATGATGAACCTAAAATTAAACGACTCAGATATGGTAAGATCCCGATTTATGAGCCCGGGCTCGAGGAGGTAGTGCACCGCAATGTCTCTGCTCATCGACTTTCTTTTAGCACCAGTGTTGAAGAAGGAGTCGATACCGCCGAGGTGATCTTCATTGCGGTACCAACGCCTCCTCAGACCGATGGTGGTGTCGATTTGACTTACATCGAGCGAGTGGCGCGGGAGATCGCTTACGTTCTAAAGGGATATAGGGTGATCGTCGACAAGAGTACCGTACCGGTAAAGACCGGTGAGAAAGTTGCGGACACCATTCGGCGATATAACCGAACGGGAGCGGACTTCGACGTGGTCAGTAATCCGGAATTTCTCCGTGAAGGTTGCGCGGTGAGCGATCTGATGAAACCCGATCGTATTGTCATCGGCTGCGACAGCGAGCGCGCGTTGGCTGCCATGAAAGAAGTTTATGCGCCGTTCACTGCTCCAATCATTGTTACCGACATTAATAGTGCGGAGTTAATTAAACACGCCGCGAATTCATTTCTCGCGCTGAAGATCTCCTATATCAATGCCGTGTCAGCGATTTGCGAAGCGACTGGGGCCGATATTCAGAAGGTTGCCGAAGGTATTGGAGCGGACAAACGCATCGGACGTAGTTTTCTTAGCGCAGGACTCGGCTACGGCGGCTCCTGTTTTCCAAAGGACGTCGCAGCCTTCATCTCGATCAGTGAAGAGATCGGCGAACCCTTCGCGCTGCTTAAGGAGGTACAGCGCATCAATCAGTCCCAACGGACTCGATTCCTGCGCAAACTACGGGACACTTTGTGGGTATTGAAGGAGAAACGGATTGCGGTTTGGGGACTTACCTTTAAAGCGGACACAGATGATGTTCGGAACTCGGTGGCAGTGGATCTGGTAAATGATTTGATCCGCGAGGGAGCCCAGGTGACCGCATACGATCCCAAGGGCAACGAGAAAGTGCGAGAACTCAATTTGTGTCCGGGTCTCCGTTTGGCCGACTCTGCCTTAATTGCTGTTCAAGACGCAGAGGCCCTGGTGGTGGCGACCGAATGGCCCGACTTTGCCGCAATTGACTTTGCGGAGGTATATCGGCGGATGCACACGGCGATCGTTTTCGATGGAAGGAATTTACTCGACGCGGATGCGATTAGAAATCTGGGCTTTCAATTTTACTCGATAGGACGGCCGCAACCCAAAGCAAATGGCAACGGGTATTCGGGCCTAGTTAGTCCTATCAAATTCGCAACCTCGTCGAAGAATGCCGGGGAAAAGCTGCGCCAAGAAGTTAGCCGGGAGAGTCGCTGATTAGGCGTTCTGCAGACACTTAGGTGCGGTAGCTTAAAAAATTTTGCAATCGTATGTTTGAATCTGTTTCTAGGAAAAAAGTCGCCGTGGTTACCGGGGGAGGCGGATTTCTCGGGTCCCATTTGAGTGATCGCCTAATATCCGAGGGATTCAGGGTTATTGCCGTAGACAACTTGGTTACAGGTTCCTCCGGTAACCTCGCGCATCTGGCCGGGAGCCAGGATTTTAAGTTCATCCGGCACAATGTGAGTGAGTTTATCTTCATACCTGGTCGGGTTGATTTTGTCTTTCACTTTGCTTCACCGGCTAGTCCGATCGACTATCTTGAGCTGCCGATCCCAACTTTGAAAGTAGGGGCACTGGGAACTCACAATGCTCTCGGGCTGGCCAAAGAGAAGCAGGCCGTCTTCGTTTTAGCTTCTACCTCGGAATGTTATGGCGATCCCTTGGTTCATCCGCAAAAAGAAGACTATTGGGGGAATGTTAATCCGATCGGCCCGCGCGGAGTATACGACGAAGCCAAACGTTTTGCTGAAGCGATGACCATGGCCTACCATCGGCATCACCGGCTGAATACGAAGATCGTAAGAATATTTAACACTTACGGCCCCAGGATGCGTTTGAAAGATGGTCGGGTAGTCCCGGCGTTTATTAGTCAGGCGCTCAACCAGGAACCTTTGACGGTTTTCGGCGATGGATCCCAGACTCGCAGCTTCTGTTATGTCTCAGATCTGATCGACGGGATCTTCCGTCTGGCCATGACCGATTATCATGAACCGGTCAATATCGGCAACCCCCGCGAGATGACCATTCTTGAATTTGCCGAAAAAATCCTGCAAATCACCGGCTCTAAATCACGAATAGTCACCCAACCCTTACCAGAAGACGATCCCAAAGTCCGGCGCCCTGATATTTCCCGGGCGCAAAAAGTTCTCGGCTGGGAACCAAAGGTCGACTTCGAGTCAGGAATTCGGGAGACGATCTTGTATTTCAAAGATAGTAAGGCGGCCTAGTTCAAGGCGAGAAAACCGAAAGCTACACTTACCGCGGGCGATACGTCGCGGAAGTCTTCCGAGCGACTGACGACCGTTTGCCAGACTTACGACTTATGAAAAATAGGCCGGGCCGTTAGGTCAGGAAAGGTATGCAAATAACAGATTCCGAACGGTTCGATCCGCTGACGCCTGCGAATCTACAGGACCCGTTTTCCTTACTCGCGGATCTGCGCAGAGAGCAACCGGTTTACTGGAACGAAAAATATTCGTTCTGGATGCTAACGCGTTACCGCGATGTAAAAGCGGCCTTGCGTGCTCCCGGGCAATTCTCGTCCGCTACCGGGGCTGAACTGGAAAGACGGAGAGAGGATTTCCCGGAATCGTTAGGACCCGATTTGGACGTGTGCAAGCGGTTTGTCTATGGCCAGTTGGTAACTGCAGATCCGCCCGAACATACAAAGCAGAGGCACGCCGTCATGAGCACGTTAACGTCGCAGATGGTGGGAGAGCTACGGACAGCAGTCGAAGAACTGACCGACGATTTATTAGACAAGATGCAGCGGGTCGGCGGGGCAGCTGACTTCGTTTCTGACTTTGCTTATCCGCTCCCTTCGTTGGTGATATTTGATCTGTTAGGCGTGCCCAGTGAGTATCACGGAATGCTTCACCGATCTAGTCAAGCAGTCGTTGCTTTTCCCAGCGCCGTATATCGGAAAGACGGCGAAACAGTCGAGGAGCTCGGGATGGTATTCCGCGAAGCAGAGCGGGCGCTAGACGAGATAATAAAAGCGCGACGGATCGAGCCAAAGGATGATTTGATTTCGCGCCTGGTGACTTTCGAAGGGGTCGGCGATGAGATGTTGCCTAGCGAGCTTGTAGCGTTATGCAATATTTTGTTAGTGGCAGGACATGAAACTACGGCAAATCTCTTAAGTGGATCCTTGCGGTATCTGCTGGAATCACGAGAGCTCTGGGAGCAGCTGCGATCAACTCCTGACATGGTACCGTCTGTAGTGGAGGAGCTATTACGATTTGTTAGTCCTGTTCTGTGGCTTTCTCGAGTGGCGGCCGAGGATATCGAACTGAGCGGGGAGGTTTTAAGGAAAGGTCAGCGGATACAACTGGGCATCGGAGCGGCTAATCACGATCCCGACGAGTACGATCATCCTGAACGGCTCGACCTCATGCGTCCCAAGGTCCACTCACTGGCTTTTGGATACGGTCTTCATTTTTGCTTGGGCGCCGCGCTGGCCAGAATGGAAACGCAAGTCGCGCTATCAAGATTGTTAGATCGGCTGCCTAACGTGAGGCTCGGGTCGCGGCAGTTCGAGTACCGGCCGTTGTACTTCCTGCGTGCGCTGAAATCACTGCCGATAGTGATTCAGCGATAGTGGACTGAGTGGACTTGGTGGACGGAGTAGACGGCGTGGAAGTATAAAGACGCAGCGACCCGCTGTATCTCCACTCCGTTCACTCAGGTACCAGGTCCACTCCGTCCACTAGTGATCGACTCACGCCAGCGGTCTTTCTCAGGGTCAAGTGGCCGGCCAGAGACAAGTATACCGGCAGATGTCGAGGTACCCTATACGGCGGTAGACAGGGCGACCTGCGTCTGTGGCCTGCAGAGAAGTGCGCCTTATTCCGGTGGCTGCGTACGCTGCGTTGAGGGCGTGTCGGATGACGGCATCCGCATAACCTTTCCGTTGAGCTTCTGGTCTGGTTGCTACCAGAAAGAGGAATATCGAGGTGCCGCAAACAATCCCTGTGGCGGTTGCTACCGGTAGTTCTCCTTCATAGGCGATGAAGCCATAGGCGTGTTCACGCCAAAAAATGTCGGCTCCGATAACGGACTGGCCTGCTTCTAATGGGAATCCGTATGCCAGACAGTTTAACTCGGCGAATGTAGTCACGCTGTCGTCATCACTAATACGCGCGAATCTCAGGTTAGGAATGACTTTTTCCTTCAGAGGTAGAATATCTCCGGCCATGCCTGTCGCGGGCATTGATGCCAGCCGCATTGAGTCGATCAGACCGGTCAAGACATTTTGAGCTGCGTCAGTTAAACTCTCCTGCGTAACCACCATCCAGCCGGGATACGGTCTAGCGCGCATGAAAGCGATACCCTCCGCTACGCTCTGCGTCAGCGTTTCTTCATCGTATAATTCTGCAGTCAGGCAGAGAGCATTGTAAAAGCGGAAATCGATGTTGGCCCATCGTGTGGCGATTCCAGGCCTATCCAATAGCTCGGCCTCCGGGAAGGGACTGGCGCAGAGTTCCCAACTGGTAAGAAATTCCTGATTTAGTAGAGCAATTTGACTCGCAGTTTCCGGTTCCTCGGTCATATCTTAGAACTAAATTTATTGTGGGGAGCGTAATATTCTGGGTGAACTGGTAAGGACTTACATCCGGAATTCTATGATGAACCAATGGCCTGACCGGCCGGTTGTCCTAATCGACGTAATCACAGTCTGAGTTGCCGGAGCGGTGACGACCGGCTGGGTAGAAGCCAAAGGTTTGCAACGAATTACTCAACCTTGTTGCGTCCGCCCAACGACTAAGAACTGAGAATTCTATTCCGTCATGACTTGCAACGTTGTGTATAAGAACTCACATTCGCTCGCTGCACGGAAAATTTATCTAATTGGAATTATCGCGTGAAACATCGTCTTGTTGATCTTTCAGTGCCGCTCGAAAATGAGGTTCCGGCGGATCCGCCGGGTACCGGTCCGAAGATCGAGTACCTTCGACATGAGAATACGGCCAAAACCATATGCCATTTCTTTCCTGGCCTGAAACCGGAAGACTTACCAGACAAGGAAGGCTGGGCGATCGAGCTGATTAATCTCTCTACCCACAACGGGACTCATTTGGACGCACCCTGGCACTTTGCTACGACCATGAATCAAGGTGAACCGGCGTGGACCATCGATCAGGTGCCGCTGGAGTGGTGTTTTCAGCCGGGAGTTAAGCTTGATTTCCGGCATTTCCCCGATGGTTATGTCGTGACGGCTCAAGATATTGAGGTTGAACTGGAACGCATTGGCCATCGATTAAGCCCATTGGAAATCATCCTGGTTAATACCGCGGCTGGGGAGCGATACGGATTGCCGGACTATGTTTCGAAGGGCTGCGGTATGGGGCGCGAAGCTACTCTTTACCTGACCTCGAGAGGGATAAGGGTCACGGGTACTGACGGGTGGTCATGGGATGCACCATTTGTTCATACCGCCAAACGATATGCAGAAACCGAAAACGCCGGTTTGATCTGGGAAGGGCACAAAGCCGGACGAGAGATCGGCTATACCCACATCGAAAAGCTCCATAATCTGGAGCAGTTGCCCAGCTCTGGATTTCTGGTCAGTTGTTTCCCGGTCAAGATTAAGGCGGCTTCTGCAGGATGGTGTCGCGTGGTCGCTATCTTCGAAGAGTGACACCGCATTCGATCGTAATATCGTTTGTCCACCTTGCTGCTGGACTTGGCGCAAGAGTGGCGGCTTCTTCTTTAGTCTGGGTAATCTGTGACTAAGGAATGATGCGATCCGCGCGTAGTCGCTCGAACAGCTCCAGGAACGACCGAAGCGTCGATTTATACTCCAAAAAGCCGAGCTCACGACTCTTGGTCATGTCGGTAAAACATTCGATCTCCCGACCCAAGTCGGCGTCCGTGTGCCACCAAGAGGCCAGTTCCTCCACCTTGGCATTTCGCAGGCTGTATTTCTCTGCGAGCAGCTTCCATTCGGTGGCAGCGTTGGACATTTGCTGCTCCAGGGGCCTTTTTTGCCCTGGATAACCGATTGCCTCGATTTCGAAAAATTGAGCTAACTTGGGCCACAGCCAGCGCCAGCGGAAAATCTCACCATTTACCACGTTGAACGCCTCGTTTTTGGCGCTCTCAGTTGTAGCGGCCCATAGCAAATGCTTGGCCAGCAGCGAAGCGTCGGTAACGTCGGTCGGACTCTCGTATTGGCGTAGCGATCCGGGAAACACAAAAGGCCGTTTGAACATGCGGCATAGGGAACCGTACGCTGCAAGGGTAACACCCATGTTCATCACATTGCCGAGCGCGTACCCGATAATGGTATGAGGCCGTTGCACGTTCCATGAGAAATGATGCTTGGCGGCTTCTTCGAATAGAATGTCTTCCTGGACGTAGTAGAAGTTTAGACCGGGTTGTCGGGGTTCATCCTCGCGAAACGGCGTTTCTGCTCTACCTGAGCCGTAGTTCTCAAAGGAGCCTAGATAATGCTTCAGACCGGTCACTAAAGTAACGTGCTGCAAAGCGGACGAGCCGGTTACGGCATCTAAGAGGTTGCGGAGCATCTGTCCGTTAACCTCGCAGTTCTGTGCCTCTGTTTCCCGCCGCGACCAGGTACAATAAAATACGTGTGTCGGATTCGCCCCGCGGAGAGCCTTTATGGCCGCCTCCCGGTCTAACAGATCAGCGGCAATCTGGCGTTTGACCCCAGCAATTTCGAGTGGCCGCCTGGCTAGCCCGATGACGTCCCAGTCGTTCTTACTACTGAGCAGCTCGGCAAGGTTACGGCCGACAATTCCGGTCACTCCAACAATCAACGCGGTTTTCTTGTGTTCGGGTTTCACTTAATCAAGAGCTAATTAACTAATATAAATCTTGGGCGGAATCCGGTTTGTTTAAACGAACCGGGTAGCTGGCTGGTAGCACACAAACAGCTCGGGCTCGCGGAATGCGTTAATAGAGACGAGGATCTGAGAGCAAGGCGCTTTTTGTCCCAGTTACCGGAATCAGTATCCGGCCGCGGTGACCTGATTGATGGCCGTGTCGATCCAAAGCGCATGCCAGATTGATTCCGGAAGATCTCGTTTACGCAAGCGTACTACCAAACGGTTCTGGTATGCCGACCGTTGTCGGCCTTCTGAGACTCAGTGCCCCATCGTCAGAACGACACGAAAACGGACTTTCCCGCTGCGCATTTGTTCGTAGGCCTCAGCCACGCGACTAAGAGGGAATTTCTCGATCATAGGATGCACGTCGGTCAGCGCACTGAATTCCAAAGTGTCCTGAGAGTCGCGGGCAGTGCCTGAATACCAGCCTGAGATTTGCCGGCGGCCCATTATCAACGGAAACACGCTCACCGTGAGCGGCTCGTTCGGTGCAGCCGGAATCAGTAGATTACCATTTATCCCCAAGCCACCAACTACATCGGAGATCGCTTTCGCACTCGGTGCCGTCGCCAGAATCACTCTGGCGCCACCCAATTTCTGCAGTTCAGTTACGGTATCAACAGCGGCCGAATCGATGTAATAATGCGCCCCCAGTTTTCTGGCGAGCGGTTCTTTGTCCGCGCCCTTTCCAAGGGCCACGGTATTAAATCCCATTTTGCGAGCGTATTGGACGCCGAGATGTCCGAGGCCGCCAACCCCTTGTACAGCGACAACGTCACCAGGGCACGCGCCCGAGTTGCGCAAAGCATTAAAAACCGTGACTCCCGCGCACATGAATGGTCCGGCTTCTTCTGCCGGTACCTGGTCCGGAATTGCCGCGAGTGCTTCCATCGGTGCGATCACGTATTCGGCGTAGCCACCATCGTAGTCGATACCTGTCACCTTGCGCTGAACACACATGGTGAAGTCACCGCGACGACACGACTCGCAGACGAAATCATGGCCGCCATGCCAGCCTACGCCAACGCGATCACCTTTTTTCCAGGACGTCACTCCATCGCCGGAAGCATCAACGCGGCCGGCAATTTCGTGACCAGGTACCCGCGGAAATTGCAAGCCCGGCCAAAGTCCCTCCTTCACTAGCTCGTCGCTGTGGCAGACTCCGCAGGCTTCTACTTTTATGCGCACCTGGCGGGGGCCTGGTTCGGGAATATCTCGTTCAACCAGCTCAAAATCGCCGCCTGGTTTGCTAATCTGGGCCACTGTCATTTTTGATTTCATTTGATGGAGAATTTAGGGCGTTTTCTTATCTACGGTTTAAGACCAACCATCGAGTGAATTGCTTCATCTTCATCTCGGATTGATACGAGGTCGAGTGATTGCACGTCCAGGGGAAGAAACCACACCTGGAACCGGGAGGCTATTGGACTAAGGTATCGGTGGAGATTCCACCGGGCCGTTGCGCCGTGAACGATCGAGTGACCGACCGGCCACACAATTGTTCCAATTAATGGAAGTGTTCGCCTTCCATTGGATACCCGCTGTCTTCCCAGTCCGCTATGCCGCCCGGATAGTGCCACACGTTTTGAAAACCGTGTTCAACGAATTGGTGATAGACCATCACACTCGCCGTACAACCGGGGTTAGAGCAGTAGACAATAATCTCCCCCTTTGGATTGAGTGTCTGAAAGAAACCCTTTTCGAACCGGATGGAACCCGGTATCCGCTTTTCCTTAAACATCCATTCGTCCAAACAATTGACCAGCGTGAAGTTTGCTCGTTGGTCGAGCTTTTGCTTTAGCTCCTCGCGATTGATTGTATTCATAAATCCATCCTGACCAGCGGAAATGTCGTCTGCTAGGGAACGCCTTTCCAGTGCATTTTGCGGGAGTGCGCGGTCGGGCGCGATTCGGCTCTTCTCGCAAGACGGCACCACGCAGACGCGAGATCGCGAAGGCGGGCGGTAACCAATCACTCGCCTGATGGCCGGTGACCGCAATTTTGATTTTCATCTTGCTTCCAGGGTAGCGGGGATGATGTTGCGTTTGACCAAGGCAGTAGAAGCACGAATAGACAGTTTGAGGGTGAGGTGAGTATGAAAGCGACGACGACGTTGGCGCTGGCCCTGGTTATCATTGGGACTGCCCCTGAGGTGCGTGCGGAACACACCTCGGTCGTTATTAACCTGACCGAACAGATGGCTTATTTGCTTGAAAACGGGCGAGTCGCTCTGGTTTCGCCAATTGCTTCTGGCAAAGAGGGTTGGGGAACACCAGTTGGGAGATTCCACATCATAAGCAAGGACCTGAATCATGTCTCCGCAGATTTTGGTCTCGTGCTGGATGGTTACGGCAGAATTGTTAACCCGAACGCGACGCCAAGTTCACGCGTGCCTCTGGGGTGTCACTATATGGCGGCTCCGATGCCGGATTATATGCAGTTTGGACCATTGCTGGGGATGCATGGGGGATTCCTACCCGGTTACCCGGCTTCTCACGGTTGTGTGCGGATGCCACACGACCTCGCCGCGGAATTCTTTGCTCGCGTGGAAGTGGGCACACCGGTCGAAGTGATCGGTAACGCCCAAAACGTAACCCACGTGAGAAAAGCGATACCCCTCGTTCAGCTTGGTGCTTCCGGTCGCGGGCTCAATCCTCATGAACTCACCGGGAGTGCCCAAAATGTAACGCGAGTAAGAAGGGCGCTACCCGTTGTTCAGTCTGAGGACTCCGGTCGGGGAGCCAATTCTTACTTCCGGGCCAGAGCCCAATAGAGAAATTTTTCCGATCAGGCCTGGAGGAGAGCCGCTTCGGCACGTGATAGAGAACCACGTGATATTTGTCTCGACGCGTGCATAACCGGAAATCCTCATTAAATAGGGGGCTCCCGGTAACGTTTCAACGCGGGTTAGCTCTACTGACCCATCACCTGGACGAACGATCTTCAAACGGAGCGATGGACAAAACAGGGCGTGCGGTAATTTCCGGGAGCCGCCTGTTTAACATCGCATTTGGCCTTCCCCGCACTGAAGAGAATATCACCAGATCTTTTCGGCACGCTCCAAAGCGGCTCCCCTCCAGGCCGTGCTCACATCGATCGTCGTGGGAGAGTAGAACCCGGACGGATGTTTTCAGGACTGCCTATTGCCCTAAAGTGCAATAGCAATCGCGCGCCAGGAGAAATAACCTTTTTTTTAATAATGAACAGCGCTGCACGCTCGCCTCATGAACAACGTGTATATAGGCAGGATCCTGGGATGCGGTCTTCCGGATCCGGGGCAGGAAGAACAATTAATCGTCCCCAAGAACTTATTGTTAGTTTAGTCACAACCTGCGTGTTGCTTGCCCTCTGTTGGAGCGTTCCGGTTCATGCCGGGCTGCTGAAACCGGACGTGAGTTACTCGAATTACCAAACACCATTGCAGGTTCAGATGGTGAACCGGATTAAGGGCAAGATCGCAGCTCGTCTGGGGCAAGGAGAGAACCGGCGAGATCGCTATTTTATCATTCCTTTTGCTTATCAGAACAAAGGCAATAGCCCTAATTTCTCGCACTCCTTCATCTCGGTGGTACGCGTCTTGGCCGATCAAAAGCAGCCCAAGTATACACCGGGCTTGAGACGGGTGAGCTATAGGAATCGAAATTTTGAAGCGTTTACCATTAGCTGGTTACCACGTGATTTCGACAAAAATCCGGATCTTTGCGTTTTCGACGGCACGGGCAGCCGCGTCAATCCGAACCTGAACAAGTGTCGTCCTGTCGTGGGAAGAAGCTTCACCCTGCCGGAGACATTGAAACTAGCGGTGAATGAAAAAGTTGCGGTGGGAATGTGGGGACCGTACGAAATCAGGAAAGAGGCGTTTGATCTGGGTGTGAAAAGGAAACGCCTACTAGACGGGGGAAGTATTAAGTATATAGCGGATGACCGCCTTTACCGCAAAGATCGGGTCGCGATCAATTGTTTCCATGCCATGGCCGGCCTGGAAGAGCTTTATCCTAATGGCGGATTTTTGGGGACCGGTTGGCGTATGTGGGGGATCGATGGCACAGCGCGAGTTCTCATAGAATACACCAAGGCAGAACGCAACAGAGGCGCACTTCTCGAGCCGGTCGATTATAAAAAAGATCTCTACGGATTCGTGTACGCACCAGAACGCAATGCCCCTGGCGTTTATAATCCTTTCCGGAACGCATCTGCGTACCATGACTAGTTTATGAATTCGGAGCCCTGGGGTCGGGGGAATAATCTCTCGGCTGTGCCCAAGCCGCCTTGCTGTTGTCTCTGGCGGCAAATAGCGCGTAGCGTTGGAGTCGATCCGGCCCGTACCGGCTATCGTAACGATGATGTGATCCGTGTGGGAAGTTAGGGATAACACAGATCAATGGGTAAAGCGACCAAAGGCGATCACTATCGCTGGCCAAATAGCTACTTCTCCGCGGTGGAATTTTGCTCCTACGGAGCGGATTCCCTTTTTGCTCTCTTCTGTTCAATTCAAAAGTCTGGTCGGAGCGGTCCTTCTAGTGCACGGGATGCCCGCACAAACCAGAAGTGAGCGTTTTTTCTTGAGCTGTCGCATCGCCATCTGCGATGGTCGCAACAGTCGTAAATGGTCACGGACTCGGATGTCCCTGATTCCCCCCGATAATAAAAGGAGTTACCCTATGTTACGTCGTTCGCTTGTTTCGCGACAGCTCTCGCTCGGTCGCGTATTAGGATTCTTAGGAGCCACGGTGTTGGCTGCTAGTGGTTTGATGGTTTCGGCGTTAGCCGAGGACAATGGCGTTTCCCTGACGCCGCAAATGGCCTGGAGCAGTTGGAGCTTTGTTCGCAGCGGTCCCACAGAGGCGATAATCAAAGCTCAGGCTCAGGCTATGCATCAGAATCTGCAGTCCTCGGGATTTCAGTACGTTAATCTCGACGATTTCTGGTACCTGGACCCGCGGGTCACCGTTGACGCTTACGGCCGATGGGTGCCCGATCCCACGACATTCCCCGATGGGATGGCCGCACTCGCGGCTTATATTCACGGCCTTGGACTCAAGTTCGGAATGTATATCACTCCTGGTATTCCGGTGGCTGCGGTCAACGCAAACACTCCGATTGAAGGCACTCGCTACACTGCCAAAGACATCGCCGACGTCTCCCAATACGAAACCAATTATAATTTTGGCAACGTAAACTACTACATCGATTACACGAAGCCGGGAGCACAGAGTTTCATCGATTCCTGGGCTAAGCTATTCGCTTCCTGGGGCGTGGACTATATCAAAATGGACGGCGTGGGAACCTGGGACGTCCCCGATGTGATCGCGTGGTCAGAAGCACTAAAAAAAAGCGGACGAAAGATTCATTTGGCGCTTTCGAACTCGCTCAACCTAAGCGCAGCCACCACTTGGGACGCATACGCGAATAGTTGGCGTATCACTGGTGATGTCGAGTATTATCACAGCTCAGTCTACCCGTTGACGAGTTGGAGCAACGTGCTCAATCACTTCCAATCGATGTCGCAATGGACTGCCTTTTCTGGTCCAGGTGGCTGGCCGGATCCGGATTCGCTCGAGATTGGAAATGGGCCATTGGACGGAATAAATTCGGACGGCAGCAACTTCACCCAGAATCAGCGGCAAACATTATTTGCCTGGTGGTGTGTTACCGCAGCGCCGCTCATCCTGGGGACCGATCTGACTAGCAATATTGATTCGTACGATTATTCGCTGCTACATAATAGCGAAGTGATCGCGGTTAATCAGGCCGGGGTTCAAGCCGCTCCGGTCGCGGATTATTTGACCAGCGATCCCGGCGGCAGCCAGCCGGAAACCTGGCGGGCTAAGGAAGCCGATAACAGTTTCACCATTCTCGTATCCAATCCCTCCGGAAGCACACAAACCGGAACGACCGCTTGGTCATTGGTTGGTATCCCGGGACCAGTACTGGTACGCGACCTATTGAACGGCGTTAACCTGGTCGGAACACCGAATCAAGATGGCGGATATCAGGTTCCTGGGCCATTGCCTTACAACCTGACGGCTTACCAAAGCCAGCTTCTGAAGGTAACGCCGATGGTCCCCGTAACCCAATATCACGTGGACGGCCCGAATTCGAAGCTGCTTGGGTCAGCGCTATATTCACACGGCAATAGTTGCAGCGACGGAACCAAGGCCGGGTACATCGGTAACGGAGGATCGGTCGTGTTCGGGAATGTTTATGCAGCAAAAGCCGGCACCTACAACCTGTCGATTCTCTATTTCACAGATCCAGCGCGTCCCGGCACAATCAGCGTGAACAATGGGGCGCCGGTAACCGTGACATTTCCCAGCACCGGTTCTTTTTCCACGGTTGGAGCGATCACTCAACCCGTGCTACTTAGCGCGGGCTACAACACAATCACGATTTCCGGATCTGGAAGTTCCTACGCTCCTGACATCGACTCGATCACGGTCCCAACAACCACCACTCAATACCTCGCGGACTCGGCGCAATTTAATGGCAAAGATATCTCGATCGTCGCATCGCCTGAGGGCACTGACGGAAAGAAGCTCGAGGTTGGCACCGGGGGCAATTACACGGTTACGTTTGCCGTGTCTGCTGTAAGCAGTGGACCTCACTCGGTCTTGATATTGTATCTTTCCGGGGCGCCCGCATCTGCAAAAGTGAAGGCCAATTCGTCAAAAACCGTGGTCGTGAATTTTCCTTCTACGAGCGCAGATCCGAGCAATTCGAATGTCGTTGGCGTAGCCAATGTCAATCTGGACCTTCAGCAAGGTTCGAATACGATCACGATTTCATCGGTTTCCAAAGAGACGGCTCCTGACCTCGATTCCATCATCGTGGTTGAATAGGCGCAATTGGGCCGGCGCTGAGCAGGGGATGTTAACGTGACAGGTGAGGGTAACAACATAATATGCGATGGTTATTATGCGCACAAGTCGTGCGTTTCGCGGGCTTACTTTTGTTCAACAAGTGAAAATTCTCGCGTTAGTCCCTTGCTCGATGAGCGGGCTCACCTAGACTGAGCGGAGTTCCCCACATTTGTACATGAACGAGACCGAATTGAACGCAAACGAGTCCCTCTCAGGAGCTGCAGAAGCGGTAAGCCGCACGCCTGAAGGACTAATTCTTGAGGAAATCACAAATACTGTAACGCAGTCTACTGTCGAAGACATTCTGCAACGGCTGAGAGGCTTTGCCCAAAGTCTTAAGCAGCCAACGCGATCGTCAGGAGAGCGGACCGCTAATGCAGCCCTGCCGACCGTCGGGATCATTGGGATGGGTCGATGCGGAACGAATATCGCCATCGACCTGGCCAATCTGGTCTACGAACAACGTAAGATTGGAATAAAGGAGTTATCACGGCGGGCACGTAACACAACAAAACGCCCGTCGCCCACAGAGAAAGCTTCGGAATCCGGCCAGAGTGGATCTGCCAATGGAAAGGCAGGCACGCCTTCATTCTGGGGACGACTCTTTGGACAAAAATCTGATCGTGATCAGGTGTTTTTGGTCGACCCGGTGATTCTCACAGCAGATCTCGACGGAGACACCACACAACGAATCAAGGTGGCGAATCCGACACTTACGCAAGGCGCGCTTAGGTTCGGGATCACGGAGCTGGATTGGCTTAACCGAGGCGGTGCCGGCAATATTCCCGTCGTAGGACAGTACCTGGCGACTCTGGCGCTCTTAGCCGAGGCAAAAGCCGAAACACCCTGGGCGCGCCACCGGAGCTACCTTGTGGATTCTTCCGGATTGGCGGCTAATGCCTCCCGGCTCTTTTTCTATCTATTTAGCGCAGGCGGGGGATCCGGATCCGGTATGGCGCCGTTGTTTGGTCGGGCTCAACAACAGGCCCGAATGGTCAACGTTAGGCGGCAACGGCCGACCGGGCAGTCAACGCGCGAATATACAGAAGCGCTCTGTAGTGTCGGCGTATCCATCCTTCCGGACATATTGAGGACCGCGCATTCCCAGCATTACAATGCCGGCCGCCTTTTGTGCGAGTACTTGTCTTCGCTGAATCGGTTCGAACAAAGCTTCGACCCTGCGACGGGAATGCCGCTACCGACATTCAGTTGCTTGTTGCTGGTATCCAATACCGTCGTTCATCACGCGCTCGGTGAACGCTTTTCTTCGGAAATATACGCGGTTAAGGCAGAACAGCTCGCCAACAAATATGTGGCTCGGCAATTGTTCAACCTGCTGACCGCACAAGCGTTGGTTGAAGATTATCGAATTACCGATCCAAAGGTAATTCCCGCAATGAATGCGGCGGGCATCAGTCTGGATGATACGACGAAGCTTGATATTAACGACTTGGAGAATTCGTTAAGCGGCACGGCCGTAATTGGGTACGCCGAGCAATTCGGAAATGAAGATTTCGGACAGCTTTTTCTCCGATCGGTTTCTCCTGCTTCCTACAATTCGGACAATGAGGTGTTTGAAGGGATTAGCCTGCTCCCCGACAAATTTGAGGACTACCAGGCCGCCATCGAGGCCTGCCGCAAGAATAACTCGATCGAACAATTGCGAGATTATGCCTTATTCGGAAAAGCCTTATCCGTAGTCGCAATTGTATCGGCTCCACGCTCGGAATTATTTGAGCAATACAACCTTCGCAAGGTGCATGAAAACATCGAATCGCTTTTCCCAAATGCGACGATCAAGCGTTATGCGCTCATCTTGGGCGCCTCTGAGAATTGCTCTTTGACTCTGATTATTTCCGGAAGCGCCTGTCTGGTACCGGATGCGTTGTTTGCTATTCGAAATTATGTCTTTGGCTGTTTCGTAGCTGACAACCGGCAACAGGAGCGTTTTACCCAGGTCTTCAACCAAATTATGTCGAACCCTGTGTTTGAGCCGGGAGAGCTAGCTGCAATGATGCGAGATAAAGAATCACTCGACCCGATCATTGTTGGCATGGGCAGCCAAGGAGCTTGGCGCCGGCGGAAACAAGAATTGGAGCTGCGGGCGCAAAGCCTAAGCCCGCGCGGTGTCGCCAATAGTGCACCGCCCGTAGTCGTAGAAGATGTTCTGCTTTCGAAGCAGGAGGTGATCGACGCGTTGGAGTATATCCATCGGGTGAGTAGCTTCCACAGACCGGTGACGGTTTGATGTGTGCTCGGCTGAGCCTCGCACGCGAGACGTGAGACGTGATTGGTGAGAGGTGGGGGTACTAGACGTTGCTCTCGGGGCGTTTCGTGCCCGGGAGATTTTGGCTGGGGTATCTGTCGGATTTACCCGCGAACTTGTCGGACGTAGCTAGCATGTCCGACTTCGCCCGGTCTCTTCCTTTAGCTTCGTCGGACAGGTTAGCTAGGTCGGACAAGTCGCGACTAAAGCGACCAACCCTGTAGCGCGAAAGAAGCTCACGACCCCCG
>JAFAZK010000186.1 GCA_019239825.1 Verrucomicrobiota bacterium | reverse complement strand
TCACGCGGCATAGGCTGCTTGCTACCCCAGTTGTCAATCTTTGTGGGGAGGGCAACCGGTCAACTATCACATCAACAAAAGGATCTTTCCGGCACCGCCTTGCTCGGCTGCTGCATGAGCCTTGCCGCCATCTTTCAACGGAAACCTTTCCCCTAGCGGGATCGTTAGCGCTCCCTTGTGCACTGCGTCAGCCATTGCCCGAAGAAGCGTCGCATCAGGAGTGACCTGCATCGTCTTAACTTGCACCCTCGGGTAGTTCCCGGCTTTGCTCGGTGGTCCCAAAACGGAAGCGAGGATTCCGCCCGGCCTGACTTTCTCAATTATTTCGTCCGCCGTAGCGCCGCCGACAGTGTCGGCTACCGCGTCGACGGGTTCCAAACCTTTAAGACCCAGAGCATCGTCTAGCGCGATCACCTTATCCGCTCCGACCGCCTCCGCTTTGGCAAACTGTCTTCTCAGGACGCCGGCAATAACTTTTGCCCCGTGACTCTTCGCCCAATAGACTGCGGATCTACCTACATTGCCAACCGCACCACTGACCAATATAGTGACACCTGACTTTCCTCCCAACGCGAGCGAAGCTAACTGGGCGCCGGTTGTGGTTACGGTCGGAAGCGCGGCGAGGTTAGCGACGTCCGCTCCCTCCGGAATCTTGGCTAGATCTGTTGCTTTTACTACACAAAGCTCTGCGTACATTCCGAAAAATTTATGGGCGAAGACCTTGTCGCCCGGCCGGAAATTGGTTACGCCTGGTCCGACGGCTTCGACCGTGCCCGAAATGTCCAACCCTAACACGGCCGGAAATGTAAGCGGAACGAAGTCTTTGAAGGCACCTGATCGCACCTTAAAATCGAAGGGATTGACGCTGGTCGCAGCGGTTCGCACGAGGACTTCTTCCGGACCTGCAACTGGATCCGGACAGTCTTCATAGTTCAAGACCTCGGGACCGCCATAGCCGTGGATAACAAGTGCTTTCATAATTTATTTTCTCCTCTCAGACTTCCTTGGACCTAGCCAATTTTGGGGCTAATGCTTTTGAGATTCGGGGCTGCGGAAAGATGATGGAGCGATTGCCTCGTTTGCGGAAATACTCTTTTAGACCTGACGTGATTCCTGAAAGGTATTACGATCAGCGGAAGCTGAACCACCGATGGAACTGCGCCACCTGCGTTATTTCATTGCCGTTGCCGAGGAACTAAATTTCTCCCGGGCGGCTGAACGTTTGAATGTCTCTCAGCCGCCGTTAAGCCGGCAGATCCGGGATCTAGAGGACGAACTCAACGTCAAGCTGTTTGAGCGGACTCACCAAGAGGTGAATCTAACGACCGTTGGACGTGCCCTTTTGATTCGAGCGCGAGAACTCGTACGTGAAGCCGAATTATTGCGAGCGCGGGCTCATCAGATGGAAGGCGTACTTTATGAGGATCTTCAACTAGGATATGCACCTGCGCCAACGGCAGCCATCATCTCGGGTATTCTTAGCCGGTATCACGAGATGGCGCCTGGATCCTGCGTCACTCTGCACGATTTGTCGCTAAGCGAGATCTTAGCTGGCATCAAAACAAAGAAGCTGCATGCCGGTCTAACGCTCCGGCCTAGGCCCGGAGAAATGCGTGGCGTTGAGTTCGAAGCTCTCCGGCGATATTCGGTGGGAATTATCTGCGCCAAGTCTTGCCCGTTAGCCAAATTGTCTGCGATTCGTCCGTCAGCCGTTCCAGCGGACAATTTGGTCGGCTACTCAGCCGGCGACTTTCCCGAATATCATCCTTGGGTGGCAAAAGTGTTAGGAGTGAGCAAAACCCGTGTCGTTATTGGTCAGGAGTGCGATGGGGTGTTGAGCCTGGTCGCAGCGGTGGAATCGGGACACGCTCCGGCGGTCGTGGGTGAGTTTACTGCCACTATCGCCGGCGATCGGATTCGTTATGTCCCCTTTGTTTCCAAACCCTCATTCATGGACGTGGGTTTACTCTATCGCAAAGGTGAGACCGCAGAGAACGTGAAGCGGTTGCTCTCTTCCTCGTTAGCGTTCAAAGAGGCTTTCCAAGCAAAATCCAATTGAAGATCCAGAGCCGGTCGGGAGGTATCGTGACGCGGCTAGCGGAGTGCCGCATATCGGCTGGTAAGCGATACGCCTGCAGATGGTGAGCGCTATCAGATGATCCATAGTATTGGCGCGGGTACCCGATGTGAGGATGTC
>JAFAZK010000102.1 GCA_019239825.1 Verrucomicrobiota bacterium | reverse complement strand
CCAAAAGCAGGCCAAAAGCAAACAGCCAATGCTTAGGTGAAAAGAAACCCACCAAAGAAGGGTCGGAGAATTGCACGAATACCCACAGTACCAAACAATTCGGCGTTTGAGCAATGTATCAATTACTAAATCACGCTCGCTAGAACGCACTTGCTGTTTAACTTACGTTAGAATTATAATTTTTTTAGCCGCTGTGAATCGCGCTGTTTTAAAATGCATGTTGGTGTCGGTCTGCATAGTGCATCTTGAACCGGCAGCCTCCGCTCTGGGTGATGACAATGCGACCCGGCGGACTATTCAGACCCAAACTGATTTAATCCGCTATAGATCAACCGAGCACCGCCGGCGTACCTCTGGGCAAAAGACGGCGAATAAGCGGTTAACCAGGAAAAAAGAGCTAGCAAAGAAACACGTCACAACCGTGTCTATGATGGACTGAGCTCAGACAACCAGGCCGCTCGATAAAAACGGTAGGGACGAGCTCCTGCTCGTCCGCTGTTAGCCGTACGCGACGACGGATGAGCGGGAGTTCATCCGCTCGACTGAGCTTGCCGAAGTCCTATTGACCGCCGAACGGCTTTTTTAATTCATCTACTCTTACGTGCCCCGTTTCGGGTCGAAGATCGAGTCTTTCCCGCGGCGCCCTTTCTCCTGCGCGCAGCGCTGCTCGCCTGCTTGGCTAGCGCTTTGTGGGAAACACTGCTTTTCGGTTCACGTTTTAAAGCGTTAATAGTCGCCTTGCTTCGCTTTGGGGACACTTTTGTTGATCCGGATTTTGCCTTCTCCAAATCTCGTTTGGCTTTTGTTCGGGTTGCCTCTGATGTCCGACCTTTGGGCGGAGGAGGAAGCTTGACTCCCGCCCGGCGTGCTTTCGAGAGTCCAATCGCAATCGCTTGTTGCGCTGATCTGGCGCCATGCTTGCCCTGACGGATCTCCTCGATCTCTTCGCGAACAAACTCTCCGGCTTGAGTCGTAGGGGCTTTGCTTTCGCGCTTGGCTCGGCGCGCCTTCTTGATTGTCGTTTTCAATGGCATAGGCAGAAATTCTTGAGAATCGTTCGCCGCTAGGTGTCGATGCGGTTCCTTTGACGATCGATGTTGTTAAAATTCAGCAGCTGCGATCCGCTAATCGCCGCCGGGTTTTGTTTATCAACCCCCCGCTCTAATCTTTCCGCTGAAGGAGGATCGCTCGCGGTAACAATCCAGCGTGTCGGTAGAATTCCAATACCTCCTCATTACCAACGGCGACCAAAGCAATCACTTTTCCCGCGCCGTTCTGTTCAAACCATTCCATAGATCGAACAAGGAATTTCCGGCCAATACCTAGCCGGCGAAACTCGGCTAAAATAAACATCGAATCGACCTCGCCTATCTTGCATACGCCAAGATCGGAAAGCTCTTCACAAATTGAGCAAACCGTATAGCCAACAATCTGATCGGACCCCACCATCGCTAAAACAATCAATAAGGTCCCTGTTCGCGCCTTTTGTTCGAAGACGCTCTTTCGATCTGAAAAATTTGCTGTGGTAAAGGACTCGGCGAAATGGAGTGACTTTTCCGCGTGCAAAGCGGTTTGCTGTTTCCAGAGGGACTCGATCTTGTCCAACAACTCAGCTCCTCCTTCGACAAATTTGAGTTGCTCCGGGCCATCTGCTTTCATCTTCTCAACCCGTCCTCTTTCTTAGCGATCTTCGCCCGCAAAGAAAGCCAATGCAGAGGGAAACGTTCTGGGGAATCATTTTAACAGGATCGGTATAAGCAAACCCGTGACGAAACGATCATAAAATGCGGCACTATAAAGCCAAGCGCGGACTCTTTTAGAATGGAAATAGGAAAAAAAGACATTAAGGATCCACAGAGCGGCGGCAGACTGATCAGCCAAGGTGCGCGCATCGGCCACGTTCACTTGAAAGTGTCGAATATTGAGCGAGCGCTCGGATTCTATTGCGGCGTACTCGGGTTTGAACTCATCACCAAATTTGGCTCCGAAGCTGCGTTCGTTTCCGCTGGAGGCTATCATCACCACATTGGCCTTAACACTTGGGAAAGCAGTGGCGGTTCCCCACCTCCACCCGGAACGACTGGCCTTTATCATTTCGCTATTCTTTATCCGACTCGTGCCGAATTGAGTGACGCACTTCGCCGCGTTATCAACGCCGGTATTCAGCTCGACGGAGCCTCCGATCATGGAGTGAGCGAAGCCCTTTATTTGCGCGATCCCGATGAAAACGGAGTGGAGCTCTGCTGGGATCGCCCGCGCGATAAATGGCCGCATTTGCCGGATGGGCGATTACAGATGTTCACCCGAGCACTCGATCTGGAAAGTCTGTTGGCGGAAACTTAGAAACCCAAAAAGAACCCCGAACGGACACGAATTGACGCGAATGTTTAGTTGAGGCGATGTGGCGCGTAGTGGAGGCGCTCCGGTCGAAGAGCAAGGCTATTTGAAGAGGGATCCGATCGACTCGCTTGCTTTAGGCGATCGGTGGATCGTCACAAAGGCCTTCAACCTTCCTTTTCTTGATCTCTATTCGCGTCCGTTCGTGTCCATTCGCGATTTATCTGCGTAAATCTGCGTTTATCCGCGGTTGAGTTTTCAAGGCGCCCCTAGATCGCCTTGAACCATCGGAGTCTTTTTCTGACTTGCTCCCTCCTCTTTGTTGCGTACCGCCGTGATCGCGCTAGCTAGTACAACGCAACCAATGCCGCTGATCTGCCGCAGGCTCAAGCGCTGGGCGAGAATCACATAACCAAGCACAGCAGAGATGGCAGGCTCCATGCTCATGAAAATCCCGAACGCCCGCGTGCTCATCTTCCGGAGCGCCATCATCTCGAGAGCATACGGGAGCAGCGGAGTGAGCACGGCCAAGCCGATAGTAGACACAAGCGAAGCAACCGAGAGACCATCGGGTCTGGCAACAAAGCTCACCGGGACTGCGGCGATGGCAGCGACCAATAGTGCGATCGATAGGCCTTGCAGTCCGGGGAAAGCGGCCCCTACTCTTTTCATAAGCAGGATATAGGCAGCCCATCCCAGCGCGGCCGCGGCTGCAAAAGCGACTCCAAGCACATCGACACTCCAACGCGCATTTTCCCTAGTCAAAAGGAACACCCCGATCCCAGCAACGATCGCTAGCACTAGATGAATGAGCTTCCGGGCGCCAATCAAAGCCACCCCTAATGGCCCAAGGAATTCTATCGCCGTCGCCGGACCCATCGGGATACGAGAGATCGCAACAAAGTAGCAGACGGTCATAGTTGCAATCACGACTCCTAAGCTGGCGCCCGCGAGCCATTGATAAGGGGTCATTCGGCTGAAGCGCGGCCTCACGAACAAAGCCAGCAAAATCCCCGACCAAAAAAGCCGCAGTGCGGTTGTCGTTGCCGGTCCGATAGCAGCCATGACTGGCACCGCCAGCGCTGCTCCAAGCTGGACACTGAACATCGATCCGATCGCCATGAGTTCAGGTGCAACCCCACGACTGATCAGGACAATTCTGTCTCCGTCGGACGGCACCCCAATCTGGCCGCTACCGGAATTCTTTTTGCTCATCCCCTAGCGCCGGCCGAAATCGAGCAGTTGGAGAATCTCGCTGCGAAGACGCAGAAAATCGGGGTGACTTCGGTCTCGAGGCCGCTCCATGTCCAATGAGATCACCCGGTCAATGCGGCCAGGACGCGGAGTCATGATTAAAATGCGATCGCTCATATAGATCGCCTCATCGATGTCGTGAGTGATAAGAAGCATGGTGGTCAAGCGAGCTTGCCACAACCGCAACACTTCGTCCTGCATCTGCATCCGGGTAAAAGCATCCAGCGCTCCCAGCGGCTCATCCAGTAAGAGCACTTTGGGATGGGTGATTAGGGCCCGAGCCAAAGCTACTCGCTGAGCCATCCCGCCAGACAGATGATGAGGATAGACATTGGCAAACCCCTCAAGCCCTACCAACCGGATAAAATCATCGACTTCGTGATTCTTTTCCCGGGCGACACCGAGTGCAACCAAACCAGACCGGATGTTCCGCCGGACGGTAAGCCATGGAAATAGGTTCGGATCTTGAAAAACCAGACCGCGCTCGGCATGGGCCCCGGTGATCACCTCGGTCCCGACGCGAAGCTCCCCAGAGCTCGGAAAATCGAGTCCGGCGATCAGGCGAAGCAGCGTAGACTTTCCACACGCGCTCGGACCAATAATGGAAACAAACTCGCCTGCACCCACAGAAAATGAGACCCCATCCAGCGCCAGCGTACGCTGATTTGTACGATCTTGGGCGGCAAAATCCTTGGTTACGTTGACCACGTCCAACGAAGAGCCTTCTTTAGCAACCCCACTGACGAATGTTGCTACCATTTTATCACGCCTTTTTGCCAGGCGAGCACATGATCACGTAGCTTGAAAAGAGCCGTCATAATGGTCGAGAAAAACGCCGCCATAATCAGTAGCGCCGCGTAGACTTTTCCGTACTCCGCCCACCCTTGCGCCCAACTCACGTACCAACCCAGACCAGACTTCACACCTACCGTTTCAGCGACCACCAATGTCAAAAAGGAAGCCCCCAGCCCCATAAACAGCCCGATAAAAATGCTCGGCATCGCGGCTGGAATCGCGACATTGAAGATGAGATAACTTCGCTTGGCGCCAAGGGTCCGCGCCACATCGAGGTACGAGGCACGCGTGTTAGAAATTCCGGATGCGGTCAACATCGTCACGGGAAACCAGACCGCGAGGGCAATCAGGCCAATGGCGGAGAACATGGCGGAAGGAGAAAGAACCATAGCCAAGGGAATCCATGCTGTCGCCGGGATAGGACCAACGATCTTTAATATCGGCATTCCCCAATAACGGGCATAAGGGAACCATCCGATACAAATTCCGCTGACCAATCCGACCACTACGCCCAACGTATAACCGCCCAAAAGCAGGACCAGCGAATGCCAGGTACTATCAAAAAGCACACCGCTGTCGTTCACCAGGCTCGATAAGACCGCGGCAGGACCCGGAAAGTAAGGTAAGGGGAGCAAACGCAGGACTGATGTCACTATTTCCCAAACAACGAGACAAACGACAGCAGCAGTAATCAACGGACTCGAGTCTCGCATCCAGCTGCGAAGTCCGGACCAAATCGGTTGAACGGCGATAGCAATCAGGGCGGCGACCAGGAAGCCACTCAAGAAGTAGGTGTACAAGAGCGCTTCTGCTGGCGCCTCGTTCGCGGCCGCGAACCAATGCAGGCAAAGCGCGGCTACTCCGGCGAACGGCAAAGCCAACAGAGTTGACCAGCGCACTTTCTCTGCGTACCGCTGCGGTCGCTTCGGCGAAGCAACTGCGCTGTGAGTGTCTACTAATTCCTTCACTTTAAGTGCACCGTCCCGCATATAATGATGATACCGCCGTCGGTTAGTTGGTGGTTTTCAAGGCGCGAGCGAAGCGCCCATATCCTGATTCACACGGGTCGATCCACCGCGGCGGAGGAAAAACCGCCAACTGACCACGGCCCGAAGGGTTGCGTTGAAAATGGGCTGGCTACTTCGTTGCTGGTCGGTTACGTATCCAGTCAGATATGCGCCCTCCTCGCGCCTCGCAGGCAGCATATTTTGAACGCAACGGTGTCACCACTATATCCGAGACGGTGCACTAGTCCGCTGAACAACACGATGCCAACGTCGGGTGACTTCCATTCCCTGCCAACTCTGCCCTCACACGGTAGATCTCGTCCGGCGGGAGTTGCCCTCCGGCAACTTTATTCACTTGCACGCTCTGGAGCCACTCGTCCGACACACCATCCAAATGAACGAAAGCTTTTTTGGCCAGGGCAGCTACATCCGTCCCCGGGTTAAGCATCCCGGCAACTTTCATCTGCTCAGCCGCAGATTTCACCGCCCCCTCAGCGCCGGAAACACCAGGAACATAACGCAGATGAGAGAGCGCTAGCGTGTTCAACTCGGGATTTGAAGCGAGATACTTCTTATCGACAGATAGCCGGGCTGCCGCCGCCGGGTTCTCCTGAACCCACTTAGCACCTTTAAGCAAAGCCCGGGTGGCTGCAGCGGCTGCCTTCGGGTTACTGGCCAAAAACTTTCCGCTCACTACGACCGCGCAGCAATATTCATCTTTGTAAGGAGCATCCGCCGCTTGATCAGCAACATTGCGCACTTTCCCATCGGCCATAAGCAAGGTGCCAATCGGTTCGGAATCGGCGACCGCATCGACCTGGCCCTTCTCCAACGCTAACCCAAGTTCACCCGCCGGATACACGGTCCACGTAATATCCCGGCTCCCATCAATCCCGTTAGCACTTAAGACTCGATTTGCAAAAATGAATGGCGGGGTCCCCATGCCCGGCACGCCAATCCGTTTCCCGCGCAGATCCTGGACGGTCTTGATCTTGCTATCCGTCGCCGTTTGCACCCGTAGACACCCCGTGTGGACACCGGCGGTGAACTTCACATCTAGCCCCTGCTCGATTGGCTTCAACAGATACATGATCAGATGGTGCGTGATATCGAACCCGCCCAGCGCAAGGACGTCTTTATACTTAGACCACTCACACTTGACCAGTTCGGGATCTAGCCCCTCCTCCTTGAAAAATCCGTTTTCGACCGCAGAAAAGATGGGCGCCTCACAAGTAATGCCGATATAGCCGACCCGGATTTTGGTAAGGCTGTCGCCAGCCGTCTGGGAATCTGCGCGACTATCGGTTCCGTTCCCGATGAACAGCAGGGCGCCGACGGCCGCAGCAGCGGCGAATTTGAGCGAAGTCATAGGGCAGTATCTCTAACGGAAAATACGAAAGGAAAGCGGAAAATAAATCGAAACGATACGCGGCACCAGAGCCGTCACTGAGGGGGCGTCGCGTTGGGCATGCCGCGCCAAAGACCTTGTGCGAGGTCAGAATGGGAGCAACGAAAGCTGCCTCGCCACAACCGCGACGCCCCGGGAACCGTGCCACCCGGATTGATATGGCCCACTTTTCGGCCTGCAACACGCCCTATCCAGGCCCGAACTATCGCCCACTCTTCGCGGTATCCGGGAGAACCAACGGCAGTCCAAAGCCAGGAAACAGGCTTGGGCCACCCACTTCCACAAACAGGGTGAGTCTAGAAATCAGATCTTGCTCCAGGGTGAGCACGTGAAGGGCGTGGGCGACCCACGGTTCTCCTGCGCCGGCACGGGCATACACGGCGAAAGCCGGCTGACGGTTGGCAGCCGTTGGTAGTAGGAGCATGTCCCGAGCCTGCCAAGCCAGGGCAAAGAAGGAGCGCATCGCTTCGCGCCCTGCGTACCATTGCTGCCAGGGCGGCACACCGCGCCGGTTGGCTGGTGAAACCAGACGCGTGGCTAAAACCTCGGGTCTCGCTGGATCCTCGCCGACTCGAGTGAGCGCGCCGAACTCCTGCCCGCGACTTGTTCGACAATGGTTTCGCGCAGGATTTCGCAAAGATGGTTCACTGCCGTGTCTGCTTTGGCCTTGCACAACGTCAAAGCCACCTTCGGCAGCTTGGGGAGACCGGAAGCTCCGGGCTTCAAAACGACGAGTCCGTTCGGAAGGCTGACAGTACTGCGCAGGGTTATCCCTAAGCCGGCTCCAGTCGCTGCCCAGAGACCCGCCAGACTGGGACTCGTAAACGCGAGGCGCCACCCGATTCCCGCTCGACCCAATGCATCAATTCCGGCAGAACGAAACACGCAGGGTGGCTCAAACGCCACCAATGGCAATGGTTCCCCACCCAAGGCTTTGATACCGTCCCAATCAGGGCGACCGATCCATACCATGGGCAGATCAACCAGTCGTTCGACACTGACCCCATCAAGGTTGCCGCCCCAGGCAAGCGCCAAATCGAGTTCTCCATCACGAAGTCTCTCAATTAAAAGAACGTTTTGTTCGGCTCGTACTTCAACGCGCACTTTCGGATGAGCACGCGCGAATCGGCCCAGCAAGCCTGTCAGCCAGCCCTCCGCGAAGTCCTGGGGAATTCCGAGGCGAACCGCGCCTTCGACGTCTCCATCGCGCAGCCCGTCAATGACCTCATCGTTGAGTTCAAGAATTCGTTTGGCGTAGCTCAGCAAACGTTCTCCGGCGGTGGTCAACGTCAAACCCCGCCCGGACTTTTCCAGAATCGGCTTGCCGACTTGTTCTTCCAAGCGCCGAAGCTGCGTGCTGATAGCTGACTGGGAACGCCCTAACTGTTTCGCTGCCTTCGAAAAGCTTCCTAGCTCCAACCCCGTCACGAAAGTCCGCAACACATCCATATTAAGGTTGGTACGAAGACTCATAGATTTGTATAAAGACCGAACCGTTCGATTATATCGATAGGTTGCTACATAAAATTTCAAATTGTGGAATTATCCTCGAGTTTTAGGGTTCATTCGTCAATCAAAGAAACCATTCAAAAAGGACGGATAAACCATATGCCACTCGTTCGAATCTCATTGCTCAAAGGTAAATCCCATGACCACATCAGGGCCATCGCGGATAGCGTTCACCAAGCACTGAATGAAACCTTCGAGGTCCCGGCCGATGACCGTTTCCAGCTCGTTGATCAGTATGAGCCGGAAGAATTTATCTACGATCCTGGCTACATGGGGATCCAACGCTCCAAAGACGTTGTGTTTATCAATATCACCTTTAGTAATTGGCGAGACACGGCGACCAAACAGCGGCTTTACCAGCGCTTGGCCGAGTTGCTTTCGGCAAACGCGGGATTGCGGCCTGAGGACGTTCAAGTGATTCTCTCGCCTAATACTCGGGAGGACTGGTCATTCGGCAACGGCCTGGCCTCGTACGTGAAGGATGCGAAGGAGGTAAAAGCAGCGTAGAGGGTTGAAGAGCGCAGGGGCGTTCCCGATCCACATTCAGTGGACTGGATGGTTAGCTCCATAGGAGCGAAATCTTTATAGCCTGCAATCAAATAAGGGACCAGCTCCGTTAGGAGCGACATCGCAGACTATCTTCCCGGACCTGGCCATGTACCGATAACGATGTCGCTCCTACGGAGCTTTCGTATTTTTTTCTTTGCGGCGCGAGCTATAAAGACGTGACTCCTACGGAGCCGGCTCTTACTAAGCTGTCCCCCAGGTGGCATGGCGATACAGCTGGCCGCGACGTGGGCCTTGCGGACTCGGGTTGCTTGAACATGATTCGCATTCATACTGGGGCATGTCGATGACCGTCTTCGTCACAGGGGCAAGCGCCGGGTTCGGTGCAGCGATCACGAAAAAGTTTGTTACTGGAGGACATCGCGTGGTCGCTTCAGGGCGCCGGCAAGAACGCCTGAAAGCGCTCGCCCATGAACTCGCAACCGATCGCCTGCATACACTGGTGCTCGACGTTCGGGATCGTCCCGCGGTTGAACAAGCCGTTAGCGCCTTGCCGTCTGAGTTTGCGGAAATCGATGTGGTAGTGAACAATGCCGGCTTAGCGCTTGGACTAGAGCCGGCTCACAAAGCCGATATCGAAGCCTGGGAACAGATGGTCGATACTAACGTAAAGGGTCTAATGTATGTGACTCGCGCCATCCTTCCGGGCATGGTTGCTCGCAACCGCGGCCACATTGTGAACATCAGTTCGACCGCGGCAAATTATCCCTACCCGGGCGGCAACGTCTACGGCGCTACCAAAGCTTTCGTACGCCAGTTCTCGCTCAATCTGCGCGCTGACTTACTCGGAACTAAAGTACGAGTAACCGACGTGGAACCCGGGTTGGTCGGTGGCACCGAATTTTCAGTTGTGCGTTTTAAAGGCGATAAGGACAGAGCCGCTAAGATCTACGATCAGGCGGATGCGCTGACCGCCGAAGATGTAGCCGAAACCGTGTATTGGGTAACCACTTTGCCCGCACGGATGAACATCAACACTATTGAGCTCATGCCCGTTACCCAGTCTTTCGGTCCACTGGCAATACACCGGGCAGGCTAGAAGGTTGTACGTTGTAAGTTTTAAGTTCGAGGTCCGAAGTTGTAGATCGTGGGGTGCGAGAAGACGCTGCCTCCAAGTGCCAAGCGCCAACGTAAAACTTAAAACCTACAACTTAAAACCTACAACTTAAAACCTACAACGTAGAACCCCTCGTATGCTCATCGCAGATCTGGAAACACCGGCTCTAATCCTTGATCTGGCAGTGCTCGAACGAAACTGCGCTGCCATGGCTGAACGGGCCAAACGGCACGGAGTACGTCTAAGGCCGCATATCAAAACTGCGAAATCCGCGGAGGTGGCGACTATCGCGACGCGAGGCCAGTTTGGCGGCCTCACGGTTTCAACGGTTGCCGAAGCGGCTTATTTTGCGGCCCATCAATTTCGAGATTTGACGTATGGGGTAGGGATTGCTCCAAACAAGATTCCGGCGCTGGCGGCAATCCAGCGAAAGCACGACGCGGTCATCAATATAATTCTGGATAATGTCGCAACGGCAACTGCCGCGTCGATAGCGGCCGAGAAGGAACATTCCGCCTTCTCAGTGTTCATTGAGATCGATACTGGTGGCCGGCGGGCCGGCGTTGATCCTGAAGATTCAGAATTGTTAGCCGTCGCCAAGGCCGTTGCTGAATCTAAGTCATTAAAACTCGCTGGCGTACTGAGTCACGCTGGACACAGTTACCACGCGCGCAGCGTTGGCGAGATCCGGCGTATCGCAGAACAGGAACGATCGGGCGTAGTACGCGCGGCTCAACGCATTACCGCAGCCGGCCTGCCCTGCGAGATTGTGAGCGTCGGTTCAACCCCAACCATGGTGTACGCGGAACGTTTAGACGGTGTTAACGAAATCCGTCCCGGTGTTTATACGTTCTTCGACCTGGATCAGGTTGGGCTCGGTGTTTGTTCCGAAGACGACATCGCGGTCTCGGTAGTGGCAACCGTAATCGGTCACAACCGGCGAAGTAACCGAATTTTAATCGATGCGGGTGCGCTGGCACTTTCGAAAGATTTGAGCGCTTCCGAGTTTACGAAAAATGTCGGCTACGGTTTAATCCGCCCGGTTCCCGGCACAGTATTGCCAGCTTCAAACTTGTTCGTTGCCGACGTTTCCCAGGAACATGGAATGATCGCTGCCGCTGACGACGAACTACCCTGGGATTCGCTTTCGATTGGCGCTAAGGTACGCATATTGCCGAACCATGCGTGCCTGACAGTCGCTCCTTTCGATCGATACTACGTTGATCGTGGAGATGGTACCGCGAAGGTTGTGTGGGAGAAGATTCGCGGGTGGTGAATGCCTTTGATGGCGGCTACGTCTCGTAATGGGCGAGGTACCCCTAAAAGAGGAGAGCGCAGGAAGCCGATCTTAAGAGCTCGTCGACTCGTAAGCTGCCAATTCGAAAGAAATAAACAATCGGTGAGGCAGGGATTCGAACCCTGGGTACCCTTTTGGGGTACAACGCTTTAGCAAAGCGCCGCTTTCGACCGCTCAGCCACCTCACCAAGCACGAGTCGGGAGAGTATTCCGACCGGGATCGGACGTCAAATTAAAGAATATCCCTCGTGCAGCGCTGCCTTCCCGCGGCCGCGGGACGAGGCCGCCGGTCGGAACCGTTGGTAGGGCGAGGCTCCCGAACGACCGATAGCCAAAACCAGCGCCAAGAAATGATCGAGATGCCTTGCACCGCGTTGGGCCTAGACGCTCGCCGAGCCGCGGGTCTAGGATGCGCCACCACATAAAGCGAGAACACGCCCCAGACCCGCGGCTCGGCAAGCGTCCAGCGTAGTGATGCGAGGTAAACCCTCACAACACGTCACCTCCGGTAAAATCTCAAGATCGTTCGGGAGCCTCGCCCTACCAACGGTCCCCGACCGGTCGGCCTCGTCCCGCGGCCGCGGGAAGGCGGCGCTCCGCGCTTCCGACCGGTTCAGCTCACTGCGTTCCCGGCGATCACGGCGCTCCCGGCGTTTCTTTTGCAACTTTCCCCTGCAACGCGGTGTACTCCCGATGAAACCAACGCTTTTAAAAGGAGTAAACATGCAAACCAAAATCATCGATTTTCCGCCGAGTACATCAACGGCTTCGCGATTAGCTCTGCGCACGGCAGTGCTGCACACTGCGGACCGGACCGACTGGCTATTGGCTCTTTGGTTAGGGGTCTGGGTCGCCTTCGCCACCGTCGAATGCATTGGCCAACTTGGCTTTCTTAAGGTCTACTAA
>JAFAZK010000085.1 GCA_019239825.1 Verrucomicrobiota bacterium | reverse complement strand
CGTTCACCCTTAAACTTTCTCATGACCGAGTGGCGAGAAGGACGAGTGGGAGCTTTCCTTATGGGATGGAAGCATGGTCTGTTCTGCACGGTTTGCTGCTGGCTTCTGATGCTACTGCTTTTCGCAGTCGGCGTGATGAATCTGTTTTGGATCACCGTGCTGGCAGTCTTTGCATTGTCTGAAAGGATTGCACCAAAGAGCTGGCATTTATCGCAAGTATCGGGAATCGCCCTGCTTGGGTTCGGCGGGTGGTTAATTTTAGCAGCGAGGCCGGTGAGTTAGGACGGCACGGCTTTAACCGCGAAGCGGTTACACAGACAGGCTAACCCAGGGCTAAAGCCCTGGGCTATTATGTGTTACCGCTTCGCGGTAGAGATTTGTCGACTGCGTCGCAGATGTAGGCTTCGAGACTGGCATCCCTCTACTTCTTCTGCAACAAGCTGTGCCCAGTCATGGCTTTAGGTTGTGGCAGCCCGAGCATTTCCAACAGCGTCGGAGCCACATCAGCTAGAATGCCGTCCTTCAGCGTGTACTGATCCGCGTCTGCAGCGACATAAAGAAAGTGAACCAGGTTTGTCGTGTGCGCGGTGTTTGGCGACCCGTCCGGGTTGCGCATCAGCTCACAATTACCGTGATCCGCCGTGACTAAGGCCTTGCCACCTAAACGGAGGACTTCTTCGATCACTTGACGAACACTGTCATCAATCGTCTCCACAGCCACAATGCCCGCTTCAACCACCCCGGTATGACCAACCATATCGGGGTTAGCAAAATTCAAAATAACCAGGTCGTAGTCCTTAAGCCGCTTCACGACCTCAGCAGTGACTTCTTTCCCGCTCATTTCCGGCTTGAGATCGTAAGTCGCGACTTTTGGCGAAGGAATGATTGACCGATCTTCGCCTTCGAACGGCGTCTCAACTCCGCCACTAAAGAAGTAAGTCACGTGAGGGTATTTCTCGGTCTCGGCAATCCGCAATTGGCGTTTGCCGGCGTCGCTCACAACCTTTCCTAGAATGTCGTCCAGGGATTGGGGATGGAAAACCGCCGGACATTCATAGGTCTCATCGTACACCGTTAGCGTCACGTATTGCACTTGGACAAATGCTCCCCGATCGAAGTCGGCGAAATCGGGAAAGAGAAATGCACGGGAAAGTTGTCGAGCCCGGTCTGCCCGAAAATTAAAGAAGAACACCACGTCACCGTCCCGAACCCGCTGTTGATCCGGCAGGTCGAAAATTAACGGCTTCAAAAATTCATCGGTCTCGCCTGCGTCATACCGTTTCCGAACCGCGGTTTCCGCATCGGACTGACTGACTTCGCCTTTCCCCCAAACGATGGCGTCCCAAGCAAGTTTGGTCCGATCCCAACGTTTATCACGATCCATCGCGAAATAACGGCCAATCACCGTCGCGATTTTAGCCCCGGTGTCGTGGATCCCTTTTTGGACCGCTTCGAGATATCCGGCGCCACCGGTCGGCGAAGTATCGCGGCCGTCGGTGATTGCGTGAACCAGGATATCTTTGACGCCGGCTCGAGCAGCAGCTTGCACCAGAGCGATCAGATGATCCTGATGACTATGAACCCCTCCATCCGAAACTAATCCCAAGAAATGTAACCGCGATTGCGCCGCTTGGGAAAACGCGTCCGCCAAAACCGGGTTCTGGTCCAGCTCTCCCTCCGCAATCGCTTTATTAATCCGGGTCAGATCCTGATAAACGATCCTCCCGGCACCAAGGTTGAGATGGCCCACTTCCGAGTTGCCCATCTGTCCTTCCGGGAGTCCAACGTCCATCCCGCTGGCGCTCAAATGGCTCATCGGATACGTCTGATAGAGATGGTCGTGAAATGGGGTTCGAGCGAGTAAAGTCGCATTCCCATCCGCTTCGGCCCCCGCTTTACCATGAGGATTAATCCCCCAACCGTCGCGGATGATTAGAATAACCGGCTTACTCATAGGTGAGACTCGCCTTAGGCTCGCTCACATAGCCGATATCCGATAGCCAATAGCCAAGATACCTCATATTGGCTATTGGCTATCGGCTATTGGTTATGCGAAGGAGCATCGGGCGAGTTTGCTAGCGTTTGGCGGCTTTGGCGGCGTTTTTCTTTCTCTGAAGATAATCCCGACGACGACGGCGTTTTTCGACTTTATTGGATTGTTTTCCCATTGAATCTGCCCTTACGAGTGCGCGCCGAGGATGTCAAATGGGACGCCGGCTAGACTTGTTGGTGGGGGCGACACGGCGACACGGCGACTCGGCGAGTCGGGAGCGATTGGCGAGGGAAATAGACCTCCTGGAGAATTCGGCCTAGCAATCGGGCCTTGGAACGGTACGGATGACGTGCATGAAATCGATACGCCATTTCAGAGAGTTGGAGGTCTACCAGGAAGCCATGGCCTTGGTAATGAGGATCACAGAAATGACTAAGGGCTTTCCCAGAGAAGAGCGTTTCGCACTAACAGACCAGATCAGGAGATCTAGCCGTTCAATCTGTGCGAATTTGGCGGAAGCCTGGAGAAAAAGGCGATATGAGGCCGCATTTGTCGCAAAGCTGAACGATGCCGAAACAGAGGCAGCCGAAACCCAGGTCCATCTCGAAATCGCGTTTCGGCACGATTACGTCGAAAACGAGACCTTCGCAGAAAACGACGACGCGTGTGACAAGATTATTTCTCAAATCGTCAAAATGATCGATCGAGCGGATCTCTGGGTGATTAAGCCAAAACCCGAGAGGCGTGCGCGCCGCTAACCGTCTAACTCGCCGTGTCGCCCCATCGCCGCGTCGCCGTGTCGGTCCTTCGCCGCCCTGCGACTAACTCACCTGGAGCGGCGCTTCGATATGGAATTGCTCAGGCTTGGGGCTTGGGCCGTTGACGTGGGTTCTTCCCCAGTAATCGCTGAAGGTTTCTCCTTGGTACCGGTCGCGAACGAATTCTTCGAGAAGCTCACGGACACGATTCGGAATTTCCGCGACCGGAAGTGACTTCTGTTGCAGGCCAACTAAACGTTCACCCGTTAGCGAGCCGCCCACGTAAAACGCGTATTTGCCCGGTCCTCGGCCGACGAACGAAATATCCGCATTGTAAGGGCGAGCACAGCCGTTTGGGCAGCCGGTCATGCGGATCAAAATCGGCTCTTCCGAGAGCCCGAGATCGGCCATAACCCCTTCGATTTTATCCAGAACATCTGGGAAAGCTCTTTCGCTTTCAGCTAAAGCCAAACCGCAGGTCGGCAATCCGACACAGGCTTGTCCTAGCTGCCGGACTGGAGTCAGATCTTCCGGCCGTTGAACGCCGTGCTCTACCAATATCTTATCGACCGCCGGCTTTTGCGCAGGATCGATATTGTAAAAAATTAAGTTACAATTGGTGGTCAATCGGACTGGAAACCCGAACTTTCGCGCAATCTTAGCAAAGGCGCTCCGAGTGCGCACCCCTTCGGCATCCTGAATCCTCCCCTCCTGGATCCACAACCCACAAAACAGTTTTCCGTCGCCTTGCTGATGCCAGCCCAAGATATCGCTAACCGTGTCCCACCGAATCTCCTTAGGAGCCTGAAGCGCGAAAGGCAGTCGAGCCTGCACCTCCTGTCTGAACCACTCGATCCCTTTTTCGTCGATCAGATATTTCAACCGGGCCCGTTTCCGGTCTGTCCGGTTACCAAAATCACGTTGCACCGTGACCACCGCAACTGCAGTCTCAGTCACCTGATCGCGTCCTACGTAACCTAAAGGTTTGGCTAAGACCGGATAAGTATCCTGTTTGCCGTGGGTCATACCGAAGCCGCCGCCCACCACGACCGTGTATCCCTTCACCTCACCGGCTTCGACCCGCGCGATAAAGCCGAGATCGTTTGCATAAACGTCAACGTCATTCCGCGGAGGAATCGCGATCGCGATCTTGAACTTACGGGGAAGGTATTGCTTCCCGTAGAGCGGCTCTTCGTCCGTGCCGGTCGCCTTGGATGAGCCCGAGTTTTCGGACGAGGCGGAGTCCGTCCCTAGCGGCAGTTTCTCGTCGTTCAGCCAGATGTCAGCGTAAGCCGTCGATCGCGACAGGAAGGCTTGGCTGAGCTCCTTGGCCAGCCGCTGAGCATCACGATGTGCAGGATCAGCAATCGGTGCAGCCGCCGCGATGGTGTTTCGTACTACGTCACCACAGGCGCCCCAAGTCGTCACTCCTGACTCATTGATCCGCCGAATACATTCCTTTAAATCGCCCTTTAGGACCCCATGCGTTTGAAAACCTTGGCGGGTCGTAATGCGGAGGGTGCCGTTGCCGAGCTCTCCGGCAATTTTGTCATGCTCCAGATACTGCGCAGCGGTTAAATCTCCGCCCGGCAATTTTGAACGCACCATGAACATCCAGGCTTTGTCTTGATTCTGCGCTTTTCGAGCGGCTCGTTGATCGCGGTCGTCCTGTTGATACGTCCCGTGAAACTTCAGTAACTGATATTCGTCCTCGGAAAAATGGCTGCTATCCGCGCCAAGGCTCTCCTGAATGGTCCCCCTTAGGGCATGACTTTCGGCCTTGATTTCCTCGACGTTCTTTGATGACATGATAAGCTATCCCCGTAGAAAAACTCTATTCTTTGTAGGGTTATAGCCTTTTTGGGGCTAGCGCAAATTGAATTGGGAGAGATTCGCGTCTCTGGACCAGAGCCGATACAAGATTGTTCGTTCTCGCTTTCGAGCATGTCCCCAGGCTGCTACGCCAGATTCCGCCTTGCCTCAACCAGAGCTGCACGCCTGGAGGGGAGGCGCTTTACAGGGTGGCAGCTCTATGGGTTTGCAGCGAGCGCCTCCCGAGAACGTTTCGCGACGCGCCATCTCTGAATGATCTCCGCGTTTGCTGCGCCAACCGTTCCGTTATTGGAAAAGGCGCTTTTGCTAATTCCGGAACTCCGTTCGAACGTTCGAAGCGTTGTCACGGCGCTGAACGTCTTGATCGGAAACGCTAAGGATCGTCTCGTGTCTTTTGTGTGGACGCAATCTGTGTACCAGCGAGGCTTACAGCTCGTTTAGAC